>NZ_JPOE01000005.1:311462-622925 GCF_000733775.1 Thiomonas sp. FB-Cd | reverse complement strand
TGCCGCCAGCAAGGCGGTGTCACTCAAGGTGCCACTGGTGGTGCGCATGAAGGGCACCAATGAGGATCAGGGCAAGCAGATGCTGGCTGCGTCAGGTCTGCCGATCATCAGTGCTGAAACCCTGGCTGAAGCGGCTGAAAAGGTCGTTGCAGCAGCGGCTTGATGGTGATCGTCTTCTCCCTGTTCACGCAATGGCGTAAGGCCGCCCCAAGCTCATTGCGCTAGCCACAAAACCCTTAGGCAAAGGGCCGTCGGAATGTGCCGACGCATCCTTTGCCACGATCGGAGCCATATTCATGTCCATCCTCATCGACAAACACACCAAGGTCATCACCCAGGGCATCACGGGAAAGACAGGCCAGTTCCATACGCGCATGTGCCGCGAGTATGCAAATGGACGCGCTGCCTTCGTCGCTGGAGTCAACCCCAAGAAGGCTGGAGAAGACTTCGAAGGTATTCCGATTCACGCAACCGTTGCCGAGGCGCGGGCCGCCACGGCTGCCACGGTGTCCGTGATCTACGTCCCTCCCCCTGGCGCTGCCGCGGCCATCTGGGAGGCGGTGGAGGCTGGCCTTGACTTGGTCATCTGCATCACCGAGGGCATTCCGGTGCGCGATATGCTGGAAGTGCGCGCGAAGATGCGAGCCAGGGAAGCCCAGGGCGGAAAACCGACACTGCTGCTTGGGCCGAACTGTCCGGGCCTCATTACGCCCGACGAAATCAAAATCGGGATCATGCCCGGGCACATCCACCGCAAGGGCCGCATCGGCGTCGTCTCGCGCTCCGGTACGCTTACCTACGAGGCGGTGGGTCAGGTCACGGAGTTGGGATTGGGGCAGAGCAGCGCCGTGGGCATCGGCGGCGATCCGATCAACGGTTTGAAGCACATCGACGTCCTGAAGTTGTTCAATGACGATCCGGATACCGATGGCGTGATCATGATCGGCGAGATCGGAGGACCGGACGAGGCCGAAGCCGCACGATGGGCCAAGGAGCATATGCGCAAGCCCATCGTCGGATTCATCGCGGGCGTCACCGCGCCACCGGGCAAGCGCATGGGCCATGCCGGAGCGCTCATTTCCGGCGGTGCCGATACGGCCGAAGCCAAGCTCGAAGTGATGGATGCTTGCGGCTTCACCGTGACGCGCAATCCTTCGGAAATGGGTAAGCTCATCAAGCAGCGACTGGGTTGAGGAACCTCGGGGCGCGCGTGCAGGCGCGCGTCTGAATCCTGCCACAGTCCGCACAAGTGGCGAGAGCCACACGGCCTGTCTCCGCTCGTTCGCGGTCGTCTCCCGCTATGCTGCGGTGACGTGCGCACGCCTGCGCATTGCACACACCGCGAGCATTCGGAGCTTCACCTTGACCCTGGATTCCTTTCTCACTCCCGTTTTCTGGGCTGCCCTGGGCCAAATCGTCCTCATCGACATCCTGCTGGGTGGTGACAACGCTGTGGTCATCGCACTCGCGAGTCGAAAACTGCCACCGCTGCAGCGCCGGAAAGCCATCATCTGGGGTACGGTGGGCGCGGTGGCGTTGCGCGTGGTCCTGATCTTCTTCGCGCTCACGCTGCTGAGGCTGCCTTTTCTGAAAATCGCGGGTGCGCTGCTGCTGCTCTGGATCGGTGTCAAACTCATGCAGCCTGAAGAAGAGGACCATGGCGGGCATGGCGCTGTCAATGCGCCAGACAGGCTTTGGTCTGCCGTCAAGACCGTGATCGTGGCTGATTTCGTCATGAGCCTGGATAACGTGATCGCCATCGCCGGGGCGGCCCAGAACGCGGGTTCTGATCACAGCCTGATCCTGGTCATTTTCGGACTCGCGCTCAGCGTGCCCATCATCGTCTGGGGCAGCCAGTTGGTCATCCAGTTGATGGCTCGTTTCCCTGTCATCATCACGTTGGGCGCCATGCTGCTGGGTTGGATCGCTGGGGGACTGGTTGTCACGGACCCTCTGGCTGAGCCGTGGACGCAGCAAACGTGGGCCAAGCATGCAACGGCAGTTGCCGGTGCCGTGGGCGCGGTGTTGGTATGGGGCGTGGGGCGGTGGATGCGCGAGCGCCATCGCCAGCCGGTGGTCGGATGCTGATCGCGGAGGGCGCATGACCATGGAACGCATCGCCGCACCGCCGCCTGTTGCAAGACTGGAAATGGTCAGTTGCACTGACCAGGGCCGGATTCGTGAGCACAATGAGGATGCCATTGCCTGCGATCCGATGTCAGGCATCGCAGTGTTGGCGGACGGGATGGGCGGCTACGCGGCCGGTGAGGTGGCCAGCGGGGTGGCAGCGGCGCAGATTTGTGCCGATTTGGCGCGATTAAAGGGCGAGTATCCACGCATCAGCGCCATGGATCTGTCGCAGGCCATGAGCGAAGCAATCCGCCGCGCAAATAGCCAAATCTACCGCTCCGCCAAGCAGGACGCACGCTACACAGGCATGGGAACGACGCTCGTGGTGGCCGCCTTCACGGGCAATGTGGTGGTGCTGGGACATGCTGGCGATTCGCGCGCTTATCTTTTGCGACAGCGGCGCCTGTCGCAAATCACCAAGGATCACTCGTTGCTCCAGGAGCAGATCGACATGGGCCTTGTCCGAGCGGGCGATCCCAGCGGCAAGGCCGTGAAAAATCTGGTGACACGCGCACTGGGTGTTGACCTTGCGCTGGAGCCTGAAATCACCATGCACCCGGTTTTGCCCGGGGACCAGATCCTGCTTTGCTCCGACGGTTTGAGCGATATGCTGTCCGACAACACGATGCAGACGATACTCAACGACTACGATGGGGCCGCCGAGGCTGCGGCGCGACGGCTTGTGCAGGAAGCCAATCTGGCTGGCGGGCGCGATAATATTTCAGTCATCATGGTTCAGGTGAATCACCATTCCCACGAATAATTGCCATAACAAGCGTAGCCCGGCGTAATTTCCCACTGACGTTTTCTTCCAACCCCAACCACAAGGCAGAATCGCCATGGCCAAGCTGGTCATCTTTCTCGACGACAAGGTGCTTAAGGAAGTGGTCCTCAATAAGGACCGCATTACGCTGGGGCGTCGTCCGCACAACGACGTGGTGATCGACAACCTGGCAGTCAGCGGCGAGCATGCGGTCCTGCTGCGTGAGGGTGAGGGCTATGTGGTGCAGGACCTCGGCAGCACGAACGGTTCATACATCAATGGCAAGCCGATCAAGCGAGCGCCCTTTAATGAGGGGGATTCGCTCGACATTGGCAAGTACACGCTGCGCCTGCTGTCGGACTCGAAGGCGTCGGCCTTCGCAGGTTCGCGCTTTGGCAATTCGCGATTTGGCCCGACTGGCTTCAGCAACTCCGGTGCAGCCAGTTCCGGCTTTCGCAACTCGCGTGGCGCGGCGACCTCCAGCTACAGCCCCACGCAATATAACGACCCGAGCCTACCGACCTTCAAGATCCGCGTGGTGAGCGGGCCTGCAGCGGGTACCGAGTTGGCTCTGAGCAAGCCGCAAACCACGTTCGGCCAGCATGGCGTGATGGTGGTATCCATCCAGCGCAATCCGCGTGGTTACGAACTCTCCCAAGTCGAAGGTGAGCAGCGCGTGCGCATCAATGGTGGAGCGCTTGGACTCGTTCCTGCGGTACTCGCCGCGGGCGACGTCATTGAGCTGGCAGGCGGCACGCGGCTGCAGATTCTGCCGGCCTGAGAAGACGCCGAGCCTGCATCGCCAGCGCGGTCGTCCACGCCCTGGCTCTGAATCATCCAGCGATCAGCGTGCGACGCGCATGACCTTGAGCATGTTGGTACCGCCGGCGGTGCCGATGGGCTCTCCACAAGTGATCGCATAGCTGTCCCCCCCGGTCAGCGCGCGGTTCCTGACCAAAAGGGTCTCCGCCTGTTTCAGGGCTTCATCGCGATCTTTCGAAAAATGCATGAGCACTGGCCGCACATTGCGGTACAAGGCCATGCGGCGCACCGAGCCTTCCTTGGGGGACAGCGCGTAAATCGGCATGCGCACGCGGTGGCGGCTCATCCATAGCGCGGTCGACCCGGATTCGGTGAGAGCGACGATGGCTTTGCAGCCCAAATGGTGGGCAGTGAAGAGTGCTGCCATGGCAATGGACTGGTCAATGCGCGTGAACTGTTTGTCGATGAAGTCATGCTCCAGCTTCATCTCTTCAAAACGTTCTGCCTCAAGGCAGATGCTTGCCATGGCCTCCACAGTCTCCACCGGATACTTGCCCGCGGCGGTCTCGGCCGAGAGCATGACCGCGTCAGTGCCATCGAGTACTGCATTGGCAACATCCGACACCTCGGCGCGGGTCGGCACCGCGTTGGTGATCATCGACTCCATCATCTGGGTTGCCGTGATCACCACTCGATCCATGTCGCGGGCCATCCGGATCATCCGCTTTTGTAGTGCCGGTACCGCCGCATTGCCGACTTCGACGGCCAAGTCGCCTCGTGCGACCATGATGCCGTCGGAGGCGCGCAAGATCTCAGCCAGCGCCGGAATGGCTTCGGCGCGCTCGATCTTGGCGATGAGCCCTGGCCTGTGACCGTGAGGATCCCCGGCGACGTTGGCGAGTTGCCGGGCAAGTTCCATGTCGGTGGCGTTCTTGGGAAACGACACGGCCAGGTAATCAGCCCGGAAGGCCATGGCGGTGCGGATGTCTTCCATATCCTTCGCCGTAAGCGCAGGTGCTGAAAGCCCGCCGCCCTGCTTGTTGATGCCTTTGTTGTTCGACAGCTCTCCGCCGATGACCACCGTGGTGATGATCTTGGAGCCATCGACCGCGTCCACCGCGAGCACGATGAGCCCGTCATTGAGGAGCAGGCGGTCGCCCGGCTTCACGTCGCGAGGAAGATCCTTGTAATCGAGGCCCGCGATATCCTGATTGCCCAGTTCGCACTCGGCATCAAGCGTGAATCGCTTGCCGTTTTCCAGCATAACTTTGCCGTTTTCAAATTTGCCCACGCGGATTTTCGGTCCTTGCAGATCCGCCATGATGGCCACTTCCCTTCCGCACCGGGTCGCCGTCTCGCGGACCAGCGCCGCACGATCGATGTGGTCCTGAGCCTTTCCGTGTGAGAAGTTCAATCGCACCACGTCCACGCCGGCGCGGATGATGCGCTCAAGCACTTCGGGAGACGAACTGGCCGGGCCAATGGTGGCAACGATTTTGGTAGCGCGGGACATGGAATGAAGGAGGCGTGAATGAATGCTCTGCAGTGTAGGGCCACTTCGCGTCAGTTTCGTGTAAAAGACCGACGTGCTGCGCTCAATTTTTGATGTGGCGCACGCCACTCCGATGCGCACGAGCCAAGACCCCGGCGCCCAATGTGGGTAACGCCAAGGGCAGTTCGTGGCACCCCTCGCCCATCTTGCGCGAAATCGCTTTGGTGGCGGCGCAGTGCTCACGCGAAGCGGATGCTCGCGACGGGCACAGGATCCCCGACGCGCAGATGCGGGCATCACCGTCGCCCCTCGTGCGCGTTCCCACGGGGTGCGCCGGAAACAAGAGTTTCCAATCGCCGGGGAGACAGGGGGCCGGACTCGACGACGCCCGGCAGAGCAACCGGGGGTCATCCGTCAAAGTGGCGCACTCGCCCAAGCGCGGCTTAGGCGACGGCATATGGTGACGCAGCCCCGAGCCGTGGAGCCAACTCAGCCCAGCCAGCGCTGAAGCCCCATCAACACCCAGTAGGCCAGCATGCCGGTCAGGATTGTGCCAAGAATGCCGCGGCGCCACAGAAAGTAGCCGCTCGCGACGGCCGCAGCACCCAGCTTCACCCAGGAGGGCCCCAAGCTGGTGTGTAGCAGCAACTCGGGCGCGACCACAGCCGCCAATGCTGCAGCGGGGGCGTACCGCAGCGCCAAGCGCAGGCGCGAGGGGAGGTCCCACGGCTTGTGTGGCATCAGAAACAACGCGCGCGAGATGACGGTCACGGTGGTAAGGCCCACCACCAGGGCAGTGTCGTTCAGGAAACTCATGGGAGGCGCCTGTTAGATCGCAAGTCCCGTGCGCCGTTGGGCCCATGCATCCCAGCTCATGCCGACCATCAGGGCCAGCAAGATGGCCAACACAAGGTTGAGCTTGAGGGGCAGCCAGAACAGCGCCGTGCTCAGTGCCGAAGCCATGATGATGATCCCGGCCACCGCGCGGTTGGCCATCAGCCCCAGCACGATGGCCAAAAGCGCCAGCGTTCCGGCAAAGGCCACGCCCCACGAATCCGGAAACAGGTCAGCGAGGAGAATGCCAACGATCGACGGCACCTGCCAAAACGCCCAGTTGGTCAACCCACCACCAAGAAAGTATTGCGTCTGCGTGGCGCTTCCGTCGGCTACGGGATGGCGGCGCAGCATCATGACCAAGTTGACGTCGCCGATCAAATAGCCATAGGCGAGCCGTCTTCGCAGGCTGAGGCGCTCCAGGTAAGGGCGCATCTGCGCACTGAAGACAACAAAGCGAAGATTCACGCAAAATGCCGCGCCGAGCACCAGCAGCAATGGGGCCCCCGCTGCGATCAGGGGAAGCGCCGCAAGTTGCGCGCTACCAGCGAACACCGTCAGGCTGATGACCAGCGCCAGTCCAACGCTCAGGCCCGATTTGACCATCGCCACGCCGGTCACCAGACCCCAGGCGCTCACCCCGAGGCCGACTGCGCGCATATCTCGTGCGCCTTCGCGAAAAGCGGGGCTGGCCAGGACCTGGCTGATGCGAGTTGGCAACAAAACTCTCTCCGTGGTGGGGTGGGTTCGCACGCGAATCCAGGCTGTGTACGCGTACGACCGGCGGGGTGCAACAGCCCTTCAATAGGCGTTATTTTGCGCCGCGGCAAAAACCCCTGCAAGCGCTGCGCGGCTACCGCCGTGGCACCACGATGCGTCTCAGAACAGGCGCGCGACGCAAGATGTCCTGGATTTGCGCCACCCGTGGGTCGCCCTGCAGGCCGCTTGCGGCCGCAAGCGTGCCGAAGTTGATGGCCGTCTGGGGGGCGTACCTCCAAAACGCATGGGCGGTATAGCGAGCGAGCTCCAGCGCCTTGTCCGTTTCGCCGAGGCGCAGCAGCACAATCATGCGGCGCGTGAGCAGACCCGGGTCACCCCAGGCGTGAGACGAGCGATCGAGAAGGGCCAAGTCAGCCAGCAGTTCGCTGCGGCTCGCACCCGGAGCAGGCAGCACGGCAGCAGCCTGCGCAAACTGTGCCAGCGGCAGGAAAAACCAGTCGTCGCGTAGCGCCGTCTTGCGCGCCTGCAGACTGGCTCGGGGGTCGGCGCCGTACACATCCGAGGTGCGCGCGTAGTCCGCTCCGGCCTTGATGACCAGGAGGAAAGCCAATCCACCGGCAACAACACCCGCCATGCGTCGCGCGCCCAGCGGAACCCGGCTGCGTTGCGACGCCGTGAGATGCACAGGCATCGCAGCGCCTTCGGCCCACCCCATCACGAAGGCGAAGGTGAGCAGGAAGTAAACATACCAAAGCGGGTATTCGACCAGACTGTGCATGGCGATGAAGGTTGCGGCCATCAAACCGGGCAGCAGGGCAATGCGTCGCGCTGCGCCGGCCGTGCCTGCGCGCCAAGGCTGCACCACCTTCCAAACCCACACGGCAGCGATCAGCATCACGGGCAACGTGCCCGCAATCCCGGTCTCAGCCAGGAGCTGCAGGATCAGGTCGTGCGCATTGTCAATGTTGTCGAGCGGCAGGGGATGCAAATGGCCCGCCAATGTGGTTTGCTCCAGACCCCAGCCAATTTGACCCCAGCCCCAGCCGGTGAGCGGGTGCATCTGGAAAACCTGCCATGCGTTGCGCCAGATGATGGAGCGCGCGTTCACGGGTTGGTCAAGCTGACGGGTCACCGCGTCCAGATAGCTGATCAGACCCAAATGGTCAGCTTCGTGCAGGACGAACCACCAAGCCGCGTACAGGAGTGGAGCGGCGAGCAGCGGCCGCCACTGCGGGCTGCGCCACGCGCCAGGTACAGCCAACAGAACCAGTAGACTGACCGCGACCACATGCACCGTGCCCGTGCGCGAGCCACTGACGACAAGCGCCCATGCCATGAGCACGCTAGCCATCCAGATGTGCCGTACACGCAACCGCGGGGCCAACCCGGCCAACCCCGCGTAGCCCAGGGCCACGGCTGTGGCGTAATGATTGGGTTGGCGCAGGTTGCCATAAATCCGGCCACTGCCGGGGAAGCTGATCAACTGGTAGAACCAAGGAGCATGTGCGTTAAACCATTGGCCGAGCGCAGGCGCCTGCCATAAGCAGAATTGCACCAGCCCGATCGCCACCTGCGCCAACCCCTGTGCAAGCAAGGCGGCTGATGCAATTCGCAACCAGGAAGGCTCGCGCGACAGAGCCAAGCCCAATCCGGCCACCAGCGCTGCACCGAACAGGAGGAGCACGGAGAGCCAGCCCTGCCCTGGATAGGCGAGGTAGCCGCCCAGTGTTTGCGCGGCGAGCACCGCGCCCAGCGCGACGAAGCCCCACACAGCAGCGCCTCGGCGCGGGACATAGCCTGTTGCGGCCATGGCAAGAACGACCAAGCTCCATAACCCTGCCGCAAGCAGCATGCTGCCAGCTTTGGCGGTGGGGCCGGGGTCGAAGGGCCAGACGAAAGGAAGGGCAAGCGCGAGCAGCAGCAGGAGCTCAGCAGGGCTTGCGCCGGGCTTGCTGTTCAGGGCGTCAGGCGATCGCGTCATTGCGGAAGAAGTTTGTCAAGCTTTTTGTCCTGTTTCAATTGCTGCTGCAGCGCCTCCAGGCGGGCGTCAATGATGGAGGCCTCGAAGTAGTTGGCGCCCGGCGTACGCTGGGCGATCTTGAGTTGAAGCACAGCGGCTTCAAGATTGCCCTGCAGGGCATACGCCTCGGCAGTGGCTCGGTGCTGGGCTGCAAACTCGCCCGTGGCAGCGTAGGACTGGGCAAGCCAGGTCCACATCCGCGCGTCGCGCGGATGCAGCACGGTCTGTTCACGCAGGAAATCGCGTGCTGCATGTTTATCGGGCAAGGCGAGTAGCGCGCGTGCTTGCAGGTGGAGTACGGCGCGCGAGGTTGCGTCCACTGTACGCAAGCGGTGCGCGAGCTCCACTGCGGCCTGCGGCTTTGAGCGAGCGAGCAGGATCTCGCCTTGCGCCAGATCCAGCGGCAGGCGATCCGGGGCGCTGAAGCTCGCGGCAAGGCGTGTAGCCTCATCGAGAGCCGCGTCCGCCGCGCGCAGCCGCTTGACGTCGAGCCATGCCAGCGCTTCGCCATAGGCCCAAGCGACCCGCTGAGCTGGAAAGTCCTGGGGCCGGTCGGGCGACGGCTGAGCCAGCTGCTCGGCGAGGCGACGCAGGTCGTCCGCGCGCTGGTACGTCAGCACGCGGGCGCGCGCATTCATCAACCAAAAGGGCAGACTGCGGTCTGGGGGGAGGGGCTGGTTGCCGCCGCGTGCCTGTGCGTCGGCGATGCGTTCACTTGTCAGCGGGTGGTCTTGCAGGAATGCGAAGACGCTGGCGTTGTCCAGACGCGACAAGTTCTGCAACCGCTCGAGCATGCTGGCCATTGCTTGGGGAGGATAGCCGGCAGCACGCAGTATCCCGGTGCCGACACGATCGGCATCGCGCTCGTTGTTGCGCGAAAAGCGCAATGCGCGGTCCACCGCGGCCGCCTGTCCACCGAGCGCTAGCCCTTCGGCGGCCTGTCCGCTGCCGGCGACGCCGGCCAGGATGGCGAGCACCAGTGAGCCGATGGACAGAACGTTGCCAGTGCTCGCCTGCGCCAATCGCTGCGCGATATGCCGCTGGGTGATGTGCGAGAGCTCGTGCGCGAAGACCGCGGCCAGCTGCGCCTCGGCTTGCGCGTCCACCACCAGTCCGGTGTGAACACCGATCTTGCCCCGGGAAGAGCGAAGGCGTTGAAGGTGGCGTCACGCAGCAGGAACACGCCAAAGTGGTGCGGGGCAGCAGGCTCTGCGGCCGCGTCGGCAGCCGGGGTGAGCCGTTCGACGATGCCCTGGAGGTAGTCGCGCAATAGGACGTCGTGAAGGTATTGAGGTTGCTGGCGTATCTCCGACATGATGCGCTGGCCGAGCCGGGTTTCCACGGCGGGCGACAGCAAGCCTTGCGCCGCATCGCCCAACGCCGGTAGGCTTGCGATCGATTCATCCTCCGCTGCGCGGGTGTCCGCTTGGACGCCCAGGAACAAGGAAAACCCGCACAGGCCACAGCGCAAAAACCGGCGCCGGGAAGGCCGTTGTAGCGCCTGCCCTTGGCGCGGCGATGCAGAAGATGATTCGGTCATGGCGGAAAAGGTGAAGTGCCGCGCGCGGCGTGGTCGGCGCTGCCGCCCTCAGTTCATGAGCGCGGCAAGTGCGCGTTGTTGGCCCTCGGGCTCGTATTCGGCCAGTACGGCTCGTGCCAAAGGGGCAAGCTTGGCGCAATCGGCGCGCAGCACCTCTTGCTTGACGCTCAGCAGTTGTGCCGGGTGCATGGAAAAACTCCGCAGGCCGAGTCCCAGCAACAAGCGGGTGAGAGCTGGGTCGCCCGCCATTTCCCCGCATACGCTGACGTGGACGGCACGTCCCTTCCAGCTCTCGGCCGCGTGCGCTTGGGCAATGGTCTGGGCCAACAGTTGCAGCACGGCCGGATGCAGCGGATCGTATAGGCCGGCCACGCTCTCATCGGCACGGTCGATGGCCAGCGTGTATTGCACTAAATCGTTCGTGCCGACCGAGATGAAGTCGAAGTGTTTGAGGAACAGGGGCAACATGAGCACCGCGCCAGGCACTTCGATCATGGCACCGGTCTCGGGCACGCCGTGCGGCCGACTCGATGCCGCCAGTTCGGCGCGGGCCATGTCGAGCTGAATGAATGTCTGGTGAACCTCGGTGGCGTGCGCCAGCATGGGGATGAGAATGCGCAGCGGTCCATGGGTTGCGGCACGCAGCAGCGCACGCAACTGCACCCGAAACATGGCGGGGTCGGACAGGCTGTAGCGTATCGCGCGCAAGCCGAGTGCAGGGTTGAGGTGGGTAAACTCGCCGTCCCGGTAGTTCGCCTCGGCGTCAAGGGGCTTGTCAGCTCCGATGTCGATCGTGCGTATGGTGACCGGACGCCCGTTCATGCCCTGCACCACGCGGCGGTAGGCTTCATACTGTTCGTCCTCGCCGGGCAGGTCGTGGGCGCGGTTCATGAACAGATACTCGGTCCGGAACAAGCCAATTCCAGCAGCGCCCGCAGCGAGCGCCGTTTCGCAATCATCGGGCAGCTCGATGTTTGCGAGCAGTTCCACCATCTGTCCGTCCAACGTGCGTGCCGGCGTATTCTTCAGACGCGTGAGGCGCTGGCGGCCGAGTTCGGACTCCTGCTTGCGCACGCGGTAGTCCTCGAGAATGATGGGCGAGGGGTCGACGATGAGCAGGCCGCTGTCGCCATCGATGATGATCCAGTCATCCTGACGGATGAGGCGACTGGCCTCACGCGCGCCGACCACGGCCGGGATGTCCAGACTGCGCGCGACGATGGCGGTGTGCGAGGTCTTGCCGCCCACATCGGTGACGAACCCGCGGAATACGCCCTGCTTGAACTGCATCATGTCGGCGGGGGCGATATCGTGGGCCACCAGCACCAGGTCTTCGTCTCCGGCAGTGCCGCGGGCCATGCCGCCGGTGCCGCGCAGCGCACGCAGCAAACGCTCGACGACTTGCTCCACGTCGGCCTTGCGCTCGCGCAGGTATGCGTCGTCCATCTCGTCGAAGCTGCGCCCAATCACTTCCAGTTGCGCGGTTAGCGCCCACTCGGCGTTGTAACGCCGCTTGCGGATCCAGGTGGCCGTTTCCCGGCCAATCTGCGGATCGTCCAGCAGCATCTTGTGCACGTCGATGAAGGCGCTGAGTTCGGGTGGGGCGTCACTCGGCAACTCCAGTTGCAGTGCGTCCAATTCAGCGCGTATGGCCTGGCGCGCCGCGCGCAAGCGATTGACTTCCTGCTCTTCGTGGCCGGGGTCGACAAAATAATGTGCAACGTCCAGACGCGCCGAGGACATCAGCACCGCTCGCCCGACGGCGATGCCCCGAGAAACCGGAATACCGAAGATTTGCAGTGCCATGGCGCAATGGTAGATGCCGCGCGGAACGGCGCGTTTACGCCGGCACAATTTTAGGGGCGCAGGGCGGGGTCCAAGCTGGCCACGTCGAGCACAAAGCAGGCGCCGCCTTTTGGATTTGGCTCATAGTACGCATCGCCACCATGCAGCCGCGCAATGCGTCGCACGAGGGGTAGACCCAGGCCGCTGCCATCCCCGCGGCCGTGGAGGCGAATGAACGGCTCGAATATGCGCTCGACCTCGGCCAGCGGCACACCCGGACCACGGTCGCAGACAGTCACGCGTGCCCCACGCGCTGTGAGCTGCACGGTCAATTCGGCCAAGTGCCCGGGCGCGTGCTTGCGGGCGTTATCCAGCAGGTTGCGGATTGCGTGGCGCAGGAGGCGTTCATCGCCCTGGATCCGCACCCAGTCGCCCTGCACCTCGATATTCTCCCGCGCCGCTTCCTCGGCGGCCACAGCCAGCACGTCCACCTCCCGCACATCAAGCGCGCGCGTGCCTGCGGCATCGAGCCTGCTGAAAAGGAGGATGGTGC
The DNA here is from genome assembly GCF_000733775.1 of Thiomonas sp. FB-Cd. Classification (NCBI taxonomy): domain Bacteria; kingdom Pseudomonadati; phylum Pseudomonadota; class Betaproteobacteria; order Burkholderiales; genus Thiomonas; species Thiomonas sp. FB-Cd. Next base: position 610,326 of record NZ_JPOE01000005.1, on the reverse strand, counting down.
CGATAAGTTCATCCAGTTCGGCAAGATCGCGGCGGGCCTCATCGAAGGCGGCTTCACGCGCCGTGTCGTGTAGCGCGGGCTGACCCAGGGTTTCCAGCGCCATGCTCAAACGCGCAAGCGGAGTGCGCAGTTCATGCGACGTGTAGGCAAGCAGAGATTTGTGGCTGTTCACCAGTGTCTCGATGCGCCCGGCAGCTTGGTTGAACGCCACCGCCAAGGCGGCAACCTCATCGCGCCCTTCAACAGGGATGCGCGCGCCCAGGTCCAGGTTGCCCAGCGCTTGCACACCGCGTTGCAGGCGTTGCAGCCTGCGCGTGAGGTGGCGCATCAGAGGGAACGTGACGGCGCCGACGACGACAGCCGTGAGCACGGTCGTGGTCAGGGGTGACAGCAGCAGTCGCCGCCAAGGCGAGGGCTGGATGCCATAAACATGCATGAACGCGCGAAACATTTCATGCCGCAGCGCCACCTCCTGGGGATCGGAAAAGAACAGCCAGTGCATCACCATGGCCGACACCAAGGCCTGCACCAGAAGCGCCAGCGCGAGAGCCAGACCGATGCGCGCCCACAGCGGCATGCGCACAGCGAAACCAGCCGGCGCGCTCGCCGCTTGGCTTTGGTCTTGCTGCATCAGACTCAACTTGGTAGCCTTGCGGGCCGAGGGGGTTGAAGCCGGGCTGCGCATCTTGCACGCAGCGTTACGCCACATCCTGGCTGCGCGCGAACACATAACCGGCACCGCGCAGGGTGAGAATGCGGCGCGGGTGCCGCGGGTCATCTTCGAGCGCTGCGCGAATGCGGCTGATGTGCACATCGATGGAGCGGTCGTAGACATCCTGCGCGTCGCTCGTCTTCACGGCGTCGAGAAGGAAGTCACGCGAGAGTACGCGTCCGGGATGGCGCGCCAGCGCAAGCAGCAGGTCAAACTGGTAGCCGGTGAGCGGCCGCACCTCGCCGTCGATCCGAACCTGCCGTGCGGCTGGATCCACCTCCAGTTTGCCAAATCTCAACACTTGCGAGGTTTCCACTGCACCTTGACGCCGTCGCACGATGGCGCGAAGTCGGGCTTTCAACTCGCGCGGCTCAAACGGCTTGGGCAGGTAGTCATCAGCGCCGAGCTCCAGGCCAATCACACGGTCTAGCGGATCTCCGCGCGCCGTGAGCATGAGCACGGGCAGATCGCTCCCCGCGGCACGCAGGTCTCGACAGAAGTCCAGCCCATCGCCATCGGGAAGCATGAGGTCGAGCACGATGGCATCGAAGCCAGGACCGTGACCCACCGCGTCGCCCAGGTGCAGCGCGGCCTGCGCCTGGGCCAAGGTCGCAGCGCGCTGCACTTGCCAGCCCGCGCCGCTGAGGTAGTCGTCCACCATCTGGCCGAGCCGGGTATCGTCTTCAATCAGCAGAACGCGGGGGTTCATTGGCTTGCCATCTTTGGCGCAGAGCGCACCTGTGTGAGATTATTGCCGGTAACCAGCGCCACGGCGCATCGGACCATAGCCACCATTCTTTTTGCAGTGTTGCTGGCGCTCGTCAATCAGCCGATAGATCTCTTGACGCTGCGCCGGGGTGAGAACCTCGGCAATCTCGTACTGCATCTGGTTTATGTTCTTGGACAATTCGTCGGACAGGCGCATTTGCTTGCCGCGCATGGTTTCCAGCGCGCCGCGGTCGATGGTGGGGGCGGCCAGAAGCCGCATGCGGTCGCCCCTTACCGTGCGCATCTGCTGCATCAGCGGTCGATTGTTTTCCATCATGGTGTTCCGCAGCCCGCGGATGCGCTCCCGTTGTTCCGGTGTGGCGTGCACGCGGTGCAGCAGAGCCTGCATGCGGGGGCCAACGCCGTGTCCCCTCCAGTGGCACCTGATCACGCCTGTGCTTGTCGACGGGACGGCGGGGCTCACCGTAGCCGCCTCCGGCGGTGAAGGGGTATTCTGCGCCATTGCTGTGCCTTCCTGCAGGCACAGCCCAAGCGCGAACGCGCCCACAATTCGCCAGGGGGCAGCATATTTGCGCAGCGTGAAGGTCGGGGCATTCTGGGACATGATCATCTTTCCATGTGCGTCCCTCGAAGGGACAATGCACCGCATCATGCACGCCGAGTTTTGCAGGCGTTTGCCACGCGTGTGTGGAAATGTTGCAGCGGCACCTGCGGTCGGCTACGAGAGCCTCAGAAGCGCAATTAGTGCCCTGCGGTCACCGGCTATTCGCCCTCGCCAAACTTGTCGTCGACCAAAAGCGCGATTTGGTCCAGCGCCTGCTGTGCGTCGTCCCCATCGGCTTCAACAGCGATCTTTGACCCTTGGCCCGCTGCAAGCATCATCACGCCCATGATGCTCTTGGCGTTGACGCGCCGCGACCCTTTGCTCAGCCAAACGTCACTGGCGAATTCTGAGGCGAGCTTGGTGAGCTTGGCGGATGCCCGGGCATGCAGCCCCAGCTTGTTGGCAATGATCAACTCGCGCTTCAACATCTTGGGGCCTCGGGCACCCCGTCGAGGTTCAACTCCGTGATGCCGCGCTGCCCGCCGTCCAGGGCGCGCGTGACCAGCGCATCCAGGGGTTCCTTTTGGTAGCACACGGTGCGCAGCAGCATCGGCAGGTTCACGCCAGACACCACCCGTACGGCAGACGTGCCCGGCGCGGCGGCAAGGCGTTGGGCGAGGTTGCAGGGGGTTGCGCCGGCAGCATCCACGAGCACCAGCGCTGCACCATCTCTGGCGACACGTTCAAGCGCCAACTTGGCTTGCGCCAGCATGGCTCCGGGTGACGCGTCGGCGGGAACGTCGATCGCCTCCAGCCCGATGGGGCAGCTTGCGTACACGTGCGCCGCGCAGTCACGCAGGGCGCTGGCTAGCGGGGTGTGGGCGATGATGAGAATCCCGGGCATGCAGGGCAACTCCTGTTTGCTTGTTGCGGCAGTTTAGCTGCATTGCAACATCCACTTGGGCCGACGGGGTCAGCCTGGAGCGGGCAATCGGACTGAGCTGGAAAAGGTCTGCGCCGCGTCGGCCCGATAGCGCGAGGTCTGCGCGAAGGTTGTGATCTGGAACACTTGGGTGCCCTGCGCAAAAAGCACCACGCGTTCGCGCAAGGGCTTTCCGCTGGGCGATTTGCCCGCGATCTCCAGGTCCAGTGCGTCGGGCAGGTCGTGCGCTGCGTGCACCACCCCGGCGGGTTGGCTGTGCACCACGCGACCGGCCACGTTTTGCAGCGCAACCGTGTGCAGCGCTGCCATGGCAGGCCCAACCAGTGCGCGATCCCCCATGTCCGCGTGCGCTAGGGCAAAGGTCATGCCATCCGTGGCACAACCCGTCATGCTCATCCGCACGATTTTGCCGGCCAGCTGCACATTCTGGGCGATCTGCTGCGGCTTGCAAGGGAACGTGAGCAAAATGTCGATGTCCTTGGGCCGAATGTCGCGCCAATCGAGGGCTGGCGAACAAGCAGCCAGGCTGCTTGCGGCGATCAGAAGCACGACAAGGTTGTGCCAGCCACAAAGTCGTGCGGGGTGTCGAAAGGGATTTAGCATAGAAGCATTATCCGTGTATGCGTGCATCGACACGGCCGGAGGTATTGCCATGCTGCACTCGTATTTCAATGCACCACGTTCCACGGCCGCCGGCTTGCGCGGGCGCCTGCGCGCTTTGCTGTTTGGTACGGTGGCCACAATCGGCCTGTCGCTCTCGATGGCCGGCGTGTCACGCGGTGACACGCCCCTGGCCCCTGCACGCGATTTGCAGGCAAGCGTCGCGCGCACCGCGGCGCAGCACCAGCCTCTGGTCGTCATGTTCAGTCTGCCGGGGTGCACTTACTGTGAGCGTCTGCGCAAAAGCACCTACCAATGGTTGGCAAAGGATGGGTACGTCGTGTTGCAAGTTGAGATGGAGCCGGACTACCGTTTGCTCGATTTCCGCGGCAAGGCGACCACCGGCAAAGCACTGGCACAGCATTACAAGGTGAGTTTGGCTCCCACCGTGCTGTTCTTCGGCCCCGAAGGTCAAGAGGTTGCGGATCGGTTGGTGGGGGCAGGAGAGTCCGACTTTTATCAGGCTTTTGTTGACCGTGCTTTGAAGCAGGGGGCGCAGCGGCTTGGGGCAAGCGGCACCGGCACGACCAAACCACAAGCGCCGCTTTAAGCGCGCTTGAAGCGACCTTCGTCGGCCGACGCAGGCGCGCCTGGGGAGGCGCCGCAACCGGGCTGGCGACCGAGCAGTCATGAACGACGTTGGCTGTCCTGCATACTCCATGCAGTATCTGTATACTACCGGCAGTATATGGCGGCAGACCTAGCTCTCGCGTGGAGGGCTATGCTTGGTCAGAGCTCTCATGCAGCAGGCTGGCTGCAGCGGGCTGGAATGCAGGTCCGTTTGCCGATTCGTCCAAACAGGGGTTCCCAAATGGCTCGTCGCTCAAAAAGCCGAATTGGAATGGGGGTTGTGGTTCTGGTTGCTGCATGGCCCGTTTGGGCCAGTGCCGTGACCCTGGATTTTCGCCAGGCCGTTGATCTTGCCTTGCGGCAGAATCCCGATCTGCTCGCCGTGCGGTCCCAAATTGCGCAGGCCAAAGCTGGCGTGGCCCAAGCCGAAGGTGCGCGCCTGCCCAAGATCACAGCCACGGCAGGTGCTACCCGCACCAACGACCCGCTCAATGTCTTCGGCATCAAGCTGGCGCAGCGCCAGGCAACGTTCAATGACTTCGGTGCCGGCCAGTTCAATCCGGCCCTGCCGGGCGCTTTGAACATTGCACCCGACAACCTTAACTATCCCGGCGCCGTCAACAATTTCAATACCCGGCTCGAGGCCCAGATCCCGCTGTACACGGGTGGCAAGCTGCAAGGTTATATGCAGCAAGCGCGGGCCATGCTGCTGGCAGCGCAATCGGGCGACCAAGCGGCGCAACAGCAAATCACGGCCCAGACACTGCAAGCTTACGACGGTGTTTATACGGCGCGCGCCTTCCAGGGCGTGGCGGCCAAGGCGCTGGAGGCGGCGCAAAGTCAGGTGCGGACCGTGGAAAACCTCTACAAGCAGGGGGTGGTGATCAAGAGTGACCTGCTTTCGGCTGAAGTGCATCTGGAAGACGTGAAGTTGCAGAAACAGCAGGCAGCGGACATGGAGGCCAAAGCGATGGATGCGCTGCACGTGGTGCTCGGGGCGCCGCTTGCCGAGCCGATCGAACTCGGACCCGAAGTCAAGGTGAGCATGCCTGCTGGCACCCCAGGCGTCTGGGTCGGCCAGGCGCTGGAGCGCAACCCGCAGATCCTGGCGCTGCGTCAACAGATCGACGCGGCCAGCGGCAAGGTGGAAGTCGCGCGAGCGGACCTGTATCCGCAGGTGGGGGCGCTCGCACGCTTTGACACGAACGACCCCACACTGGGCTTCAACGCTCACAGTTACACCGTTGGTGCGCAATTGACCTGGACCTTGTTCGACGGCGGCGTGGCGCGCCAGGGAGTGGATGAGGCGGTCGCCGCACGCATGCAAATGCAAGCCAAGTTGCAGGCAGCCGAGAATGAACTCGGCATGCAGATTCAGGATAGCTACCGTAAGGCCATGGATGCCGAGCGCCAGCTCACCACGCGCGAGCTTGCGGTGCAGCAAACCGAGGAGGCCGCCCGCATCGTGACCAAGCGCTACGCCAATGGTGTTGGCACCCTGCTCGAGATGCAGGGCGCGCAGGCGCAGATCGACAAGGCGCGGGCGGACCTTCTCTTGGCGCGCAACCAGATCAACATGGAGCGTGCGGCACTGCTGTTGGCGCTGGGGAAGCTCACGCTCGACAGCGTGGAGGTTGCAACCGCGGCGCCGCCGGGTGTTGCGAGCGGCGACCCGGTGCACGTTGGCCCGAGTTCGAAAGCGCCTTTCGCCCAACCCTGAATTCCTCCGCCTCCTACGGCCGACAACTCAGTCGAGAACATCATGACCCACGTTCCATCGCGCATCCAGCCCGGACTCGCACGCAATCCCGCAGCGCTTCTGTTTGCAGTTGTTGTACTGCTCTCTGCCTGCAGCCATCAAAGCGACCAGCCGTCCACTGTCGCCCAAGCGCCGCGGACGGTTGCCGCCGAGACGTCCACGCTCTCACCCAGCAGCCAGCAAAACCTCACGCTGCTGTCGGGCACCGTGGTGTCAAGTAACCAAGTCCAAGTCGCATCGCGCCTCATGGGGTACATCGCTGAGCTGCGCGTGAAGGAAGGCCAGACGGTCAAGGCCGGCGAACTGCTGTTCCGCGTTGACCCGGCGGACATCCAGGGTCAGGTGGCGCAGGCGCGTGCCGGGCTTGCGCAGGCACAGGCCAATCTGGCCAACGCCAAGGCCGACTACGAGCGCTTTGGCAATCTGTACAAGGAGGAGGCTATCCCGCGTCAACAATGGGAGCAGATCCAGCTACGGTACCAAGTCGCCCAGGAGCAGGTGGCCGCGGCCAGGGCCGGGTACAACACGGCTGGTTCCCAAATGCGCTACGCCTCGGTCACATCCCCCATTTCTGGCGTCGTCGTGCAGAAGCTGGCGAACGCCGGCGATTTGGCCACGCCTGGCCGGCCCGTCCTGGTGATTGAAGGTCAAGGCAGGTTACAGGCCGCAACGCAGGTCCCGGGCGCGGTTTTCCACGACATCAAGCTTGGTGAGACGGTGCAGGTTTTCGCGGGTGACAAGGCCATTGCCGGAACCATTGCACAGGCAGTGCCCGTGGCCGACCCCATGAGCCACACGCACACCGTCAAAATCGACCTGCCGGCCACCAGCGGATTGGAGAGCGGGCGCTTTGTGCGCGTGGGCTTTGCCGTTGGGAGCTCGCCGCAACTGCGCATACCGCAACGTGCAGTGGTCGATCGCGCGGGCATGATTGGCGTGTTTGTCGTCGACGAAAAGGGTCTTGCTCACTTCCGGCTCGTGCGCCTGGGTGCGGTGGCCGGCGGCATGGTGGATGTGCAGGCCGGCCTGAATCCGGGCGACAAGATCGTCACCAGCAATCTTTCCGAGGTCGAAAACGGTGTGAAGATCGCCGGAGGCAATCGTGGCTGAGCGCGCGTCTTTGAACAGCGCGGGCAACCTTGCCCGCATCTTCATTTCGTCGAAGATCACGGCCTTGATCATGGTGGCCCTCACCTTGGTCGGGGTTTTGGCGTTGCTGGTTACGCCGCGCGAGTACAACCCCCAGATCGTCGTCCCGGCAGCCAACATCATTGTGGCGAAACCGGGGGCTGGCCCCAAGGAGATTCAGAACCTGGTGGTCAAACCGCTTGAGGCCATCATGGCCTCAATGTCCGGGGTGGACCACACCTATGGCTACGCCACCAATGACTTTGGCGTCGTGACGGTGCAGTTCAAGGTGGGCGAGGACCAGGAGAAGAGCCTCGTCAAGATGTACAACCAGCTCATGCAGAACCTCGACCGCATTCCCCCGGGGGCCATGCAGCCGATCGTCAAACCGATTAATGTGGACGACGTACCGATCCTGACCATTACGCTGTCGTCGGCATCGATGAACGGGGTGCAGCTGCGTGACGTGGGCTTGAAGGTCTTGGCACATCTGCGCAATGTGCCCGGCGTGTCGTTCACGGACGTGATTGGCGGCGCACCGCGCGCGGTCAATGTGTGGATTTCACCATCCAAGCTCGCTGCGGCGGGCATCCCACTGGAGCAGTTGGACAAGATTTTGCAGGGCAGCAATGTTGCGGCGCCCATCGGCAACGTGGTGGACGCCAATCATGTCACCCCAGTACGCCTGGACAGCTTCCTGGGCAACGCGCAGCAGGTTGGGGACATCATGATTGGTGCACCCAATGGCAAGCCGGTTTACCTGAAGGACGTGGCGCGCGTCGAGGAAGGCCCCGAGGAGACCGACGATCTTTCCCACTTTGCCTGGGGGGCAGCGGCCAAAGGCAAGCCACGTGGCCAGGAGATGAGCGCTGTGACGCTGTCCATCGCCAAGAAATCGGGTGCAAACGCCGTGGTCGTGGTCAACGATGTCCTGAAGAAACTCGACGAGATCAAAGCCTACGCCCTGCCGCAGGGCGTCTATGCGACCATTACGCGCAACGACGGGCACAAGGCCAACGAGGCTGTCAACACACTCGTGGAGCATTTGGGCATTGCCATCCTCAGTGTGTCGCTGCTGCTGTGGTTGTTCCTGGGATGGCGCGAGGCTGGCATCGTGACGCTGACCGTGCCGCTCACACTGTTTGCCGTGCTCACGGTCGACCTCATCATTGGCCAAAGCATTAACCGCATCACCTTGTTTGCGCTCATCCTGTCGCTCGGCCTGCTCGTCGACGGCGCCATCGTGGTGATTGAGAACATTCACCGCCATCTGCACAATGGTGCCAAGCGCGATTTCGTTGCCACGGTCATCGACGCCACCAACGAGATCGGCAACCCCACCAACATGGCCACGCTGGCCGTGATCCTCGCCTTCATCCCGATGGCCTTTGTGAGCGGGATGATGGGGCCGTTCATGCGCCCAATCCCGATCAATGTGCCGGTGGCCATGATTGCCTCACTGTTGCTTGCCTATATGGTGGTGCCTTGGGCCGCGCGGGTGTGGCTATCGAAAAAGGCAGCGCGCGAGGAGCTGGCCCGTGCCGAGCCGCTTGAGGACGACGGCACCCACAAGGCAGACCGGCTCCATACGGTCTATTTGCGCCTGTTCACTCCACTGATGAAAAGCCGCACCAAGCGCAACGTCATGCTGCTGGCGGTCTTGCTTCTCCTCATTGGCGCCATGCTGATGCCTGCCTGGCAGTTCATCCGCTCCGCGGGCATGAACGGACCGCTTTCCAGCCTGGGTGTGGAACTCAAGATGCTGCCAAACGACAATACCAACACATTTCTTGTGCAAGTGGACACTCCGGCAGGTTCGTCCTTGGAGGGCACGGACGAGGTGGCACGAGCTGTGGGTAACGTGCTGGGCGGCAATCCCGACGTGCTCGACTATCAGACCTTTGTCGGCGAGGCGGCTCCAGTTGACTTTGCCGCGTTGGTGCGCGGCGACCCGCTCAAGCGAGGCGACAACTTCGCCCAGATTCGTGTGAACCTTGTGGGCAAGGATGCGCGCAGCATCTCGTCCCACGCCATCGTGCAGAAGCTGTACGCGCAGCTCGCCCCTGTCCGGGCCCGTTTCCCGGCCGCCATCATCAAGTTGTTCGAAACCCCACCCGGACCACCGGTGCGCGCGCAGGTCATGGCAGAGCTGTATGGCCCTGACTACGATGTGCTGCGCAGTTCGGCGAAGGGCATGCTGGGTGCGTTCGATCGGGTGTACGGCCTGATGAATCAGGACAATTCCGTTACCGCGACCACATCCGAGTATCGGATCAAGGTGGACCGGCAGAAGGCCGCATTGTCAGGTATCGTCCCTGGACAGATCATCCAGCTCCTTCATGATTACGTCTCGGGGCTCAAGGTTGGTGCTGTGCATGACCGGAACGCGCTGGAGCCGGTGAACATCGTTGTGCGCATCCCGCGCACCGAGCGCCAGGGCCCTCAGCAACTGCTGGACGTGCCGATTCAAAATGCGCAGGGCAAGGTCATTCCGCTTTCGGCCATTGCGACGGTCGAGAAGACGTCTCTGGCAAGGCCCATTTACAGCCGTGATCAGCATCCTGTGGTGTATGTGAGCGGGGAAATGATTCATTCCAGCCCTGTTTACGCAACGCTGAGCCTGAACTCCATGCTGGATGGGAAAAAGCTAGCCAACGGCACCACATTCAGCACAGGCAATCTCGGCTTTTCCGAGACGCCTGCTTCTGACCTCAAGGGCTACCAGCTCCTCTGGGGTGGCGAGATGCGCCTGACTTTGGACGTGTTCCGCGACCTGGGTTCGGCCTTCATGGTGGCGCTGGTCTTTATCTACTTGCTTCTGGTGGCGTACTACAAATCCTTCCTATTGCCGGTCATCGTCATGGGGGCAATTCCCCTCACGCTTATCGGCGTGTTTCCCGGCCACTGGATCACCCACCAATCGTTCACGGCCACATCCATGATCGGGGTGATCGCGCTGGCAGGTATCGTGGTGCGCAACTCCCTGCTGCTGATCGATTTCATCCTGGATTACCGCTCCCGCGGCTACAGCTTGCAGGAGTCGGTGGCACAGGCGGGTGCTGTGCGGCTGCGTCCCATTCTTCTCACCGCCCTTGCCATCATTTTCGGATCGGCCATCATGATCACCGATCCGGTTTTCGGTGGACTTGCCGTGTCCCTAATCTTCGGCACGCTGATTTCAACCATGCTCACGCTGATCGTGATCCCGCTGATGTACTACATCTGGCAGATTCGTGTGAAGGCCCCGGCTGCACAACAGAACTGAGCTAGGACCCACCGCGGCAAGCCGCTCTTGATACTCCGGCGGGTTTGCACTATTTTGTCGATAATTCTTGAATTCGTCCACATGGAGCCTTGCATGACCGTTGAACGCTATATCCGAATCTTTGCGGGAACTTTTATCCTGCTGTCCCTGCTGCTCGGCGTTCAGGGCAGTCCCCTGTTCGTATCTGAATGGTTTTTGTTGCTCACGGCCTTTGTCGGCGCCAATTTGCTGCAATTTGGCTTTACGAATTTCTGCCCGCTTGGGCTGATTCTCAAGAAGCTCGGGGTTCCCGAGTCCAAATTGAGTTGCGGCGCCTGAGAGTGCGATCCGGATGGGCGCTCCGCTGCACAGCCCCAAGCGTTGACCGAGCGGGATGTTCAACTTGATGGGCGATCGCCCGACAAGACAATTCCCACCATGGCCCCTATCCCGACGCCGAATGATTTGTGTTGGCTGCCCGCGGAGGGAGTGCGCGCGCGACAAGGTTTGATCGGCTGCGCAGCTGCGGAAGGGCGCCACGTTTCGCAGACACGGCGGCGCTTCGGATCCCATCAGCATGCGCGCTGTTTGAGTGACGCGGGGCCATGCTTTGTCGCTTACGAGCCCGGCCAAGGAGCGGCCGCGCTTGATCACTTTCATACACGGCCCCGGCACGATTGCTGCCGTGACCGTGGGCTTGGCGCATGCCCGAATTTTGACCGCTTGGGCCAACATGGTCGTCAGTCGCCGCTCGGGTGGCGGCGTTTCGTTGGCGCGGGAGCCTGCGCACGCTCGTGCGCAGGCGAATCCAGCTGGGTATCATGAGGTGATCGCCGCGATGAACAAGCGCAGCATTTCGACCACAACTCAGGATCTTGGAGAGCCAATCATGTCCGTTCTCACCAACGAGGCGTCGCGAACCGACATTCTCAATCGGCTCAAGCGTGCCGAAGGCCAGCTGCGCGGAGTGCAGCGCATGATCGATGAGGGCGAGACTTGCCTTAAGGTGGCTCAACAGCTTTCGGCTGTACGCAAGGCGCTGGACAGTACTTTCGTGCGCATGACCGTGTGCTATATCGAGCAGGAGCTTGATTCGCGGATGGACGGCGGCCCCGGCGAGAAAGTCAGGCTCGATGCCATGATGGAAGAAATGGAAACGCTTCTTGCGCGCATGACTTAACCGGGCTTCGCGAAAGGACGCGATTGCTTGGCAAGCGTGGGTCGCAGCCGTCTCAGGCGATCGGAACCGACGCCGCCGCATCCACCGGTGCATTGATGACTTCATCGATCACCCCGCCCCCGAGACAGACCTCTCCGGCGTAAATGACGGCCGATTGACCTGGCGTGACGGCCCATTGCGGGGTGTCGAAGGTCAGCGTGAAGCCGCCCGGTTCCATGCGATGGATTTGGCAGGCGTTGTCGGTTTGCCGGTAACGTGTCTTGGCACTAAGAACCTGATCACTGGCTGGTGGGCGTCCCGCCACCCAGCTCGTGTTGCTGGCGCGCAAGGCGCGGCTGAGCAGCCAGGGATGATGGTGCCCCTGAGCCACGTACAAGGTGTTGCTAAGCATGTCCTTGCGGGCCACGAACCAAGGTTCGCCGCTGCCATCCCGGCTGCCTCCCAGGCCAATGCCCTTGCGCTGCCCCAGCGTGTAGAAGGCCAATCCGACATGCTCGCCCACAACGCTGCCGTCCGCGGTTTTCATCGGTCCGGGTCGGGTCGGAAGGTAGCGGTTGAGAAAAGCCCTGAACGGCCGCTCCCCAATAAAGCAGATCCCCGTGGAATCCTTCTTGCGGGCATTGTGCAGGCCGATTGCGGCGGCGATGCGCCGAACCTCGGTTTTGGGCAATTCACCCACCGGGAACAGCGTGCGGGAGAGCTGCGCCTGGTTCAGCCTGTGCAGAAAATAACTCTGGTCCTTGGTCGCATCGAGGCCGCGCAGGAGCTCGAAACCCTGCGCGCTCTCCCGTACACGGGCATAGTGGCCTGTGGCGATTTTGTCAGCGCCCAAGTGCATCGCGTGATCGAGAAAAGCCCTGAACTTGATCTCGGCGTTGCACAGGACGTCAGGGTTCGGTGTGCGTCCCGCCGAGTATTCGCGCAGGAATTCCGCGAAAACCCGATCTTTGTATTCGGCTGCGAAATTGACCGCTTCGATATCGACGCCGATCGTGTCGGCAACGCTCACGGCGTCAAGCCAGTCCTGGCGTGACGAGCAGTAAGCATCATCGTCATCATCTTCCCAGTTCTTCATGAACAAGCCGATGACCTCGAAGCCCTGCTGTTTGAGCAGCCATGCTGACACGGACGAATCAACCCCGCCGGACATGCCAACGACGACGCGGAGCTTGGAAGATGTCATGGTGAGGATTTTAGAGGGCTGCCTGGCTGTTCGCGCCCTGCAGCGCCTGAACACTGGGGTGCGTTGTCACGAGATCGAGCGGATAGCATTTGCCAGCCAGATGGTCTTCCACGCATTGCAAAACAAGTGGACTGCGATGCCGAGCTTGGCTTTCGCGGACTTCGCCAGGAGTGAGCCAGACGGTGCGCACGATGTTGTCGTCGAGCCGACAACCCGCGATCGGACTGCCGATACTGCCGCGAAAGGCAAAGCGCAGATAGGTCACGTCCTCGCCCGGACGCTGGAAGCGCGACAAATAAACGCCGACCAGTGCGTCGGGCGTGAACTGGCAGCAGGTTTCTTCCAGGGTTTCGCGTACCGCCGCCTGCATCGGACTTTCACCTGGCTCCAAATGCCCAGCCGGGTTGTTCAGACGCAGACCCTCGAGCGTGTGTTCCTCGACGAGCAAAAAACGGCCGTCGCGCTCAATGATGGCGGCCGCCGTCACACTGGGCTTCCAGACTTGACGCATGCATGAACTCCTTGCAAAGGGTTGCATTTTGACATCCATCCCGCCCTTGGCCTGTGGCCACCGCTTGCGCGGGAAGGACAGGGATTCCTAAGCCGCTACGCATGAGTGACGTCCTGCGCAGTCGCTTCGGTGGATTCCTGCTTCATCGAGGGGCCTGAATGCGCCACCTCTTCACGGGCTGCAACGCGGTGTCCCCACGCCAGGATATTCATTGCGCCGAGTACATCCCGGCGTTGCGGTCGCGCAGCCACCCCAGCTTGGGCAGAAAGATGCGGCTGTTGCCCTGGTCGAGCTTGATCTGCTTCGGGTCGGGATCGCGCAAGCTGTCGTGTTGGCCCTTCTTCTTGGAGCGGGGAAGTCCGCGCGCCTGGCGAAGAAGTTGGTGTAAGCGCGGTCCAGCTCCTTGAGCGCGTGTTGCAGTGAATGGACTGGCGCATCCTTGAGCCATGGCGTCTCCACACCATTGCGCCAGGGCGTCAGATGCCTGGCCATGTCGACATAGCTGATGAATCGTCCACCCGCCTCGTGGTTCGTCTTCTGCAACGCCAGCGCCTTGTTGAACACGAACCGGCACGCGCCCGCGAAGCGGCGCATCTGGCGCTGCTGCTGCCCATTCGGACGCAGCTCGAACTCGAACGCCTGGAGTCGCTCCATGGCTGGTTGAATATACAGCCAATCGGGCACCACTTCAAGAGAAGATGGATGCCTGTGGCATCCGCGCTATCCTTGCTCCACGTGAACGGGGAGGTCTGCCGCGCAAATGATCAGCATCAGCGACAATAGCAGCGTTGATTGTTCACAATTCTTTCCCACATTGAGGAGAACCTCATGCGCATAGGCGTACCGGCTGAGACTGTGCCAGGTGAAGCCCGCGTGGCAGCGACCCCTGAGACGGTCAAGAAGCTTGCGGGCCAAGGGCACACGGTTTTGGTGCAGACCGGGGCCGGCCAGTCGGCCGGGGCTCTGGATGCCGACTACGTTGCAGCAGGCGCCCAGATCGGGGGCGCGGCGGAGGCAATGGGTGCCGAGCTTGTGCTCAAAGTGCGCAGCCCTGCTGCATCCGAGCTCGTGCTGATGAAGCCCGGGGCTGCCGTCGTTGGCATGCTCGAGCCCTTCAACGCCGAAGGCCTGCAGGCATTGGCTGCAGCTGGCCTCACCGCCTTCGCGCTGGAAGCCGCTCCTCGCACGACGCGCGCGCAGAGTCTGGACGTTCTGTCCAGCCAGGCAAACATCGCCGGGTATAAAGCCGTGATCGTCGCCGCAAACCTCTACCCCCGCTTCATGCCGATGCTGATGACGGCAGCCGGTACGGTCAAGGCTGCACGCCTGGTCGTCCTCGGCGCTGGCGTGGCCGGGTTACAGGCCATTGCCACTGCAAAGCGCTTGGGCGCTGTGGTGGAAGCCTCGGACGTACGCCCCGCAGCCAAGGAGCAGGTGGAGTCCCTCGGCGCGAAGTTTATCGACGTGCCGTTCGAGACCGACGAAGAGCGCGAGATCGCGCAGGGGGTCGGCGGCTACGCGCGTCCCATGCCCCGTGCTTGGCTGGATCGCCAGGCACGGCTCGTGGCCGAGCGTGTCAAGCAGGCCAACATCGTGATTACCACTGCCCTCATTCCCGGACGGCGCGCGCCTGTGCTCGTGAGCGAGGAGATGGTGATGGGCATGAAACCAGGGTCCGTGATTGTCGATATGGCTGCAAGCCAGGGCGGAAATTGTCCGCTTACCGAGCGGGACCGAACTGTGGTCAAGCACGGCGTGACCATCGTGGGTGAGACCAATCTCCCCGCCCTTGTGGCCGCCGATGCGTCGCAGCTCTATGCGCGCAACGTGCTCGACTTTCTCAAGCTTGTCCTCGACAAGGACAAAGGCTTCGTGGTCAATCTGGACGACGACATCGTTGCGGCCTGCCTGATGACCACAGGCGGCGAAGTCAAGCGCAAGTCAGCTTAAAGGAGCCGAGCATGCACGATATTTCCCCATTCATGATCAATCTCACGATCTTCGTGCTGGCCATCTATGTCGGCTACCACGTTGTGTGGACCGTCACGCCCGCTCTGCATACGCCCCTCATGTCGGTGACGAATGCCATCTCAGCCATCATCATCGTTGGCGCCATGCTTGCTGCGGCGCTTACCGTCACGCCCCTGGGTAAAGTCATGGGCATGCTGGCCGTGGCAATGGCTTCCGTCAACGTGTTCGGGGGCTTCCTGGTTACGCGGCGCATGCTTGAGATGTTCAAGAAGAAAGAGCGCGCTCCGGTCAAGAAGGCGGAATGAACGATGCCTGAGACACGGATGACGACCCCACACATCACGAGTACGCCCAAGGATTTGTCATGACCCTCAGCATGAATCTGGTCACCCTCCTTTACCTTGTCGCCTCGGTTTTCTTCATCCAGGCACTGAAGGGCTTATCGCACCCGGCAACGAGTCGGCGCGGCAACCTCTTCGGCATGACGGGCATGGCGATTGCCGTGCTCACGACCGTGGCCCTCATCGTCAAGATTGGTGGGGAAGCCGGAGCCGCAGGGCTGGCCTATGTGCTGGTGGCACTCGTTGTCGGCGGTGCAATCGGTGCGACGATGGCAAAGCGCGTGGAGATGACGAAGATGCCCGAACTCGTCGCCTTCATGCACAGCATGATCGGTCTGGCGGCGGTGTGCATTGCCTTGGCCGAAGTGGCCGAGCCGCATGCATTTGGCATTGTCGCCGCAGCGGGTGACGCCCTTCCCCTGGGCAACCGCGTCGAGCTGTTCATCGGAGCGATCGTTGGCGCCATCACGTTCAGCGGCTCCGTCATCGCATTCGGCAAGCTCTCAGGAAAATACAAGTTTCGCCTGTTTCAGGGGGCACCGGTGCGCTTTGCGGGGCAGCATTGGATCAATCTGCTCATTGCGATTGCGACGGTCGGCTTGGGACTCGGATTTTGGGCGACAGCCCAATGGACGCCTTTTGTGCTGATGTTGGTGCTGGCCTTTGCCCTTGGTGTGCTCATCATCATTCCCATCGGCGGTGCCGACATGCCCGTCGTCGTGTCCATGCTCAATAGCTACTCAGGGTGGGCGGCCGCAGGCATCGGATTCTCGCTGGAAAACAGCATGCTCATCATCGCCGGTTCCCTGGTCGGATCCTCCGGTGCGATCCTGTCCTACATTATGTGCAAGGCGATGAACCGATCGTTCTTCAACGTCATCCTCGGTGGCTTTGGCGGTGAGGTGAGCGTGGCGCAGGCGGCTGGCGGGGCCCAGCGTTCCGTCAAGTCGGGAAGCCCCGACGATGCGGCGTTCTTGCTGTCCAACGCCGAGAGCGTGATCATCGTGCCGGGATATGGTTTGGCTGTTGCCCGTGCACAGCACGCGCTCAAGGAGTTGGCGCAAAGGTTGGTCGAGCGGGGCGTCAACGTGAAGTACGCGATTCACCCTGTGGCGGGGCGCATGCCGGGGCACATGAACGTGTTGCTGGCGGAGGCCGAAGTGCCGTATGACCAGGTCTTCGAGATGGATGACATCAATCCCGAGTTTGCCCAAGCCGATGTCGCCGTGGTGCTTGGAGCCAACGACGTGGTGAACCCGGCTGCGAAGAATGATCCCAAGTCCCCGATTGCCGGCATGCCAATTCTCGAGGCCTACAAGGCCAAGACGGTGATCGTCAACAAGCGATCCATGGCCACGGGTTACGCAGGGCTGGATAATGATTTGTTTTATCTGGATAAAACGATGATGGTGTTTGGTGATGCCAAAAAAGTCATTGAAGACATTACAAAGGGCATCGAATAGCTGTCGGGATCCAGGAAAAGGCCGCCATTGGGCGGCTTTTTTATTGTCTGCGTTTTCAATTAGCATGGATGCATGCGTATTTTATTGTTCTTGTTCATAACCAAATGAGGTCGCACCATGTCGTCCTATAAAGAGTTGCTCTCACAAATTGAAATGCTGCGACAGCAAGCTGAATCTCAGCGCAAGGCGGAGATTGCGAATGTTGTCGCGGATATTCGCGCAAAGATGCAGGAATACGGCATCAACCTGAGCGATCTGGGATTTGCTGCGCGGGGTTCACGCAGCAAAGGTACGAGGGTGGCCGCGAAGTATCGCAACCCAAGCACGGGCGATACTTGGACGGGTCGTGGCAAGATGCCCAAGTGGCTGCAACGCGAAGTGAGCGCAGGCAAGCGTAGGGAAGACTTCCTTATTGGCGGATGAGTGCGCATGATTCGAACTGCCGTGGCGCCCGCGCCATTTTTTCGCGGCAGGCGTGATGACGGGCAGATTGCTGGCTTGCTCTGCGATCTCAAGACGGAGCGCGCTCAAGGCGGCGCCTATTGCCTCCTGAGATATGCGTCGGCAGGGTCCAGCTGTTGTCGGCATTGCTGCACCACTGAACATGTGCCCGCGCATTCCCCTGCCTCGCCCGGCCCGGGGCACAGCGTCGCACCGGCGAAGCCGTCCGGGCAGGAGGGGGCACGCGGGCGGCTTTCGCTTGTTGTTCCGCGCTTGGCTGGGTCAACTCACAGCGCTGCAACGCCGCAAAGTCAGGCTCAAGCTCGACCGCCACGCCGCTCGGCGTGCTGGGAAGTCGCTCCCGAGGCGCTCAAGCCGTGCGGGCACACATGCAGCGCGATCAGAGCAGCGCACCGGTGGTTCTCATCGATGCGCACACGCCTGGAACGGGTGTGGCGGCGAGACCCAAACCTTTGCCTGGCAACGGGGCGAGACGAAGTTCTTGAGCCGCGAAACCCCCGCGAAAACGCCGTGCGCTGAGCGGCGGGAGAGTTCGGTGTATTTCTCGCGCGTCGAGGCAGCGAGCGGGTGCGCAAGAGGCCTTGCCTCTTCGTGCAGCCATCGCACCCGCGCTGGCCTCAGCAGCTGGTTGCCGCGTGATTGGCCCGTGGTGTTTGTGAGGCGCCCGCACGGGATGTGAGCAGGCGATTCGCTTCGTTCGGTTACAGCCTGAGAAGGCATTGTGCTCCGTTTGGCGGCTTGCCGGTAGTTTTGCCATAAACGTCATGATTGTCCTCATTGTTTGTCTTTTTGCGGCATTTGCTTGAACTGTTTACAGATAGTGACGATATTTCAAGCGGAATTTGCCTCATATTTGTCACCAAAACGACAATCGAAAACTATGAAGCCCAAGGACTACGCGGAACTCAACCAGTCCTGCCAGTGGATGGGGGATCTGCTGGACAGCGAGCGTTCACGGGTGCATGAGGACTTGCGCGTGCAGGTCGTTGAGGCTGGCCATGCCGTGTGTCGGCGCGGCGACCAAGCCGAGCACTGGGTCGGTGTGCTGAGCGGGCTGGTGAAAATGGCCCCTGTGTCGCTGGCTGGCAAGACGATCGCGTGCACCGGTGTGGCGCCCGGTGGCTGGTTTGGTGAGGGCGCCTTGCTCAAGCGCGGCTTATGGAACTGCGACGTCATCGCCCTGCGCAAAAGTCATGTCGGCCTGCTTCCAGCCGAGACTTTTTTCTGGCTGCTTGATCGCAGCTTCGCATTCAACCGCACGATCGTCAATCGGCTCACCGAGCGATTGGATCAGATCACCGAACAGATGCGGGTTGACCGGCTCGCAGGGTCCGACGAACGCGTGGCACATACGTTGGCCGCGATGTTCCACCCGGTTTTATACCCGGCCGTCGGGCAGCTGTTGCGCGTTACCCAGGAAGAGCTGGGCGCCTTATGCGGACTGTCCCGTCAGCGCGTCAATCAGGCGCTGCAGCGACTATCGGGTCTGGGTCTTTTGCGCCTGCGGTATGGGGGCATTGAGGTTCCCGACGCGCACGCTCTGCAAGCGTTCACATCGATCCTGCCCGAGGCGGTAAGGTTGCAGCGACGCAATAGAGAACTCGCCCAGAGTAGCCAAGCCTGTTGAAATTTGGCGTTGAACATGGGCTCGCGTATTCCCCTTCCTGGCCCGGCCCGACGCGCAGCGTCACCGAGGCGAACTCGTCCGGGCAGGACGGTGTCAAGCGGCCGGTTTTCGCCTGTTGCTCCGCTCATTTCTGGATCCTTGACCCGCGAAACTCCCGCGACAACGCTATGCGTTGAGCGGCGGGAGAGTTCGTTCAGCTTCTGGGTGTGAGGATAACCCCGATTTCATGGATGTCCGAGGGATGATCCACGCGCGGGTACGGTGGTGCCGGCCAGCGCCAGCGCGAGGCGGGAAAGAGGGCCCGCATGGCATGGATGTCGCAATGGTAGGGAGGCCCCTGAATCAATCCACCGGCGGCGCCAGGCTTGAGCGCCTGCATGAACAGGGCAAACAGCTGCCCGTCCGGGGCGAGCCAGCGGTGTAGCTGGGCTGCGTAGACCGTCCAGTCATCGGGGTGCAGGGCGCAAAGGCAGGTTTGCTCGTACACCGCGTCAAATGCGGTGTCCGGGATCCATTCGCGCACGTCGGCCGCGGTGACACGGGCCTGCAAGCCCGCCTTCAACAAGCGGCCCTTGACATGCTCGACAGCCGCCGGAGCGTAGTCCAGGGCCGTGACCTCAAAACCTGCTGCCGCAAGGAGCAGCACTTCGTGGCCGTTTCCGCAGCCAGGCACCAGGATGCGACAAGGCCGCAACGCCGCGCTTTCCAGCCACGCGCGCAGTTGAGGGCTGGGCCCTCCTCGATCCCACGGCGTTGTGTGCTGTTCGAACAGGCGTTGCCAAAAAGATACATCAGGGCCAACCATGAGGGGACGCGTCCTTCAACCATAGGCGGAGCCATTGGGCGTCCGCATCAATCAATGACTGCATTGTGCCCTGACGAGCGCTTCAGCGGCGAGCCATCGCCTCAAGGGCCCGACTCGGAGCGGAAAGAAGCGTGTCCTGACGCCGTGCCCACACCTCAATAGAATGCACGCTTCGATCCGGGTTATCCCGGACTCACCCTTTCTCACCCATGTCGTCAACCACCTTGCAGCCCCTCGCCGAACTTGACGCTGTCGATTTCGGGTACGACGCGCGCCTTGTGCTGCGCAAAGTCTCCGTGCGCGTCATGCCAGGGGAAGTCGTCGCGGTTATGGGCGCCTCAGGCGGCGGCAAGACCACCTTGCTCAGGTTGATTGGCGGGCAGATTCGCGCCACAGCCGGCTCGGTGCGATTCGACGGTCAGGATGTGGGCGCAATGAACCATGCCAAACTTTACGCCGCGCGCCGGCGCATGGGCATGTTGTTCCAGATGGGGGCGCTGTTCACGGACCAGACCGTGTTTGAAAACGTTGCCTTCGCCCTGCGCGAGCACACCCGGCTACCCGAAAGCATGATCCGGGACTTGGTCCTGATGAAACTCAATGCGGTGGGACTACGAGGCGCGCGCGATCTTTACCCCGCGCAGCTCTCTGGCGGCATGGCGCGGCGGGTGGCGCTTGCGCGCGCCATCGCGCTGGATCCTGCGCTCGTCATGTATGACGAGCCTTTCGCTGGTCTTGACCCCATCTCGCTTGGCATTTCTGCGCGACTCATCCGCACTCTCAACGATGCACTGGGGCTCACCAGCATTGTGGTCTCACACGACGTCGATGAAACGTTCGCGATTGCCGATAGGGTCTTCATCCTCGGCAATGGAGCACTCATCGCTCAGGGCAGTCCGGATGAACTGCGTGCGAGCCACGACCCGCTGGTGCATCAATTCGTCGGGGGCGAGCCCGATGGGCCGGTGAGCTTTCATTATCCTGCGCAGCCCCTGCAGGCGGATTTCCTTGGCCAATCGGCGGCTCGGCCATGAACTCGGTGTTTGGTTTCCTCGGCGCGATCGGTGCAGGTACCCGGCGACTGCTGGCAGACCTTGGGTACGGGCTGCGCCTGTTCCTGCGCCTTGCAGTGCTGCTTCCGCGCGCTTTGCTGCGGCCGAAGCTCATTGTTCAGCAGGTTTTTTTCCTGGGTAACTACTCACTGTCCATCATCGCTGTATCGGGTCTGTTCGTCGGGTTCGTGCTGGGCTTGCAGGGTTACTACACCTTGTCGCGCTACGGCGCGGCCAATTCGCTTGGTTTGGTTGTCGCCCTTTCACTCGTGCGCGAGCTCGGCCCCGTCGTTACAGCCCTGCTGTTCGCAGGTCGCGCAGGTACATCGCTCACGGCCGAGATTGGGCTGATGAAGGCGGGGGAGCAGATTTCAGCAATGGAGATGATGGCAGTTGACCCGCTGTCTAGGGTGTTGGCGCCGCGCTTCATCGGAGGCATTTTCACGATGCCGCTGCTGGCGTCCGTCTTTAGTGCGGTGGGCGTCGTCGGAGGCTACGTCGTCGGCGTGCTGATGATCGGTGTCGATTCCGGGGCGTTCTGGTCGCAGATGCAAAGCGGCGTGGACGTGTTCAGCGACGTGGGTAACGGCGTGATCAAAAGTGTGGTGTTCGGCGTGGCTGTTACGTTCGTCGCCCTTTACGAAGGCTGGCGCGCCCAGCCGACTCCCGAGGGCGTCTCACGCGCCACAACGCGTACCGTGGTGGTTGCATCGCTGGTCGTGCTCGGGCTGGATTTCATCTTGACGGCGCTGATGTTCAGCACCTGAATGCATATGTGTGAGCTGTTGCAAAACCCTGGCGCACACCGATAGGAGCATGCATGGAAAGCAAGAAAATTGACGTATGGGTAGGCTTGTTCGTGCTGATTGGCGCGGTGGCCCTGCTTTTTCTGGCACTGAAGGCCGGCAATCTGCTCAGTCTGAATTTCGGGCCGACTTATGACGTCAGCGCCCAGTTCGACAACATCGGCGGCTTGAAGGTCGACGCGCCGGTCAAAAGCGCGGGGGTGGTCGTCGGGCGCGTGGCCAACGTCGAGTTCGACAACCAGACATTCCAGGCCAAAGTCACGCTGGCGCTGGATCAGCGCTATAAGTTCCCCACCGATACCTCGGCGAAGATTCTCACATCCGGTTTGCTCGGGGACCAATATATCGGGCTCGACCCAGGCGCCTCGGAAAAGAATCTACACAATGGCGGCGTAATTCAAAACACGCAATCGGCGGTTGTGCTTGAAAATCTCATTGGGCAGTTCCTCTACAACAAAGCGGCGTCGGGTACCAGCAACCCGGGCGCGAAATGAGAACATGGAGCACATATTGACGACTGGTTCATCTGCCCTGTCCACGTCGACGCGGTCACGCACGAGTGTCGTGCTAGGTTTTGCACTGGCAGCCAGCCTGCTTGCCGGCTGCGCAGCGAACAACCCCCAGGACCCGCTCAGACCCTACAACCGGGCCATGTTCACCATCAACCGGAACGTGGACAAGGTGGTGCTCAAGCCGGTAGCCACAGGCTACAAGAACGTTGTGCCGACGCCAATGCGCCGCGGCGTGACGAACTTTTTTGGCAATCTGGGCGATGTATGGTCCATGGCGAACGATTTCGCTCAGGGTCATGTTGTCGAGGGGCTCAACGGGTTCATGCGCATCGGAGTCAACACGGTGTTCGGGCTTTTTGGCGTGCTCGACATCTCGACGGAAATGGGCTTGTACAAACAGCCCAATGACTTTGGGTTGACCCTGGCGCGCTACGGCGTTGGCTCCGGCCCATATTTCGTTATTCCGCTGCTGGGCCCCAGCACGATTCGCGATACGGCCGGAGTCGGCGTGGGCATTTACTACGCCCCATTCAACTACACCACCAATGATGTTGCCGTGCGCAATGGGGCGTCGGTCCTGCAACTGGTCAATGCGCGCGCCAATCTGCTGAGTACGACTGATTTGCTGGAGCAAATTGCGCTCGACCCGTATATCTTCACTCGTGACGCGTATCTTCAGCAGCGTAAGGCGCAGGTCAAGGCTGTGCGCAGCGAGGGCGTTCTTTCACCGGGGCCGATGGACGAAGGCGGTGACTATTCCAACGGGGGCGAGAGTGCAAGTAGCGACGCGGCGCCCGATTCGGGAGTGCTGCCTCCTGCGACAGCAAGCCAAGCCGCGCAGAAGGCGCGCCTCCCCGCATCGAGGCCGGATGCGGCCGCTTCGGCTGCGCGGCCCTGAACCCTGTCATCGTTCGGCCCATTGGCCCGTTAAAGCCATGGAGTCGGGCATTCCGGAGAACACCATGATTCGAACGATTAAAGCCGCTTTCCTGTTTCCGCTTGTCGCCTTGAGCTTGTTGGCAGCGCCTGCTGCGCGCGCCGAGACGCCGGCGCCTGTGCAGGTCATCCAAAAGCTTTCCGAGTCCGTCATGGATGCGGTGAACAACGACCCTGCGCTGAAGTCTGGCGATCCGCAGAAGGTGATGCAGCTGGTGGAGTCCAAGGTTCTGCCCTTCGTCGATTTCGAACGCATGACGGCTTCAGCGGTTGGCCGCTACTGGCGACAAGCGTCGCCCGAGCAGAAAAAGGAACTTCAGCAGCAGTTCAAGCTTCTGCTCATCCACACCTATTCAGGTGCTGTGACCCAGATCAAGAACCAGCATATCGAATACCTGCCATTTCGCGCCTCGCCCGATGCCACCAACGTCGTGGTGCGCACCCGCGTGATGAACAACGGCGAACCTGTTCAGCTTGACTACCGGTTAGTCAAGCTTGACAGCGACTGGAAGATTGCGGACGTCAACGTCATGGGTATCTGGTTGGTGGATAACTACCGCGGCGTGTTCGCTCAGGAAATCGGGCAAAAAGGCATCAATGGCCTGATCCAGACGCTGGACACGCGCAACAAGCAATTGGCCCAAGGTGGCCGAGGGCAGGGTTGAGCGTGGTGACCACATTTGCATTGCCGCCCCAAGTCACCGTGATGGAGGCGGGCGAGGTTGCCCGCACGGCGATTGCGGCCCTGGGTAACGGTGAAGGGGCAGAGGCTTGGATCATCGACGCCGCTGCGCTGCAGACCTTTGATTCGTCATGCCTCGCCGTCCTGCTTGAGTTGCGGCGACATGCAGGGGCACGTCCTGTGCAGCTGCGACGGGTGCCGCCGCGGCTCGAGCATCTTGCCGTGGCCTACGGCATGGAGTTCGCTTTGGGCCAGAGCCAGCCAATCGCGAACGTACCCACCGAACCATTGCGCCCCTGAGGCGTCACGGCGCCGTCCCGCACGCACGTCCGGGGTCGACCCACATCTGCCTCCCAGCCCAGTCGTCATCCTGCCTTGCCTGCAATCTCCCCTACGATCCCTGCAGTCCGCTTTGATTCCATTGTCAAGCGTTATGCCAACCGCGCCGTGGTCGACGGGGTGAGCCTGTCGATCGAGCAGGGCGAGTTCTTCGGGCTACTGGGCGCCAACGGCGCGGGCAAGACAACGCTGATCAGCATGCTTGCCGGGCTTGCGCGGCCGAGCGCAGGCCAAGTCCAGGTGCTTGGGCACGACGTCGGTGCCGATCCCATCACCACGCGGCGCTTGCTCGGCGTGGTGCCGCAGGAGCTGGTGTTCGATCCGTTTTTCAGCGTACGCGAGACACTGCGACTGCAATCGGGCTATTTTGACCTCGCCAGCAATGACGATTGGATTGACGAGCTGCTGCACCATCTTGGTCTCACTGCGCAAGCAGGGCAGAACATGCGCGCGCTGTCTGGGGGGATGAAGCGCCGGGTCATGGTGGCGCAGGCGCTGGTCCACAAGCCTCCGGTCATTGTGCTGGACGAGCCAACTGCCGGGGTGGATGTGGAGCTGCGCCAAAGTCTCTGGCAGTTCATCACCAAGCTCAACCGGCAGGGCCACACGGTGCTGCTCACGACCCACTACCTGGAAGAGGCCGAAGCATTGTGCAGCCGCATTGGAATGCTCAAGCTTGGCAGCATTGTGGCGCTGGATTCCACATCCGCGCTGCTGTCGCGCTTCGCCTCGACACAGATGCTGTTTCGCTTGGTGGCCGGAGCCCTGCCTTCGGAGTTGGCCGTACGTTGCAAACGCGATGGCAACCGTGTGGGGTGTGTGGTCCACGACGCGGCAGAGGTTGAAGGCATCCTCGCCGCGCTGCGCGCGGGGGGGTGTGCAGTGGACGAACTCGAAGTGCGCCGCGCAGATCTGGAAGATGCATTCATGCAGATCATGAATGGAGCTGGGCCGCATCAGCTTCCACAGCTCGGGGCTTCAACGTGACTGGTCTGTCCACCCTGTTTCGCAAGGAGCTGTTGCGCTTTTGGAAAGTCAGTCTGCAGACCGTGGCGGCTCCTGTCCTCAGCAGTCTGCTGTATTTGCTCATCTTCTCGCATGCGATGGCTGCGCACGTGAAGGTGTTTGGACGCGTTCCCTACACCGCCTTTCTCATCCCGGGCCTGGCCATGATGAGCGTGCTGCAGAATGCCTTTGCCAACACGTCCTCCTCGCTCATCCAGTCCAAAATCACCGGAAACCTCGTGTTCGTGCTGCTGTCGCCGCTGAAGTCATGGGAATTGTTTGTGGGCTATGTCGGGGCGTCTGTGGTGCGCGGTCTGGCTGTGGGCATGGGACTTCTTCTGGTGACGATGTGGTTTGTGCCGTTGCAATGGCACCACCCGCAATGGGTCGTCGTGTTCGCCGTTCTCGGCGCA
Organism: Thiomonas sp. FB-Cd; assembly: GCF_000733775.1. Lineage (NCBI taxonomy): Bacteria > Pseudomonadati > Pseudomonadota > Betaproteobacteria > Burkholderiales > Thiomonas > Thiomonas sp. FB-Cd. The sequence goes on along the minus strand of NZ_JPOE01000005.1, from coordinate 584,749 downwards.
AGCATGCTGGCAGCGCTGGGCATCATCGCCGGTATTTGGGCGGAAAAGTTTGACCAGATGGCGGCCTTCCAGAATTTCATCATCGTGCCGGCAACTTTTCTCTCGGGCGTTTTCTACTCCGTCAAGTCCCTGCCGCCATTCTGGATGGGCGTGTCCCACTTCAACCCCTTTTTCTATCTGGTCGATGGCTTCCGCTACGGTTTTTTCGGAGCATCCGACATCTCACCCTGGATCTGCCTGGCGGCGGCGCTGATAGGCAATGCGATCTGTGGCGGCGTCGCCTGGGCATGGCTTCATCGCGGGTATAAATTGCGCAATTGATTCATTGGCATTCACCATTGTTATGGTAGACATCATGGCCCATCCCACCCCTGAGTACCTGCGCGATTTGATCGCAGCTGGCCTGACATGCACGCATTTGGAGGTGCAGGGAGATGGCCGCCATTTTTTCGCCACGATCGTCAGCCCGGCTTTTGCTGGGCTCTCGCGCGTGGCCAGGCACCGGCTCGTGTACGCTGCATTGGGCGAAGGCATGCGCGCAGAAATTCACGCGCTATCGATGCGCACCCTGGCACCCGACGAACCACTGGAGCAATAAGCGGCTGGTCGCACGCCGCCTAAAATTGCCCGCTTTGGCCCGGCCTTGCCGGGCTAGCCAACCCAATTCTCATGGACAAACTTCGCATTGAGGGCGAGCGCCCGCTTCATGGCGACGTGCAGATCAGCGGCGCAAAAAACGCGGCGCTGCCGCTGATGGCCGCCAGCCTTCTGACCGACCAGCCGGTGGTGCTTCTCAATGCGCCGGAGCTCATGGACGTGCGAACCCTGAGCCAATTATTGACCGGCATGGGTATGCAGGTGGACAGGGGCGAGGAACGCATCCGCCTGCAAGCCGACCGCATCACGGTGTGCGAGGCGCCTTACGAACGCGTGAAAACGATGCGCGCCAGCGTGCTTGTCTTGGGGCCGCTGGTGGCGCGTTTTGGTCACGCCCGTGTGAGCCTTCCGGGTGGCTGCGCAATCGGCGCTCGTCCGGTGGATCAGCACATCAAGGGGTTGCAGCTAATGGGCGCGCAGGTGCAAGTCGAGCACGGTGACATCGTTGCCAGCGTGCCTCGCGGACGATTGAAGGGTGCGCGCATCAGTACTGACATGATCACGGTCACGGGTACCGAGAACCTGATGATGGCCGCAGCCCTTGCTGAGGGTGAAACCGTGATCGAAAATGCCGCGCAGGAACCCGAGGTGGCCGACTTGGCAGCGATGCTGGTGAAGATGGGTGCGCGCATTGAAGGCGCCGGAAGCTCACGCATTCGCATCCAGGGCGTCGAGCGGCTGCGGGGCGCCGAGCATGTGACAGTGCCTGACCGCATTGAGGCTGGCACGTTTCTGTGTGCGGCAGTGGCCACGCGCGGGGATGTCACGTTGAGGCGCTGCGTGCCCGAGCATCTGGACGCCCTGCTGGATAAATTGCGCGAGGCCGGGGCGAGGATCACCACCGGTGCCAACTGGGTGCGTGTGCAGGCTGACGCCATGCCTGGAGGCCGTGCGCGGGCGGTTTCGGTGCGTACATCCGAATACCCGGGCTTTCCCACCGACATGCAGGCGCAGTTCATGGCCGTGAATTGCCTGGCCATGGGGGCCGCACATCTGACCGAGACCATTTTCGAAAACCGCTTTATGCATGTCCAGGAACTGGTGCGCCTTGGCGCAAACATTGCCATCGAAGGCAATACTTGCGTGGTGCAGGGAGTCGAGCGGCTTTCAGGGGCAACCGTGATGGCCACCGACTTGCGCGCCTCCGCCGGTTTGGTGATTGCCGGGCTTGCGGCTGAAGGCACGACCGTGATTGAGCGTATCTATCACCTTGACCGGGGTTACGCGGGCATGGAGCATAAGCTGGCGGCTCTGGGCGCGCGCATCGCGCGCGTCAGCTGAATGCGGTCTGGCCCGATCGCCCGCCATCACCCTGCTGTGCGCAAACCTGCCCGCATCCAGTAATCTTTCGTCATCATGCTCACACTTGCGCTGTCCAAAGGACGAATTTTCGACGACACGCTGCCACTGCTGGCACGTGCCGGGATCACCGTGGCCGAAGACCCCGAGTCCACTCGCAAACTGATTCTCTCCACCAACCGTCCTGATTTGCGCGTGGTTCTGGTTCGCGCAAGCGACGTGCCGACTTACGTGCGCTATGGCGGAGCGGACTTCGGCGTGGCGGGGTTGGACGTGCTGCTTGAGGCTGACGCAGCTCAAGGAGGCGACGGACTGTACCGCCCAGTGGATTTGGGCATCGCCCGCTGCCGCCTCAGCGTCGCGGTCCCGAAGGGCTACGACTACGCCCACGCTGTGCGCCAGGGGGCACGCCTGCGCGTGGCAACCAAATACGTACATCTGGCGCGTGAGCATTTTGCGGCAAAGGGCGTGCATGTGGACCTGGTCAAGCTTTATGGGTCGATGGAGCTCGCGCCGCTCATTGGCCTGGCGGATGCCATCGTCGACCTCGTCTCCAGCGGTGGCACCCTCAAGGCGAATGGGCTTCTCGAAGTGGAGCCGATCCGGGACATCTCGGCGCGGCTCATTGTCAACCAAGCAGCATTCAAGACCAAGACCGCCGCGCTTAAACCTTTGGTGGACGGCTTGCGCGAAGCCGCCACGATTCTCGACGCATCCCCGCACGCATGAACACCTCCGCATCCGACCTATTGCTGCGCCGGCTGGACACCAGTTCACCGGACTTTGAGGCGCAGTATGCCGAGCTCTTCGCACGCATGGCTGAAGAGAATGGCGAGATTGACGCTCGCGCGGGTGACATTCTGGCTGCTGTACGGGAGCGTGGCGACGCTGCGGTTCTCGAGTACACACGTCGCTTCGACCGTCTCGATGTGCCTGATATGGCCGCGCTTGAAATCTCGCAAGGTGAACTGCGGGCTGCACTCGCGCAGATTCCCGCGGCGCAGCGTGAAGCACTGGAGTATGCCGCACAGCGCGTGCGTGACTACCACCTGCGGCAGATGCAGCACGTGGGGCAAAGCTGGGAGTACCGTGATGCAGACGGGACGCTTCTGGGCCAGAAGGTCACGCCGCTGGATCGTGTGGGCATCTATGTGCCTGGTGGCAAGGCAGCGTATCCCTCTTCCGTGTTGATGAATGCGATTCCCGCGCACGTGGCTGGGGTGCAGGAAATCGTGATGGTCGTGCCAACCCCGGGTGGCGAGCGCAACCCCCTGGTGCTGGCTGCCGCTGCGATTGCCGGTGTAAGCCGCGCATTTGCGATTGGTGGCGCACAGGCGGTTGGGGCGCTGGCGTTTGGGACGGCTACGGTTCCCAAGGTGGACAAGATCACCGGGCCCGGCAATGCCTATGTGGCTGCGGCCAAGCGCCGTGTATTCGGCGTCTGCGGGATCGACATGATCGCCGGACCGTCGGAAATCCTGGTCATTGCCGATGGCACGACTCCGCCCGAATGGGTAGCCATGGACTTGTTCAGCCAAGCCGAGCATGACGAACTTGCGCAAAGCATCCTGCTGTGCCCGGATGCCGCGTACATCGACATGGTGGCTGATGAGATCCGCCGCCTTCTGCCTGGCATGGACCGACGCGAAATCATCACGGCCTCGCTGTCTGGACGCGGAGCGTTGATCCGCGTGCGCAACCTGGAGGAAGCGGGTGAGCTGGCCGACCGGATCGCCCCAGAGCATCTGGAAGTGTCGGCGGCTGACCCCCATCCTGTAGCCGAGCGTCTTCGCCACGCCGGTGCGATCTTTCTTGGCGCCTACACCTCCGAGTCACTCGGCGACTATTGCGCCGGGCCCAACCATGTGCTGCCCACCTCGGGCACTGCACGCTTCTCCTCGCCACTTGGGGTGTACGACTTCATCAAGCGGACCAGTCTTATCGAGGTGAGCCACGCGGGCGCGCAGCGGCTGGGGCGCGTGGCATCGGTGCTCGCACGCGGTGAACGCCTACAGGCGCACGCCCGGGCAGCCGAAATGCGACTCGATCATGAGCAGACGCAAGCGGGCGAGCCATGAGCAAGTACTGGAGCGACGTCGTGCATGGCCTCACCCCCTATGTTCCTGGGGAGCAGCCCAAGCTGACGGGGTTGATCAAACTCAACACGAACGAATGCCCATATGGCCCCAGCCTTCGCGTGCTGCAGGCCATTCGCGAGGCTGCGGGCGAAGACCTGCGGCTGTACCCGGACCCTGATGCGCGGGCACTGAAGGAGACGATTGCCGCACACCACCATCTGCAGCCGGAGCAGGTTTTCGTCGGTAACGGCTCCGATGAAGTCCTGGCCCATGCATTCCACGCGCTGCTCAAGCATGAGGCTCCGCTGCTGTTCCCCGATATCACCTATAGCTTCTACCCTGTGTACGCGCGTCTGTACGGGATCTCTTCACGCCAGCTGCCGCTGGATGCACAGTTTCGCGTCGTGGTGGACGATTACCTTGCTGTGTGCGCCGAGGGTCGCGTGGGCGGCATCATTTTTCCCAATCCCAATGCACCGACAGGCATCGCGCTGGAGCTCGAAGAGGTCGCTCGGTTGCTCACGGGGTGCCCGGATGCTGTCGTTGTGGTCGATGAGGCCTATGTGGACTTTGGCGCCGAAACCGCTGCGACGCTGATCAACCGTCACCCCAATTTGATCGTCATACGCACGCTGTCGAAGGCGCGCGCGTTGGCTGGCCTGCGGGTTGGATATGCGCTGGGCTCTGCGGAGCTCATCGAGGGAATCACGCGCGTCAAGGATAGCTTCAACTCCTACCCGCTGGACCGTTTGGCCATGGCCGGGTCGATCGCTGCAATCCAGGATGAGACCTGGTTTGCGCATACACGCGAGCGCATCGTCACCAGCCGTCACCAGCTCACCGCCGGGTTGCGCGCGCTGGGCTTTCAGGTCTTGCCCTCGGCTGCCAACTTCGTGTTTGCGCGCCACCCCACGCGCGATGGCGCGGAACTTGCTGCCAGGCTGCGCGAGCAGCGCATCTTGGTGCGCAATTTCCGGCAACCCGAGCGCATTGCGCCGTTTCTGCGCATCACCGTCGGCACCGATGCGCAATGCGAGGCATTGCTTCAAGCCTTGGCCGGTATTGTGCAGGGCACGCCAGCGGTTCTTAGTTAACATCGCATGACGATGCAGCACAGACCCGCATCTTTTCCCTCATCCCCAGCATGCGCACCGCCCAGGTCACTCGCCAAACCGCTGAAACCCGAATTGCCGTCGAACTTGGCCTCGATGGCACCGGCCATTCCCAACTTGCAACGGGTATCGGGTTTTTCGATCACATGCTGGATCAAATCGCACGCCACGGGCTGATCGATCTGACGGTCCAAGCCGACGGTGATTTGCACATCGACGCTCACCACACCGTGGAAGATGTGGGGATCACCATTGGCCAGGCGCTGGCCAAGTGTGTCGGCGACAAAAAGGGCATACGCCGCTATGGACATGCGTACGTGCCGTTGGATGAGGCGCTGTCGCGCGTGGTCGTGGATTTTTCGGGCCGTCCTGGGCTGGTCTGGCAGGTGCCGTTCACGCGCTCGATGATCGGCGCCTTTGACGTGGATCTGGCGCACGAGTTTTTTCAGGGTTTGGTCAATCACGCCTTCATCACCCTGCACGTGGACAACCTGCGCGGCGACAATGCGCATCACCAGTGTGAGACGGTTTTCAAGGCATTCGGTCGCGCATTGCGCATGGCTGCAGAACCGGATCCTCGTATGGGCCAGGTGATTCCCTCGACCAAGGGCTCACTATGATCGTGGCTGCGTTGTCGGCGACGACGTTCGCCTCCTGCTGATTCGCCATACCTTTCCATCGATCCTTCCGACGTCCGCATGAAAACGGTCGCCATCGTCGATTACGGCATGGGCAATCTGCGCTCGGTGTCACAAGCCGTTCAGCATGTCGCCATGGGCCAGCGCTGGCGCGTCCTCGTCACGTCCGATGCGTCCGAGGTTCGGCAGGCTGACCGCGTCGTCTTGCCCGGCCAAGGGGCGATGCCCGACTGCATGCGCGAATTTCGGGACTCAGGGCTGAAGGATGCGGTACTTGCGGCTGTGGACGCAGGCAAGCCGCTTTTCGGTGTGTGCGTGGGCATGCAAATGCTGCTCGATCGCAGCGCGGAGGGCCCGACGCCCGGGCTTGGGCTAATCGGTGGCGAGGTGCGGCGGTTCGCGCTTGAAGGGCAGACCCAGCCGGATGGCAGCCGCTACAAGGTGCCACACATGGGTTGGAACGCGGTGCGCCAGCAGGTGCATGAGGGCAGGGCGCATCCGCTGTGGGCAGGCGTGGCAGACGGCGCAGCGTTTTACTTCGTCCATAGTTTCTATGCCCTTCCGTCCGAGGCACGCGACATCGCGGGTCGCACCGAGTATGGAGTGACGTTTGCAAGCGCCATTGCGCGGGATACCATTTTTGCCACACAGTTTCATCCTGAAAAAAGCGCCGCGGCGGGCTTGATGCTCTACCGCAATTTCCTCGATTGGAATCCTTGACCCGGACAACCGGCAGGATGCCCTGAACTCGTCCTCCTCTCATCCCATGTTGCTGATCCCTGCGATCGATCTCAAAAACGGCCAGTGCGTGCGCCTGGAGCAAGGTGAAATGCAGGCCGCCACCGTGTTCTCGTCAGAGCCCGCCGAGATGGCGCGCCACTGGGTGAACCAGGGCGCTCGCCGCCTTCATTTGGTCGATCTCAACGGCGCTTTCGCCGGCAAGCCGGAAAATGAACCCGCCATCCGGGCCATCCTGCGTGCGGTGGGTGACGACATTCCCGTGCAGCTCGGCGGCGGTATCCGCGACCTGGAGACCATCGAACGCTATCTGGACGATGGGTTGAGCTTCGTCATCATCGGCACGGCTGCGGTGAAGAATCCTGGCTTCCTGAAAGAGGCGTGCAGCGCCTTCGGGGGCCACATCATTGTGGGTCTGGACGCGCGGGACGGTAAGGTCGCGACCGATGGCTGGAGCAAGCTCACCGGTCATGCGGTGGTCGACCTTGCGCGCAAGTTTGAGGACTACGGCGTTGAGGGCGTCATCTACACCGATATCGGGCGCGACGGTATGCTCACCGGGCTGAACATCGAGGCTACCGTGCGCTTGGCCGAGGCGCTGACCATCCCCGTCATCGCGTCCGGGGGGTTGGCGGGCATGGCGGACATCGAACGCCTGATCGAGGTCGAAGGTAGCGGTATTGAGGGCGTCATCTGTGGTCGTGCCATTTACACGGGCGCTCTTGATTTCAAAGCGGCCCTTGCACGCGTCGATGCGGCAGCCTGACTTCAGCGCACGCGGCGGACGTTCACCATGCTGTTCAAACGCATCATTCCCTGCCTTGACGTCACAGGTGGGCGCGTCGTCAAGGGCGTGAACTTTGTCGGATTGCGCGATGCCGGCGACCCCGTGGACATCGCCGCGCGTTACAACGAGCAAGGCGCGGACGAACTGACATTCCTGGACATCACCGCCACCTCTGACGAGCGTGACCTGCTGCTGCACATGATCGAAGCAGTGGCCGCGCAGGTCTTTATTCCCCTGACAGTCGGCGGTGGAGTGCGCACCGTTGAAGACGTGCGTCGTCTGCTCAATGCCGGGGCTGACAAGGTCAGTTTCAATTCTGCCGCAGTCGCCAATCCGCAGGTGATTGTTGATGCGTCGGGCAAGTATGGGGCCCAATGTATTGTGGTGGCGATCGACGCCAAGCGTCGCTCGGGCGACGAAGTTCTGGCGCGCGGCGCCGGGTGGGACGTCTATACGCATGGCGGGCGGCGCAACACCGGATTGGACGCCGTGGATTGGGCGCAGCGCATGAGCTGCGCTGGAGCCGGCGAGATTCTGCTGACCAGCATGGACCGTGACGGCACCAAGGCTGGCTTCGACCTCGAGCTGACCCGGGCGGTCGCGGATGCGGTGCCGGTGCCAGTGATTGCGTCCGGGGGCGTCGGTAGCCTGCAGCACCTTGCCGAAGGCATTACACGGGGACACGCTGATGCTGTGCTGGCTGCAAGCATCTTCCACTATGGCCAGCACACGGTGGGTGAGGCGAAGCGGTTCATGGCAAATCTGGGTATTCCCATGAGGCTGGAAGCGGCGCTGGCATAAATGGCAAACCACCGGCGCGTGCATCCTGCGCTGCCGTCACTACACTTGGCATATGAACTGGCTCGATGACATTCACTGGGATAAGGACGGGCTCGTTCCGGCGATCGCGCAGGAGACCGGCAGCAAGGACGTCCTGATGGTGGCGTGGATGAACCGCGATGCACTCAGGCGCACGCGCGAGCTCGGCGAGGCCGTTTACTGGTCACGTTCACGCAAGCGCCTTTGGCACAAGGGCGAGGAATCGGGTCATGTGCAAAAAGTCGAATCGATCCGATTGGACTGTGACGGTGATGTGATTTTGCTCACTGTGCGGCAACTTGGCCATGAGCCCGGCATTGCCTGCCATACCGGTCGGCATTCCTGCTTTTTCCGCCAGTTGCAGGGCGAACGGTGGCAGAGCGTCGAGCCGGTATTGAAGGACCCTGAGCAGATCTACCGATGAATGCGAAGACCGCAGCACCTGCAGACGCAGCCGAGTTTCTTGAGCGTTTGGCAGCCGTCATCGAAAGCCGCAAACAGGCCGATCCGTCGATATCCTATGTCGCAAAGCTGTTTGCCAAGGGCGAGGATGCCGTACTGAAGAAAGTCGGCGAGGAGGCCACCGAGTTCGTGCTCGCAGCCAAAGGCGGACAGCGCGGGCAGATCGTGTACGAGGCTGCCGATTTGTGGTTTCATACGATTGTCGCTCTTGCTGTGCACGACATTCACCCCCACGAGGTGTTGGCCGAGTTGGCGCGGCGCGAAGGACTCTCGGGGCTCGAGGAATTCGCAAGCCGCACCCGGACGTAATGCGCCAGCGCAAGGTTGGCCATTCTTGCACTCAGACTTCGCGCGATCACGAGCGCACAAAACCATGCATGATCCAAATTGCATTTTCTGCAAAATCATCCAGGGAACAATCCCGAGCAAGAAGCTCTACGAGGATGACGATGTCCTGGGCGTTTTCGATATCAACCCGGCATCGCCCGTGCATTTTCTGCTCCTGCCCAAGCGCCATATCCCCACACTGCAACATGTGAAGGAGGGGGACAGCTCCTTGCTCGGTAAAATGCTGGTGTTGATTCCGCAACTGGCCGAGCAGCAAGGCTGTGGCGATGGCTTCAAGACCGTCATCAACACCGGGCCGAATGGCGGGCAGGAGGTTTACCACCTGCACATTCATGTTTTGGGCGGCCCCCGCCCTTGGAAACGCGCGACGATCTGAAGTCGCCAAGGAGTATCGAAATGGGCTCATTGAGTATCTGGCATTGGCTGATTGTTCTGGTCATCGTGATGATGGTGTTCGGCACGAAAAAGCTGAAAAATATTGGTTCCGACTTGGGCTCCGCGGTCAAGGGCTTCAAGGAAGGCATGCGCGACGGCGACGCGGATGCTGCATCCGGAGCTCCCGCATCGACTGACAAGCAGATTGGCGGTCAGGCGGGCGCTGCGAAGAAGGACACCATCGACGTCGAGGCCAAGGAAAAATCCTGAATCCCGCACAGCGGCTCTGGGCCGGCCGTTTTGCCGGCTTTTTTCTTGCCAGTCTTTGTGTTCGCGCCAGATCCACAGCCTGACAAACCAGCATGTTCGACATTGGCATTTCCGAGCTCGGGGTGATCGGCGTGGTTGCGCTCATCGTGCTTGGCCCCGAGAAGCTACCGAAGGTGGCGCGCACAGTCGGCAATCTGCTCGGTCGTGCGCAGCGCTACATGGCCGATGTCAAATCGGAAGTCAACCGGCAGATGGAGCTCGAGGAGCTGCGCAGCATGAAGGCGACGGTCGAGTCCGCAGCGCAAGACATTCATAGCACAGTGGCCAAAAATATCAGTGAGGTCAACGAAGAATTCGATTCAGCCTGGAAGGAGGCCACGGCCGGGCTTCAAGGTGCTACACAAGGCTCAACCGACTCCCTTGCCTTCAGTGGCGAAGCCCATCTGGCGGAAAGCTACAAGCCCAAGCGCCTCAAGAAATCAACGGGCCAGGCTCTCCCGCTGTGGTACAGGCGGCAAGCGCGCATCCGCACCCACGCCCTGTCCGGCGCTGCACGCGTGGCCCGTCATCGCCCGCGTTCAGGCGTGTAAGACGTGCCCACATAACTCCATGTCTCTCCAGTGACCGATCCCAAGCCGTCCGACTCCCAAGATCCGGAAGCCGAGCAGCCCTTTGTGACCCATTTGGTCGAGCTGAGAGATCGGCTGATTCGGGCGGTCGCGTCCGTGGGCGTTGTATTCATCGTGCTGGCCATCTATCCGGGCCCGTCGGGTCTTTTCGACCTGTTCGCCAAGCCTCTGATTGCGCATCTGCCGCATGGATCCACGATGATCGCCATCGGGGTGATCACGCCATTCCTGGTGCCGCTCAAACTCACGATGCTGGTGGCGCTGATGGTCGCGTTACCGGTGGTGCTGTATCAGCTTTGGGCTTTCGTTGCGCCGGGGCTCTACACGCATGAAAAGCGTTTGGTGGTTCCGCTGATTTTCATCAGCACCGTTCTGTTCTATCTCGGCGTGGCTTTCGCCTATTTCATCGTGCTGGGCCGCCTGTTCACCTTCATTCAGGACGTTGCGCCAAAGGTCATCACCGCGGCGCCCGACATCGAGTCCTACCTGAGTTTCGTGTTGACCCTTTTTCTCGCGTTTGGTACGGCCTTTGAAGTGCCGGTGGTGCTCATCCTGTTGGTGCGCTTCGGTGTCTTGACCATCGAGCAGCTCAAGGCGTGGCGGGCGTATTTCATCGTCGTGGCCTTCATCATTGCCGCCGTCATTACCCCACCGGACGTGTTTTCGCAGACATCGCTGGCCGTGTCCATGATCTTGCTGTACGAGGTGGGCATCGTGGGGTCGCGCATGCTTGGCAAGTACGCGCAACCACCCGAGGAAGACAGCGATAAGGGCCAGGGTTCCGCACCGCCCGCGTGATCCGCGAGAAGCCGGGCAGGGCTTGGCCCGCGTGGCGGCGTGCATTGGGCCCGCGCTAGGGGTCCGTGCCGCCATCTCCACGTGAAGCATCTGCCAATCGCGGGCGTGTTCCGATTCTGACCTGCAAGACCTTTTCGTGTCCGCGGGCGAGGATGTGCATCGCTGCGGTGCTACCGGGTTTGAGTGCCGCCACGGCATTGAGCAGCTGGCCTGTGTTGTGCACGGGCTGGCCGCCGATATCGAGCACCACATTGCCCGCACGCATGCCCGCGTGATCGGCGGGTCCACCCTGCAGCACGTCGGCGGCGATGACCCCCTCGGTCACCGGTAAGTTCAAGGCCTGAGCCAGCTGCGGCGTGATGTCCTGAGGCTCCACGCCGATCCATCCTCGCACCACCCGGCCGTGCGCGATCAGTTGTTGCATCACATTGCGCGTAATGGTGGCCGGCACAGCGAAGCCGATGCCCAGCGAGCCACCCGAGCGTGAGAAGATGGCAGTATTGATGCCGAGCAAATTGCCATGGACGTCCACCAGCGCACCGCCTGAGTTGCCCGGGTTGATTGCGGCATCGGTCTGAATGAAGTCCTCAAAGGTGTTGATGCCCAACTGGGTGCGCCCAAGGGCGCTGATGATGCCCTGGGTCACGGTCTGCCCGACGCCGAAGGGGTAACCGATGGCAAGCACCACGTCGCCGACGCGTGCTTGCGTGTCGTCGGCGAATGCCAGGGTCGGGAGGTGGCGAAGATTGATTTTGAGTACGGCGAGATCCGTGTCCGGGTCCCGCCCCACCACCGTGGCCGCTGCTTCGCGTCCATCGGCAAGCTTGACCTCGATTTCTTCGGCGCCGTCGACCACATGGTTATTGGTGAGCACATAGCCATTCGGGCTGACGATCACACCCGAACCAAGGCCAACCGTGGGTCGGCGTGCGCTGGAGCCGCCGAAAAACTGCTCCAGGGGTGAACCCTCTCGCGGGCTGCTCAGCCGTGTCGTTGTGACGGAAACAACCGCCGGCATGGCACGCGACGCGGCAGCGGCGTAGGATCCGACAGCCGTGGGTAGACCGGATGGGCCATGCAGCGAGGAATGGCCGGCGCCCGGCGCAGCCGTATGCTCCAGCCATTGGGGTGCCAGCATCTGCACGGCGAACACGACGCCCAAGGCCAATGTCGTGGCCTGAGCGAAAATCAACCACAACCTGCGCATATCCACCTTTCATGAACACGATCAACCGCGATCAGTTGGCGGTTTACCTGCACGATTTTCTGCGTGCCGATGGTTTTGAAGATTATGGACCAAACGGTTTGCAGGTTGAGGGAACGCCCAGGGTCCGACGTATTGCGAGTGGCGTGACGGCCAATCTTGCGCTCATTGAGCAGGCGACTGCGTGGCAGGCGGATGTGATTCTCGTGCACCATGGCTGGTTTTGGCGAGCCGAAGACCCGCGGATCGTAGGACAAAAGCATAAGCGGCTGCGAGCCTTGCTCGCAGCCAACATGAATCTGTTTGCGTACCACCTTCCGTTGGACGCGCATCCTCTGGTGGGCAACAATGCGCAACTGGCAGCCCGTATGGGCTGGCAGATCGAGGCGCGGTTTGGCAAGCAAGATCTGGCCTGCCTGGGCACCGGGCCGCAGTCCACACTGGGGGATTTGGTCGACGCACTGACCAACCTATTGGGGCGTGCGCCGCTGCTGGTGGGTGATCCCACCACGCCCGTGGGGCGCCTGGCATGGTGTACCGGAGCGGCCCAGAGTTGGATTGAACAGGCTCATGGGGCCGGGGCCAATACCTATGTGAGTGGCGAGATTTCCGAGCCCACCGCGCATTTTGCGCGTGAGATGGGAGTCGCCTACCTTGCGTGTGGGCACCACGCCACGGAACGTTATGGCGTGCAGGCGTTGGGCGAGCACTTGGCGCGCAGCTTCGGCGTTGATCACCGTTTTTTCGACATCGACAATCCAGCATGAACACATCGCGGTCGTTGGCGCCTCTGGCCCTTTCCATGGGCGATCCTGCTGGCATCGGGCCCGAGGTGATCGTCAAGGCATTCTCCAAGGGCGCGGCGCCGGGCTGTGTGGTCGTCGGCGATGCGCACGTGATTGCCCACGCAGCCGCAAGCTTGCGCTTCGATCCCGACACGCTGCGTCCGAGCATCGCACGCGTTGACGCGTTGGACCAGCTCAGCCGCGTTCCCCCCGGTGCGATTCCCGTACTGCAGGCGCCAGGCATCGCACCAGGTTCTCTGCAAGGCCTGGCGCCCGGACGCGTCGATGCGCGGGCAGGCGCTGCCGCGCATGCGGCCATTGTGTACGCGGCACAGGCCGCGCTGCGCGGCGAGGTGGCAGGTGTGGTCACGGCGCCCATCCACAAGGAAGCCCTGCATGCGGCAGGCGTGCCATTTCCTGGCCATACCGAGTTGCTTCAGCATCTTTGTGGCGGCGTGCCGGTGCGCATGATGCTCGCCAATGACGAGCTCAAGACGGTCCTGGTGACGATCCATGTGAGCGTGCGCCAGGCGATCGATGCCATCAGCACTGAAGGTGTACTTCAGACGATTCGCATTACGCACAACGCCCTGCGGCGTTGGGGGGTGCAAAGCCCGCGTATCGCAGTCGCCGGGCTCAATCCGCATGCGGGCGAGGGCGGTTTGTTCGGCGACGAGGAGTCGCGCGTCATCGCCCCGGCACTTGCTCAGGCGCAGGCAGAAGGCATCATGGCCAGCGGTCCACATCCGCCCGATACGGTTTTCATGCGGGCTCGCGACACCCCGCAGCATCCCGGCGCGTACGACGTGGTGGTGGCGATGTTGCATGACCACGGGCTGATCCCCGTCAAATACCTCGGGCTTGATGCGGGGGTGAATGTCACTTTGGGTCTTCCCTTTGTCCGCACCAGCCCTGACCATGGCACGGCATTCGATATCGCCGGCTTGGGTGTGGCTGATCCAGCCAGTCTCGTCAGTGCGATCACACTGGCGCGAAAGCTGGCTGGCGCCAACGAGGATGCGCTCAGCGTTTGAGTGCGTCGCGGATTTCGCGCAGCAGAAGGACATCTTCCGGTGTTGCGGGGGCCGGGGCCGGGGGCGCCGCGCGCTTGAGTTTGCTGATCAGCCTGACCATGAGGAAGATCACAAAGGCCAGAATCAGGAAATTGATGGCGATGGTGATGAAGTCACCATAGGCCAACACGGGAACATTGGCTTTCTTCAGTGCCGCAAGAGTCATTTCGGTTCCGGCTGGCACGGCGCCGAGCGGAATAAAAAAGTTCGAAAAATCGATCTTGCCAATGATGGCTCCAACCACCGGCATGATGATGTCACCCACGAGGGCCTCGACGATCTTGCCGAATGCACCTCCGATGATCACGGCCACGGCCAAATCAACGACGTTGCCTTTGACGGCAAATTCCTTGAAGTCACTCATAAAGCTCATGGTCAGGCTCCCGTGTAAAGGTGATTGCGAAGGCTTTGACTGTAGCGTGTCTTGAAGCAATTCGGGACATCCGTCTTAGGCAAGTTGGCGGGAGTTGGCGCTTTCATCCATCGATTTTGTGGATCGTTTTGCAGAATCCATATCGAATATTGCAGCGCAGCACGATATTTATTGATGAAACACAATGCCGAGGCCCTAAATCAGTGATCTCTTATACATGGTTTTCCTAATGCGAATTCGCCGCGCTGGGACCAGAATTCGGTCACTCTCCAGGAAGTTGACGGGCTACCCCGCATTTCCTGGTTCGACCGTGGTGCGCACGCCGCAGCCGGTGGTCCACGCTCCTCTGACGAACGCATCGACACAATGGATTCCCAACGCCGAACTTGGTTGATTGCCGCAGGTGCCGCGACCTGCGTTGCAGGGGGCGCGACTGCAGTGCCCTTTGTTGAGTCCCTGGAGCCTTCTGCAAAAGCCAGGGCTGAAGGCGGACCGATCGAGGTGGATATTTCCCAGCTCCGCCCTGGCGAGAAGATGACGGTGCTGTGGCGTGGGCAGCCCGTTTGGTTCCTGCGCCGCACGCCGCAGATGCTCGCCTCGCTGAACCTTACCCAGTCACTGGTGGCAGATCCCCTGTCCAAGCGGACGGCTTTTCCGACACCGCCCTGGGCACAGAATCAATGGCGCTCGATCAAGCCCGAATTTCTCGTCGTCATCGGCATTTGCACGCATCTCGGCTGTTCGCCCGTCAACCGCTTTACGCCAGGTCCTCAACCGTCGCTGCCAAGCGACTGGCAAGGGGGGTTTCTTTGCCCATGCCATGGCTCCGAGTTCGATCTTGCCGCTCGCGTGTTCAAGAACATGCCGGCACCGGACAACCTTCCAGTGCCGCTGTATCACTTCCTCAACGAGCGCAAGATTCTTCTCGGCGAGTACAAGGCCTGAGCGCCTCAATTGGAGACAACCATGGCTGAACACGCTTTGCCGGATGCGCCGGCACCGGACGGGGTGCCGCGCGGCGGGCTGCGTCAATGGATCGACGACCGCTTTCCTTTCTCCGCACTCTGGGCTGCCCACCTGACGGAGTACTACGCGCCCAAGAACCTGAATTTCTGGTACTACTTTGGCTCGCTGGCCATTGTGGTTTTCGCGATTCAGATCATCAGTGGCATTTTCCTGGTGATGCACTACAAGCCTGACGCGGTCCTGGCCTTCGGCTCCATCGAATACATCATGCGTGATGTCAGCTGGGGCTGGCTGATTCGCTATATCCACTCCACCGGTGCCTCGGCGTTTTTCGTCGTCATTTACATGCACATGTTTCGCGGTCTGCTCTACGGTTCGTACCGCAAGCCGCGCGAGCTGGTGTGGATTTTCGGTTGCCTGATTTTCCTGAGCCTCATGGGCGAGGCCTTCTTCGGCTACCTGCTTCCCTGGGGTCAGATGTCCTTTTGGGGGGCGCAGGTCATTGTCAACCTGTTCTCGGCCATTCCATTCATCGGTCCTGACCTGTCGCTGTGGATACGGGGGGACTACGTCGTCAGCGACGCGACGCTCAACCGTTTCTTCGCATTCCACGTCATTGCCATTCCGCTGTTGCTCATTGGTCTCGTGGGCGCACACATCATTGCGCTGCACCAGGTGGGATCGAACAACCCCGACGGGATCGAGATCAAGGCCAACAAGGACGCGCGTGGCAACCCGCGCGACGGCATTGCTTTCCACCCCTACTACACCGTGCATGATTTGTTCGGGTTGTCCGTCTTTCTCACGATTTTCTGCGCCGTGTTGTTCTTTGCGCCAACGTTCGGCGGCTATTTCCTGGAGCACAACAACTTCATTCCGGCAAATCCGCTGAAAACCCCTCCTCACATCGCTCCGGTTTGGTACTTCACTCCCTTCTATTCGATGCTGCGGGCCACCACAAGCACCTCGGTTCACATTTGGATGGTGGTACTCGCGTCCGCAGCCCTGTGGGGTGCCTGGCGCCTGCGCCGCAAACCACTGCATGTGGCGCTCCTTGCCGCCGTCATGGCGTTGCTCCTTTGGGCCATGGCGACCGTGGATGCGAAGTTCTGGGGCGTGGTCGTGATGGGCGGTGCGGTGATCTCGCTGTTTTTCCTGCCGTGGCTGGATCATTCCCCAGTCAAATCGATCCGCTATCGTCCGAAGTGGCATCTGTGGATGCTTATCGTCTTCGCGTTCGCCTTCATTGTGCTCGGATATTTCGGCATTTCGGAGCCATCGCCCGTGGGCTACTGGATTTCAGTGACCTGTACGTTCATTTACTTCGGTTTTCTCTGGCTCATGCCTTGGTGGACCCGTCTTGGCGAGCCCAAACCCGTGCCTGAGCGGCTGGTCTACCACCCGCACTGAACCATGACCATGTCCCCTATCCATCGTGCATTTCTGCGGATTGCCCTGCTCCTCGGACTGGGCTGCGCCAGCCTGTCTGCACACGCGGCAGCCGAGCAGCAGGGCATCCCCCTGCGGCACGCTCCCTATCGGGTCAATGATCTGCTCGCCCTGCAAAACGGTGCAAAGCTCTTCGTGAACTATTGCCTGAATTGCCACGCTGCCGAGTTCATGCGCTATGAAAAACTGCGCTCCATCGGGCTCACCAGTGGCCAAGTCGAGAAAAACCTTCTGTTCAGTGCGCCCCGGCTCGGCGACACGATGAAAGTCTCCATGACATCCGCGCAGGCCCAGGCATGGTTTGGCGCGGCTCCGCCCGATCTCAGCGTAATTGAGCGCGCGCTGGCCTCGCACCGTGGCTCCGGAGCTGATTTTCTCTACACCTATTTGCTGACCTTTTACCGTGACACCAGCAGGCCGACCGGCTGGAACAATTTGGTCGTACCCAGCGTGGCGATGCCCAACCCGCTGTGGCCCCTGCAGGGGCAGCGTGCGGCAAAGTTCGAGCTCAAGCAGGACGCCGCGGATCCCGATCTGCAGCTCAAGACTTTTGTCGGATTCGAGCAGCTCACTCCGGGCAGCATTTCGCCAAGGCAGTATGATTCACAAATTGCCGATCTTGTGGCCTACATGCAATGGATGGCCGAACCCGACCAACTGGAACGCAAACGCCTGGGCGTCATCGTGCTGCTGTTCTTGGCCGTGTTCACTTTCATCACGTGGCGCCTCAAGTCCGAATACTGGAAAGACGTGAAGTAGGTGTCGCTGTGTCCCTACGTCCTGGTTGTGCATGCCGGGTCGCGTGGTTTCGTGCTTCGGTTGGCTTTCCCGGGGGTGAGGCTTCTCACTCCCTTCGCTTTTTCAGGAGTCGCCCTTCATGATGGTGCTTTACTCTGGCACGACCTGCCCCTTCTCGCAGCGATGCCGATTCGTCCTTTTCGAAAAGGGCATGGATTTCGAGATTCGCGACGTTGACCTCTTCAACAAGCCGGAGGACGTCAATGTCATGAATCCCTACGGTCAAGTTCCCATCTTGGTCGAGCGTGATCTGATTTTGTATGAATCCAACATCATCAACGAATATATCGACGAGCGCTTCCCGCACCCGCAACTCATGCCGGGTGACCCGGTAGCGCGCGCGCGTGTGCGCCTGTTCCTTTTTAACTTTGAAAAGGAGCTGTTCGTGCATGTGTCGACGCTCGAATCGCGTGCGACAAAAGCCAATGAAAAGGCCATGGAAAAGGCGCGCGCTGCCATTCGTGATCGCCTGACCCAACTGGCCCCGATCTTCACGAAGAACCGCTTCATGCTCGGTGACGACTTTTCCATGCTCGATGTGTCCATTGCGCCTCTGCTGTGGCGCCTCGATCACTATGGCATCGATCTGCCGAAATCCGCGGCGCCCTTGGCCAAGTACGCTGAGCGCATTTTCCAGCGACCGGCCTATATCGAAGCGCTTACCCCTTCCGAAAAGGTCATGCGCAAATAAAACAACCGCCTTGTGCTGAGAACGATGAGTAGCGCCGCTGACAGCCCGAGTTCGACCAAGCCTTATCTGTTGCGTGCCCTTTACGAGTGGTGCACTGACAATGGCTTCACCCCTTTCCTCGCCGTGCATGTCGACGGTCAGGTGAGGGTGCCCCGCGAGCACGTGAAAAATGGTGAAATCGTGCTCAACATCAGTTTTGGTGCCACCGGCGGCCTTAAAATCAGCAACGAGGACGTGCGGTTCAAGGCGCGTTTCGGTGGAGTGGCGCGCGAAATCATGGTGCCAATCAGCCATGTCACTGCCATCTATGCCCGTGAAAATGGTCAGGGAATGGCGTTTCCTTTGCCCGAGCTGGCTGAGGATGCGAGTGATGATGGACAACCCGGTGCTGGGGCGACTTCGTCATCGGATGCCTCGGCGTCAAATCGTTTGCACGCCGTGCCCGATACTCCAGCGCAGGGAACTGCCGAAGAAGAGACACCTCCGCCTGAGCCACCTCCACGTCCATCGGGATCGCACCTCAAGCGAGTGAAATAGACTTGCAGTTCAGATGCTGTGGGCGAGATTTTGACGACTTCGCGCCACCATCGCGCCGCTTTAGCTCAGTTGGTAGAGCAACCGCCTTGTAAGCGGTAGGTCATCTGTTCGAGTCAGATAAGCGGCACCACAAACAACCGGCAAATCAGCAGGCTAACTCCCAGCAGATTCCTGGAAAGATGCCAGGTCAGGTCTGCGCAGCCCCGGCAGGGGGCGCGGAGTCCTGCGCACCCTGTGGCAGACCCACGGCCGCGATTGGATTGCGCGCCGCTGGCGCGACTCCGCCTTCCCCTGGTTCAGCAGCGCGCGTTGCTGGCAGTAGCGCATGCGCGAGCTGCGCAACGGCCCCGATGCACAAATGCAAGTTGACATCCTCCCCGCCCTTGGCTTTCGCCACCGCTTGCGCGGGAAGGACGGGGATTCCTGCGGCGCTACGCATGCGTGACCTCGTGCGCAGTCGCTTCGGTGGGTTCCTGCTTCGCCGAGGGGCCCGAATGCGCCACCTCTCCACAGGCTGCAACGCGGTGTCCCCGCGCCAGAATATTCATCGCGCCGACCACATCGGCGTGATGCGCGTAGCCACACGCCACGCATCTGAACTGGGCCTGCGTGCGGCGATTGTCCGCCGCGATGTGGCCGCAGCACGGGCAGGTTCGGCTCGTGTTGTGCGGCGGCACCGCAACGAGCCATCCGCCGCTCCACTGGAGCTTGTAGTCCAGTTGCCGGCGAAACTCGGCCCAGCCCTGGTCCAGGATCGACCGGTTCAGGCCGCTCTTGGCCCGGACATTCGTCCCCGGTGCCTCGGCACTACCCCTGCTCGACCTGGACATGTTCCGTACCTGCAAGTCCTCGATACACACCATCGCGTGGTTTTGGCTGATGGATGTCGTGGCCTTGTGCAGGGCGTCGCGCCGGGCATTGGCGATACGGGTGTGAAGGGTCTGAACCCTCCGTTTGGCCTTGTGCCAGTTCTTGCTGAACTTCACCTTGCGGCTCATCGCCCGCTGGTACCGCGCAAGCCGCACCGCGTGCTTCCTGAAGCTGTTCAGCGGTGCCAGGAACGTGCCGTCGCTGAACGTGGCAAAGCGGGCAATGCCCACGTCGATCCCGATGGCGCGGATGGCGCTCGGGATCGGCTGCTCGACTTCACGCTCGGTCTGGATCGACACGAACCATTTGCCACAGGATGCGCTCACGGTGACGTTGCGCACCGCACCGAGCACATCCCGGCTGCTGCGATAGCGCAGCCACCCCAGCTTGGGCAGAGCGATGCGGCTGTTCCCCGGATCGAGCTTGATCTGTTTCGGATCCGGGTAGCGGAAGCTGTCGCTCTGGCCCTTCTTCTTGAAGCACGGAAAGTCCGCGCGCCTGGCGAAGAAGTTGGTGTAGGCGCGTTCCAGATCCTTGAGCGCCTGTTGCAACGGGTGGATCGGTGCCTCGGCCAGCCATGGCGCAACGCGCCCCGAAGGCAGCGGTGCCCCGTTGCGCCATGCCGTGAGTTCCTTGCACAGCCCGGCGTAGCCGAGCTTTTTCTCACCCCGCTCGTGGCGGGCCTTTTGCAACGCCAGCGCCTCATTGAACACGACCCGGCACGAGCCCGCGAAGCGGCGCATCTGGCGCTGCTGCGGGCCGTTCGGACGAAGCTCGAACTTGAACGCCTGGAGTCGCTGCATGACTGGTTTAATGTGCAGCTTATGCGGCGCCACTTCAAGCCAAACAAGGATGCCTGTGGCATCCGCGCTTTGCTTCCCCGCGCTGAAGGACCGGGCCTGTCGCGCATCGGGTCAACGTGCTGCGCGCACAATGCTCGGTTTACTTTCCGGATGATGCAAACCATGGCGCTGAAGGCGATTATCTACAAGGCCGACCTGCAGGTGTCCGACATGGACCGGAACCATTATGCAGACCATGCGCTGACGATCGCCCGCCACCCTTCAGAGACGGATGAGCGGATGATGGTGCGGGTGCTGACGTACGCGCTTCACGCGCAGGAAGGGATCGCCCTGACGCGCGGTTTGTTCAACGTCGACGAGCCTGAAATCTGGGTCAAGGACTTAACTGGCGCGATCAAGCTGTGGATCGACGTCGGTCAGCCTGATGAGAGCCGCCTGCGCAAGGCCTGCGGTCGCGCCGAGCAGGTAGTCGTCGTGTGTCACGCAAGCAGCGCCGAGGTCTGGTGGAAACAGATCGAGGTCAAACTGGCGCGCCTGACAAACCTGAGCGTGTTGCGCCTTCCCGCCGACGTCAGCCAGGCCTTGGCCGGGCTCACCGAACGAACCATGAAACTGCAATGCCTGGTGCAGGATGGGGCGGTCTGGCTCAGCAACGGGAACGCCTCCGTCGCAGTCGAGCTGCAGAGGCTAAAGTGGGCTGAGGAGGCCGCCGGACCAAGGCGATGAGGGGCGTAGGATAAGGGGGTGTGTGAGGTGGGAGGACCTTTGGCCGTCCCAGGCCGCCCTCCGTCCACCGTCCAAGCCATACAGCCATGTCCAAGGCCCTGATCCTTGATTACTCGAGCGCCGTCCACACCGAGTCGACGGCGAAAGCCGTCACCGAAGGCGTCCGTTGCATCGGTGCCAGTGTTGACCTTGAGCGCGTCGCCGAAGCCGCCCCGAGCGAGATCTCCGAATCGGCTGACGTCAAGCTCGATCAGCTCGCCCGGGTGGTTTCGGCCGCCGACCTTGGGTTGTGCGACTCGACCACCTTCAGCGCGCCGCCGCATTTCCGGCGAATGCCTTGGCAGCTTGCGGCCATCCTCAAGCTGGCAGGACGTCAGTGCCAGCGCACCGGCGTCGGCCTCGCCGGCTCCCACTTTCGGTGCCGGCTGATCGCCGAAACGGCAAACAAGCAGTTCGACAATTGAACAAATGCCCGCGCATTCCCCTTCCTCGCCCGGCCCGACGCACAGCGTCGCTCAGGCGAAGCCGACCGGGCAGGAGGGGGTCAAGCGGGCGGTTTTCGCTTGTTGTTCCTTGCGAGGCTGGATAAAATAACAGCATGCAACGGCGCAAAGTCACGCTGAAGCTGTATCCCAATGCCGCGCAAGCTGCGCGGCTTGAGGCTTGGACGCGGCTGCACTGCGAGTTGTACAACGCGGCGCTCGAAGAGCGCATCGACGCCTGGCGCAGGGCCGGCAAGTCGATCAGCTACTACGACCAGCAAAACGTCCTGCCGCAGATCAAGGCGGATCGGCCTGAGTTCGTGAAGCTCGGCAGTCATGCCTTGCAGCAGACACTGCGGCGGCTGGATCTCGCCTTCCAGTCGTTCTTTCGCCGGGTCAAAGCTGGTCAAACGCCCGGATTCCCCCGCTTCAAATCCGCCAAGCGGTTCTCGGGCTTTGCCTATCCCGACCCGGCTGGCTGGAAGCTCATGCAGCACGGCGGCCGTGGTGCCACGCTGCGCATTGGCAGTGGAGACACGGCCCTGTCCATCCGGGCGCGCGGGCAGCATCGCTTTGGCGGTGATGCCAAGCCCAATGACATCACCCTCACGCGCAGAAACGGCCAGTGGTTCGTGTCGGTGACGCTGCGCGTGCCCGAAGAAGCCTGCGGGCAGCGCACCGATGATCAGCGCCGAGGCGTGGACTTCGGCGTCAACGATTGGGCGACGTTCGACGACGGACAGACGATTGCGAACCCGCGCTGGCTGCGCGAGGAACTGCCGCGCCTTGCCGCGCTGCAGCGGCAGCGCGCCAGGAAGAAGAAGGGATCGTTGCGCTTCAAACGGCTCGGGCGTCGCATTGCCCGGCTGCACGATCGCATTGGCAACCTGCGCCGGGACTTCGTGCACAAGGAAACAACCAAGATGGTGGGGCAATGCGCCGTCCTGGCCACCGAACAACTCGCACCGAAGAACATGAGCCGCAGCGCACGCGGCACGGTGGATGCACCGGGCCGGCGCGTCAGGCAAAAGGCCGGACTCAACCGGGAGATCCTCTCGGCTGCGTTCGGCATGGCGCATCCGATGCTGGCGTACAAAGCGGAAGAAGCTGGTACGCGACTGCACCTGAGCAACACGCGCCAGCTCAAACCGTCGCAGCGCTGCGCGGCGTGTTGGGAGATCGCGCCCAAGACGCTCGCAGATCGCGTGCATGTCTGCCCGCACTGCGGGCATGTCATGCAACGCGACCAAAACAGCGCGTTGGTGGTGCTCATCGACGCGAACACGCCTGGAACGGGCGTGGCGGCGAGACCGAAACCTCTGCCACGGCAACGGGACAAGTCCAAGTCTGTGACCCGCGAAACCCCCACGACAACCGCGCAAGCGGTTTAGTGGCGGGAGAGTTCATGCGGCTGCAACGCCCGCCAAGCGGCGCCTCCTCGGCAGGGTCCGCCGCGCGAGCCCTCCTGAGGATCGCGCGTGCCGAGCTTTCCCACCTCGGTGCCATCCATCCGAGCGACCGGCCGTGGGCCATGCCGGTGGCAGCCTCCTTGGCCTCGGGGCTGCCGCTTCTGGCCGGGGCCTACTTCGGCCACATCGGCTACGGGTTGATTTCCTCCTTGGGCGGCATGGTTTTTCTTTACCTGCCCGAGACATCGATGCAGCATCGCATGCTCTGGTTGATGGCCTGTGCCAGTGGGATGATGGCCTGTTACACCCTCGGACTGGCGAGCGAATTTTCGGCCCTGTTGCGATTTCCGGCGCTGACATTCATGGCCGTTCTGGTGATGATGACTTTGCGCCTGTATGGCGTGGGACCGCCAGGCGGCGTGTTCTTCATCATGGCGGCGGCAATCGGGGCCTATACCCCGGTGGCCCCGGATCAATTCCCCTACGCCGTCGGCCTGTTCGCGCTCGGGACCCTGGTTGCCTGCGCCGTCGCCTTTGCCTACAGCGTCCACACGCTGCGACGTCGGCCGCCGAAGCCCGTGCCGGCCCTGCCCGCCCCGAGCTTCGACTTCGTGGTCTACGACTCGGTGGTCATCGGCCTTTGCGTCGGGGCTTCGCTGGGTCTGGCGCAGCTGTTGCAAATGCAGCGCCCCTATTGGGTTCCGGTCAGTTGCCTGGCGGTGATCCAGGGTGCCTCGCTGCGCGCCGTGTGGACCAAACAGCTGCAACGCATTCTCGGGACCACGGCCGGAGTTGGAGTCGCCTGGGCGCTGCTGCTGCCCCTGGGACCCTGGGGCATCGCCCTGGCGGTCATGGTCCTGACCGTGATCGTCGAGGCGATCGTGGTACGCAATTACGGCGTCGCCGCGATTTTCATCACCCCACTGACCATCTTGCTGGCCGACGCTGCGAATTTGGCCGGTGTGCCGGCTGGAACCCTGCTGCATGCGCGCCTGCTGGACACTGTCCTCGGTGCCCTGTTCGGCCTGCTCGGCGGTGTCTGCCTGCACCACGGCCTGCTGCGCGACCGCCTCAGCAGCGGTCTGCGGCGTTTGATACTGCGTCCGCCCGCCTGAGCGTCGCCCCAGCAGTACGGTGCTTCCGAAACCGACGCCCAGCCGAGTGCTTACTGTCCTCCGAAAGTCTCAGACCGTGTAAAAACGCGAGGCGGTTACGCGCGCTCCTAACCCGTCGAGAACATCGTGCCGATCTGATCGAAGATCTCCGTCGCGGCTACCCTGACTTGGCGCAAGGGCGTTGTCTGCGCGACTCAGTGCCGGGACACCGCAGTGCCCGCCTTGCGCAGGCATGCGGCAGGTGACTATTTCTTCTTGGGTGGTCCGGTGTCACCCAAAACCTTGCCGTTGACGGATTGGCCGTAGAGGCTGAATTTGGTATTGTGAAACTTGGCGCGGGTTGCGCTTACCGATCCGAGCCAACGTGGATCTTGTGTGCGCTCATGGGCGTCCATGAAATAAGCTACGTCCCAAGCTTCCTGCGGCGTCAGACTGTAGCTTTGACTATATGGCATGTTCGCCCAGATGAATTTTGCGGCGTTTTTATAGCTACCCATGCCTGCGCCCCAGTTGAACGACCTGTCACCCCACAGCGGCGGGAACACGGTCGTGCCGTCGACATCGCGCCCCTGCCCGTCGGCGTTGTGGCAGACCATGCACTTGGCTTCATAAACGGCCTTGCCGCGAGCGTAGCTAGGAACCTCGGCTGGCGCAGCGACGTCGGGGTAACCTCGGCCCTTGACGCTCTCATCGGTCGGCAAACCTTTGGCCAACCAGTAAGAGTAGCTTTCGAGTGCAACCAATACCTTGCTGCCCAGCGGCGGGGCCTTGCCGTTTTGGCTGAAGCGAAAGCACCCTTGCAGCCGTTCCTCGTAGGTGTTGACCCGTTTGTTTTTGCTTCGGTAGGCTGGGTAGCTGACATAGGCTGCCCAAAGGGGCGCAGAGCCGGCCATGCGTCCGGCGTCGGTGTGGCAGTTCACGCAACTCAGCGTGTTGCCAACATACGCCTTGGCATATTTGGGCGTATCAAGCATGATGTCACGGCCGAGGCGAACCATTTTGCCGAACTCGTTCTCGGGAATTTGCGATTCTTCTGGGGGCACGAACGTGGCGCCGGTTCGTGCATCGGAATTGAGCTCCGATTGCGGTAGCGCTCCGGCTTCCGCCGCGTGGGCTTTGGAAGTTGCCAGGAAGGCGACGGCCAAGGCGCCAGGCAGCAGCGCGTGCAGTAGACGGCGTGAGATGTTTATGGTCATGGGCGATCTCCGGGGGCGCGATCAATGCGTCGCTTTGTCGGACCTGGCTGCTTCGCCAGGCTTTTCTGCCGCCAGCCAAGCGGCCACGGACTGGGTGGCGGCGTCGCTCATGCGCAGTGCCACTGTGTGCATCAGCCCCATCGGATCGTTGTGCCGGCTGCCGTCTTTCCAGGCTTTGATCTGGCTTTCGATATAGCTTGCCGGCTGGCCGACGATGGGCGGAAAATCAGGGCTGACGCCCATACCGCCTGGGCCATGGCATCGAAAGCACGAGGGGATGCCCGTGCTCCAGTCGCCGCGTTCAGCCAGGCGTTCGCCCAGCGCCGCGGCGGCGGGCATCGGGCCGTAGGTCTGCACGGGCTTCGGCAGCTTGGCGTAATAGTTGGCCACCGCGATGATTTGTGCATCACTCATGGCCTTGGCGATCGGGCTCATCAGGCTATTGCTGCGAGTGCCTTGCGCAAAGGCGCGCAATTGCGCCGCGATGTAGGCAGCCGGCAGCCCGGCCAAGCGCGGGAAGCCCGCGGCAGCGTTGCCTTCGCCGGCCGCACCGTGGCAGCTCATGCAAGCAGGAACTGCGCTGCCCGCGCCGTGCGTGGCGATATTTGCAGCGCTGGCTGCGGCCAGTGCCGTGGGCAGATAAGCAGCGAGGGCCAGTCCCGAAGCGAGGGCGACGATGCGCTTTGGGTTGCGCGGTGCGGTCATGGCGTGAATCTCCGTTGCGGGTTAGCTCGTTGCATCGTAAACGTGACAGTTCACCGGGATTGTTTCGAGTCGTATGTGGGATGTATCGGCTGTTGCAGCTGGACACCGTGCGTGAGGACGCTAGCGAGCTAGCACTGCATCTAGCGTCGGAGCGAAGAGGCAGCTTGCCTGGGCGGTGATGCCGGGCTTGAGGTACTGCTCGAAGTCCGGGATTGAGCGCAGCCGGTCCCACGGCGTCATGATCGGCTCGCTCGGGTACGTCTTGCGGATACGCCCGCGTGCATCCACCGTGTCGACCGCGAAGTAGCAGGCCCGGTGGAAGTTCAGATCGGGATTGAGTGCATCCTCGTGGAAGCGGTTGATCGCTGTCGCGTGCTTCTGCGGGATGTGACCATCACCCATGACTTTGCGTACCACCGCGCCGTTCTTGCATTCGGCCAGCGCGTTGTCGTTGGTCTGGCGCGGGCGCGAGCGGGTGAACTCGATGCGCAGCTTCTCGAGCAGGCGGGCCACGTCGCGGTTGATGGACTCGCTGCCGCCATCGGAATGAAAGCCCCGTATCGCGAAGGGGAAGCTCTCCAGCAGCATCTGAATGACCGGCAGCAGGTACGCCTCGCTGATGCGCTCGACGGCGGCCACGACCTCCCACTGGGTGACGATGTCCACCGCGTTGACGTGGTAGACGCCCTTGAGCCCGTCCAGATCGCCTTGGTGGACGGTATCGATGCGGATGTAGCCCGGCAGGCCGTTGGGCGCCGGCGCCTTCCTCACCGCGATCGCCACCGGGCTGGGCCGCGTCTTCGTCCAGGTCTGGCGCCGCTCGCGGTACGCCTGGCCTGCACGCAGGTTGTACAGATGCGACACCGAGATCTGCGCCAAGCGTGCGTAGCGCGCATCGTCATAGACCCGCCAGGCACGCTGCGCCAGCGCTCGCGTGGCCGCCCCCGAGAGCGTGTCGTGCAGGCTGTCCAATGCGGCCAGCAGTGCGACATCCTCGTCCGTGTAGCGACGTGGGAATTGCGTGCGCGTGCCACGCTCACGCTGCTCGAGCGTGCCGCTCTCACGGTACTGCGCAATGAGCCGAATGACGTGGGCACGTGAGTAGCCCGAGACCCGCTGCACATAGGCGAACAGCAGGCCGCGCTCGCTGCGAGGCCGCCGAAAATAGCCGAACCAACGCAGCGTGCGCTCCACGAACCGCCGTCGCTCAGCCTCGTCCTGAACGACCTGCAGCTCAACGTCGCAGATCCCTGCCAGGAACTCCCGGACTTGCCCGATCGTCTCCAGCCTTGTCGTATTCATGTCGATCACCATCCCGCAATGATCGACCCCTAAAACTCCCGCTCAGACTCCTTTGCCGTTGGAATCACGCCGCCCCGTCCAGACTCCTTTGCCATTGGACAAGGCTGGGGCTAGACAAATGGCAACGAACGTATCATAATGTATCAACTGAGTTTCAGAAATTGTGTTAGGGAGTGTGCAATTGACCCGGGCTAGGCCCGGGTTTTTTTGTTGCGCCTGCAAGTCCTGCCGTCAGTTGGCCACAGCGAACGAAGCGAGACGCAGCCGCGCGAGGCACCCGAGCGTGGCGAGGAAGCGTGGCGCGAAACTGCGAGCCGACGAGCCAGACCATATCGCAGGAAGGCGCAGCCGAGCAAGGCGAGCTGAGTCTGTAGCCCTGCGACGGCAGATCGGCTACATTGGGATGTTGACGTATACGTCAATGGTTGGCGACTACCGTTGAATGCCATTACCTTTCCAATGGCACGCGACGCCACGCCGAAGGCACTCCATGGAGACCAGCATGACTGACCTTTCCGAATCCAAAGTCCTGGCTGCCT
Source organism: Thiomonas sp. FB-Cd (assembly GCF_000733775.1). NCBI lineage: Bacteria > Pseudomonadati > Pseudomonadota > Betaproteobacteria > Burkholderiales > Thiomonas > Thiomonas sp. FB-Cd. The sequence goes on along the minus strand of NZ_JPOE01000005.1, from coordinate 556,716 downwards.
ATCGTCCGCAGCGGCGTCTGCGCTTTGTCACCGCGGCGTCGCTGTTTGACGGTCACGATGCGGCGATCAACATCATGCGCCGCATCCTCATCGCCATGGGCGCCGAAGTCATTCATCTCGGGCACAACCGTTCCGTGGACGAAATTGTCACGGCAGCCATCCAGGAAGATGCGCACGCGATTGCCATCTCCAGCTACCAGGGTGGCCACGTGGAGTTCTTCCAGTACATGATCGACCGTCTCCGATCCCTTGGCGCGGCGCACGTACAAGTATTCGGAGGTGGCGGCGGCGTCATTGTTCCCGATGAAATTGCCACGTTGCAGGCCTATGGTGTTGCGCGCATCTACAGCCCGGAAGATGGGCAGCGTCTTGGCTTGCAAGGCATGATTGGCGACATGCTTGCGCGCGCCGACAGGCCGCTGCCATCGCTGCCCTCTGGGACTTTGCAAGACGCGATCCGGCACGACGAGCAGGCGCTGGCGCGCTTGATCTCCGAGTTGGAGGCGGGCGTCGCCGATCCAGCGCTTGTGCGCACGTTGCATGAGCAAGCAGAAGCGGCGCACGGCATCGTGTTGGGCGTGACGGGTACTGGTGGCGCTGGGAAGAGTAGCCTGGTAGATGAGATCATCCGGCGCGCACGGCTCGATCAGGATGACGTCCTGCGCATTGCAGTGATCAGCATCGATCCGTCGCGGCGGAAGTCCGGCGGCGCGCTGCTTGGCGACCGCATCCGCATGAATGCCATTGGCCCATGGCCGCGCGCGGGCGGCAGTGGCTCGGCTGGGGTGTACGTGCGCAGCCTGGCGACGCGCGAAGCGGGCAAGGAAATCAGCACAGCCCTGCCGGAGGCGGTGGCCGCGTGCAAAGCTGCGGGGTTTGATTTGATCATTGTCGAGACCTCGGGGATCGGGCAAGGGGACGCGGCCATCGTGGCGCATGTGGACCTGAGCTTGTACGTCATGACTCCAGAATTCGGTGCCGCCAGTCAGCTCGAGAAAATCGACATGCTGGACTTCGCAGATTTCGTCGCGATCAACAAGTTCGACCGCAAGGGCGCGATGGACGCGCTGCGCGATGTGGCCAAGCAGGTCCAGCGCAACCGCGAGGCATGGAACGCGAAGCCTGAGGACATGCCCGTCTTTGGCACCATGGCGAGCCGGTTCAATGATGACGGGGTGACCGCCCTGTACCAAGCCATCGTGCTGGGCCTGCACAGTCGGGGCATGCGCTTGCAGCAGGGTCGGCTTCCGCGCGTGGGGACCCGCCACAGCACCCATCAGACGCCGATCGTGCCGCCGGCGCGTAGCCGCTATTTGGCAGAAATCGCCGACACCGTCCGCGGCTATCACCGTGTCGTTGCTGAGCAGACGCGCCTCGCGCGCGAGGCACAGCAATTGCGCGAGTCGGGGCGCATGCTGCATGAGGCCATTCCGCACAAAACTGCGGCGGTGCAGGCTGTCAGCGACCTGGCCGAGCAGCGCGAAGCGCGCATGCTTCCGCAGGCGCGCAAGCTGCTCGCCATGTGGCCGCAAATGCAGCAGGCCTATGCGGACGACGTGTACGTGGTGAAAATCCGGGATAAGGAAATCCGCACCCAGCTGACTCACACGACCTTGTCGGGAACACGCATCCGCAAGGTGGTGCTGCCGCGCTGGTCCGACCACGGCGAACTGCTGCGGTGGCTGATGCTCGACAACGTGCCGGGTAGTTTCCCCTACACGGCGGGAACCTTTGCGTTCAAGCGTGAGAACGAGGACCCGACCCGGATGTTTGCAGGCGAGGGTGATGCATTCCGGACCAACCGGCGCTTCAAGCTCTTGTCGCAAGGGATGCCGGCAAAGCGACTATCCACGGCGTTCGATTCAGTCACGCTGTATGGCTCAGACCCGGACCGGCGGCCAGACATTTATGGCAAGGTTGGCAACTCGGGAGTGTCGATCGCCACCTTGGATGACATGAAGGCGCTCTACGATGGCTTCGACCTGTGCGACCCCGCAACGTCGGTGAGTATGACCATCAACGGTCCTGCCCCCACCATCCTGGCAATGTTTCTCAATGCGGCCAATGACCAGCAACTCGACAAGTTCGTGCGGGACAACCGGCGAGACCCCACTGATGATGAGGCTCAGAAAATCCGTGCCTGGGTGCTGGAAAACGTCCGCGGTACGGTGCAGGCCGATATCCTGAAGGAAGACCAGGGTCAAAACACCTGCATCTTCTCCACGGAGTTCTCGCTCAAGGTCATGGGCGACATCCAAGAGTATTTCATCCACCACAAAGTCCGCAACTTTTATTCGGTGAGCATTTCCGGCTATCACATTGCCGAAGCCGGAGCAAACCCGATCAGCCAGCTGGCGTTCACCTTGAGCAACGGATTCACCTTCGTTGAGGCCTACCTTGCTCGCGGCATGCATGTTGACGATTTTGCCCCCAATCTGAGCTTTTTCTTCAGCAACGGGATGGATCCCGAGTACAGCGTGCTTGGCCGTGTGGCGCGGCGCATCTGGGCCGTGGCAATGCGCGACCGCTACGGCGCCAACGAACGAAGCCAGAAGCTCAAGTACCACGTGCAGACGAGCGGTCGCAGTCTGCATGCGCAGGAGGTTGACTTCAATGACATCCGCACAACGCTGCAAGCGCTCATTGCGATCTATGACAACTGCAACAGCTTGCATACCAACGCGTTCGATGAGGCCATCACCACACCAACGGAGGAGAGCGTCCGTCGTGCGATGGCCATCCAACTCATCATCAACCGCGAGTGGGGCCTGGCCAAGTGTGAAAACCCCAACCAGGGCGCGTTCATCATTGAGGAATTGACCGATCTGGTCGAAGAAGCCGTGCTCAAGGAATTCGAGGCCATCGCTGAACGTGGCGGTGTATTGGGAGCGATGGAAACCGGCTATCAGCGCGGCAAAATTCAGGAGGAGAGCATGCATTATGAAATGCTCAAGCACTCCGGAGAGCTTCCCATTGTCGGCGTCAACACCTTCATCAATCCGCACGGTGATCCAGTTCCCACAAAGCTGGAGTTGGCCCGATCCACCCCGCAGGAGAAGGAATCCCAACTCGGGCGCTTGGCCGATTTCTGTGCCCGTCACGCAGCGGATGGGCCGACTATGTTGCAGACCCTCAAGCAGGCCGTGATCGACAATGGCAACGTATTCGCGGTGCTCATGGACGCCGTGCGCGTATGCAGCCTCGGACAAATTACGACGGCCTTATTTGAAGTCGGAGGCCAATACAGGCGCAGCATGTAGGAACCCTGTGATCGCCATTTTGCGCAGAGCCATGGCCCGCTTGTGGGCAGTCACGGCGTTGCGACTGAGAGCGCGCAGGCGATCGACACCGCCCGGTCAAGCCGATGTCGGGTTGGCGGGCGAAGCTCGGTGCCATGGCGCCGCTGCCCTCAAATCATGGCCAACGTCTGCTTGTCACGGGGCGGAGGGAATAGCTGGTCAATCGCTTCGAGGGTCGAGGAGGCTAGCGCAAACTCCGCTGCGCGGAGGTTCTCGCGCAAGTGCTCGGGTCGGCCTGCCTTCGGGATGGCCATGACGCCTGGCTGGCGCAACACCCACGCCAGCGCGAGTTGCGCAGCGCTCAAACCGAGCGGTTGGGCAAGCGCCTGCAGCCGCATGTCCCGCGCAAGATTGCCACAGTCGAGCGGGCTATAGGCCATGAGGGGCAGCGCGTGCTGTCGCATCCATGGCAAAAGTTCAAACTCCACGCCGCGGCTGCTGGCTGCGTAATAGACCTGGTTCGCCGTGCACTGCGTGCCATTCGACGTGCACATCAATTCGCGCAGGTCATCCAGATCGAAATTGCTCACGCCCCAATGGCGAATCTTGCCCGCGGCAGCCAGTTGTGCGAAGCCATCGACAGTCTCAGCCAGCGGCACGCTGCCTCGCCAATGCAGGAGGTACAGGTCGACATGGTCCAATCCCAATCGGCGTAGGCTTCGATCGCACGCCAGTTGCACGCCACGCAAGCTGGCGTTGTGCGGATAGACTTTGCTGACGATGAAAACCTTTTCGCGCTTGACAACTCCAGCGCGCATGGCGTCGGCCAGCGCTTTGCCCACGATGCGCTCGGCTCCGCCCTCGCCATACATCTCAGCGGTGTCAATCACCCGATAGCCAAGGTCCAGCGCTTCGCGCACGCAAGCTGCCTCTTGCGCCTGGAGCCGGGCGTCCTCGCCGAAGTGCCACGTGCCGAGGCCGAGCGCCGGCCACCGTTCACCGCAAGCAAGGTCCACGTAGTCCATATGCTCAGGCGCCGAGCCAAACGCGCGCATTCCATAGGGCGAGCAAAATCAGGAACACAAGCAATCCGGCGAAGAAGCCGATCAGGCCCTGCAGCATGGCGTTGGTGCGGCGCTGTTCTTGGAGCAGCTGGCGGGCCGTGTCGCGATCAGCCGGCTTCTGTGCCTGTTCCAGCGCATTGTGGATGAGCCGTGGCAGGGCAGGGAAAAACTGGGCAAATCGCGGCGCCTCCTTTCGCAGGTGATCGCGAAGGGCGCGCCAGCCCACCTGGCTTTGCATCCAGCGCCGGAGAAACGGCTGCGCGGTGCTCCACAGATCCAGTTCGGGGTCCAGCTGACGCCCCAGACCCTCCACATTGAGCAGCGTCTTTTGCAGCAGCACGAGCTGGGGCTGTATTTCGACCTTGAAGCGGCGCGAGACTTGGAACAAACGCATCAGGATTTGGCCCAGTGAAATGTCCTTCAGCGGTCGTTCGAACTGCGGCTCACACACGGTACGCACGGCTGCTTCAAGCTCTTCGACGCGCACCTCCCCCGGAACCCAGCCTGACTCCAAATGCAACTCGGCCACACGCCGGTAATCGCGTTGAAAAAAGGCGATGAAGTTCTGCGCCAGATAGTCCTTGTCGTACTCAGACAGGGTGCCGATGATGCCGAAATCCAGCGCGATATACCAGCCGAACGTCTCGGGGGCGAGACTGACCATGATGTTGCCGGGGTGCATATCGGCGTGGAAAAAACCATCGCGAAATACCTGCGTAAAAAAGATTTCCACTCCACTTTGTGCCAGTTTGCGGATGTCCACACCGGCCGTGCGCAAACGGGCGATTTGGCTGATTGGCACACCGTGCATGCGTTCCATCACGATGACGTTTTCCGTGCATAGATCCCAGTACATTTGCGGGATTAGCACCAGGCCCAAGCCGTCCATATTGCGGCGCAGTTGTGCAGCGTTGGCCGCTTCACGCACGAGGTCGAGTTCGTCGTGCAGGTATTTGTCGAACTCCTCCACCACCTCACGTGGCTTCAGGCGCTTGCCGTCCGTCCAAGCGCGCTCGATCCAGGCAGCCAACGTGCGCATCAGGTCAAGATCTTGGTCGATGATTGCACGCATGCCAAGCCGAAGCACCTTCACCGCCACTTCGTGGCCGCCTTGTTCTGGCGGAAGGACGGCGAAGTGCACTTGCGCAATGGAGGCGCTGGCCACCGGTGTACGGCTGAAGCTGGAAAAGAGTTCGGCGACCGGCTTGCCCAGAGCCTTTTCGATTTGTGCCACGGCAAGTGCTGAATCGAAGGGGGGCACCCGATCCTGCAGCTTCGCCAGTTCGTCGGCGATATCCAGCGGTAGCAGGTCTCGGCGGGTCGACAGCATCTGCCCGAATTTCACAAAGATCGGGCCCAAATTCTCGAGCGCCAGGCGCAGGCGCTGGCCCCGTGGAGCGTCGAGCTTGCGGCCGAGGGCCAGCACGCGCGCCAACGCGCGCAGCCAGCGGTGGCGAAAGCCACTCAGTACGAGCTGGTCGAGCCCATACCGATGGGCGACCGTTGTAATGCGCAACAAGCGCAGCAGACGTCGCATGCGTTTAGCTCTGCAGGCTGCGCGCATGGCGCGCTAACAGGGTGATGCGCTTGTCCAGCCGCGCCACGGCGTCGCGCAACTGCGCGACCTGGGCGCTACAGGTCGTGAATTCGCCACGGCCCACCAGCGCCCGCGGCGACTCAGCCACCCAGTCGCGCGCGTCGCCCTCCAACTGGTGGCGGAGGCGCCGAACTTCGCCCATCAAGCCCCGCGCAGCGCGCGCGACGCGATGAGCGCCTACGTCCCCGATCAGATCAGCCAGATCGTCTTCTGCGTCCCAGCGCAGGTTTGCCATCAGCCAAGACATGGTCTGCGCGAACTCGGCATCCCCCGTGATATGCACCCCTGTCAGTCCCAAAGGCTGGCCGCGCATCTTGGCCGCCAGCATCGCAGAGGCGTCCACGTCCAGGCGCAAGGCTGGGGGTTGATCATGCGCATCGGCTTGGTGGACTTCAAAAGCTCCATCCTGAGCCACGGCCAACATCACCCGCACCGAGGGCGCCCGCAGCATCACCTGCTTGCCCGCGTGCATCCGCAAGCGGGAACTTGCCTGCGGTTCCCGTTCGATCAAATGGTTGATTGCACGAACGACGCGGGGCAGCAGGGCGTGCTGGATCGCCGTGGGCAAAGAGAATGCTGGAAGTTCTTGGATACGGGGCATGGGCTTCTCGTCGAAGACCAACGCATTCTAGGTTTGCCCCGAAACCTTGGGTTTGTTCCTTCGCAGCCGCGGGCGCGCAGGAGATACCTGGGCCAGCGTGCGCTGGCTCAAGCCAGTTGCTGAATTCCCGCGAGCAGCCAGCCAGACGTTCCTGTCGTCGGTTTGACCAGATTCCAGATCTCGCGCACCGGCTGCGCGCCACCCCAGCTCTCTTCGCGGACCAGGCCAGAAAATTCCACGCTCGCCAGATATTGGCCGTCGTCTTCATGCAAATCGAGCAGCACCGCCTCAAGGGTCACAACATCGGTTTTGTTGGGTATCGCACCTCGCCGCTCAATTTCGCTGCGCAGTTGAGCAAACATTTCCGAGGTGGTGTACGACTCGATGCGCGGCAAATCGCCCGCATCCCAAGCCTGCTGCAAAAGGTAATAGTGCTCCCGTGCCTTGTTCAGGAAGGCACGCTGGTCGAAACCATCGGGGATTCCAGCGTCGCTCCTGGCTGGATCGCTTGAGGCCGGACGCATGTCTTCAAAGCGCTGGACAGACTGATACGATTCCTGGCCAAGCTGTCCTGCATCATAGGCGCCCAGTGGCATCCCCGCCGGGTGCGGCTGGCGCAGCGTGGCACTTCGGCGCGAGAACCGCAGCAGCATCATCAAGACCCATACGGCCAGACCCGCAATCAGAAGTGCCGTCATGATGGACGCGCCCGCCGCACCGAGCCCCAGCGCATGGAATAGTGCAGCCAAGCCAATACCGGCTGCCAAGCCTCCGAGCAGGCCGCCCCAGCGGCTTGCAGGGCGCGGTTGCAGCGCCGCCGGGTTTGCCGCTGCAGGCGGGCGTGTCGCCACGGGCGGCACAGTCTGCGGCCGGGTCGGCAGGCTGCTCCTCTGAGTGCCCAGACTCCTGCCACCACCCAAGCGCTTGGCCTGCGCGTCACCTGTAAAGATGCTTGAGGCCAGTACGAGGCTGAGGGTAATGATGAGAAGAGGAAGGGCCGAGAATTTCGTCATGTTTATATCCAGTCGCCCAATTATACATTTAGTTACCAAAAGGTCGAAACAATCCCGACGCTTGAAAAGTGGGCTTTCTCACGCCTTGAGGCCGATATGCAACGCCACGACACCAGCGGAAAGATTGTTCCAATCAACCTTCGCAAAGCCCGCCTGCTCCATCATCCCTTTCAGGGTGCGCTGGTCGGGGTGCTGACGGATCGACTCGGCCAGGTAGCGGTAGCTGTCCGCATCACCGGCGACCATCTTGCCCAGGCGCGGCAAGATCTGAAACGAATAAAAATCATACGCACCGCGTAGCGGCTCCCAAGGCCGCGAGAACTCCAGGACAAGCAACTTCCCTCCTGGCTTGAGCACGCGGTACATCTCCGACAGCGCCCGTTCCTTGTGCGTCATGTTGCGCAAGCCGAAAGCCACGCTAACGCGGTCGAAGCTGGCACTTGGGAAAGGCAGCGCTTCAGCATCGCACAGCGCTGCAGGAACACACAGCCCGGCATCTTCAAGTCGCCTGCGGCCTTCAGCCAACATGGAGGCGTTGATGTCGGTGGCCACAACCAAGCCGCCGGGCTCGACCTGGGGCGCGAAGGCTCGCGCCAAGTCACCTGTGCCGGAGGCGATGTCGAGTACGCGGTGGCCGGGGCGTACGCCGGCGACTGCGACGCAGAATGCCTTCCATGCACGGTGCAGGCCCGCGCTCATCAAATCATTCATCAGGTCGTAGCGTGGGGCGACCGAGTCGAACACCTGCGCCACGCGTTGCGATTTCTCCTGCTCGGGGACCGTCTCAAAGCCGAAGTGGGTGGTGCCTTCGCTGCCATCAGTGCTCATGCGGCCCCCCGTGGCTGCAGGAACTGCCAGAAGGGGACGCCCCCGGCATCGATGCGTCGCGGTCGAGTTGCGACGCATCCAGGCGGGCCAAGTAATCGTTCCAGAGGCGATCCTGCTCCTTGCCAAGGAAGTAAAGGTATTCCCAGGTGAAGATGCCGGTGTCGTGCCCATCGGAAAAAGTCGGCTGTACGGCATAATTACCCACGGCTTCCAACGCGTCAATGATGACGTCGCGCTTACCCGTCTGCAAGGTCTCTTGCCCGGGGCCGTGGCCGCGTACCTCGGCCGATGGCGAATACACGCGCATCAGCTCAAACGGGATGCGAAACTGCATTCCGTCATCGAAGGCAATCTCCAGATTACGGGACTGGCGATGCACCGTTAGCTGCGTTGGCATGGGGGCGGGGGATGGCATGGGCGTGGAAGCGAAATCGTCAGACCGCCATTATGCGACGGGTGGCCCCGGCCTTCGGGCTTGTATGGCTTGGCGCAACTTGGCACAGGTCGAACGCGTCTTTCTCTATCTGATATCTACCATGCTGGGTGGGTAGTCGGTGCTTCCACCGCCCCGGACCAGGCTCCTGCGTCTTGAGGCGAGCCAGATCAAAGCCAGGAGGCCCGTTGCGCCTCGGACCTCTGCTATGTTGAAACAATAATCTGCACAAAAATCATGGCGCTACTTCTGCTTGATATTGGCAACACCCGCTTGAAATGGGGCCTCTGGGCACGCGGTCACGCCGGTCCCGAACCGGACTTGCTGGCCCACGGAGCGATGTCCCAGCAGTCCATAGAGACTCTGGCAGCAGTGCTCGAAGAGCACGGCCGCGTGAATGCCGCGATTGGCTGTGCGGTGGCCGGCGCCATGGCCACCGCACGCGTGGATGCGCAACTCGCAATCCTGGGCCTGAACTGCCAATGGATCCATTCCGCGATCCGGCAATGTGGCGTGCGCAACGGCTACACCATGCCGGGCCTGCTCGGCACGGACCGCTGGGCAGCGCTGATCGGCGCAAGGGCGCGGCATGCGGCCGAGCCGGTCCTCGTCATCAGCGTGGGCACGGCAGTCACGGTCGATTGCCTTGCGGCGGACGGGCGATTTCTCGGCGGCGTCATCCTGCCCGGCTTCGGATTGATGCTCAAGGCCTTGGAGATGGGCACGGCGGGTCTCAACGTGCCCGAAGGCGAGTTACGCGAATTCCCCAACAATACAAGTGATGCTTTGATGACAGGAGGGGCGCTTGCCATCTCGGGTGCAGCCCGTCAAATGCATGAGCGCCTGAGCAGGCTCGAGGGCCGACCACCCATCGTCCTTCTGACGGGGGGCGCCGCGCCAAAGTTGGAACTGGCGCTGGGCTTGCCGCATGTAACCATCGAGCATTTGGTCTTCGAAGGCCTGCTCTGCATTGCCCGCACGCGGGGTCTTATTCACGGTGCTTGACGGTCTGCCTTGGGAACAAATTTGTGCACACCATCGGCCTCGGGCCCGGATGGTTTGGATCGTGGCGTACCGAGACGGCCAATGTGCTGCGTCGGTGCGGCACCAAGGCGACCGATACCCAACGCCCTCCGTCGTAGAGGGACCCCTGGGGGCGGACGCCGGCGCGCTTGGTCGTGTGCGGGTCAGGTGTGCAATCCAGCGCAGCATGCGGCGCGCGGGTCTCGTCTGCGCGATCGCTCGGGCGATGATGGGGAGCGGCCCCTTGGCGTTACACCGGATCGACAAAAGAAGCGGCATTGCCGTGGTTGACTAGAGCCCAAGGTGCCGCCGTGTCGCGCCAAAGCTTGCAGCGCAAACCTAAAGGACAAAACGTGAAAGATCCTCATCAGCCGCAATCTTGCCAAGGCGCTGATCGACGAACTCTGCGTTGATAGTCAAAGTCTGCGGATTACCACCATCGGCCTGGAATGAAACATCTTCCAGGAGTCGCTCCATCACGGTGTGCAGCCGACGCGCTCCGATGTTCTCTGTTTTCCCGTTGACCGCATGGGCCACTTCGGCGAGGCGACGGATGCCGTCAGGTGCGAATTGGAGGATGACACCGTCGGTGCCAAGCAGTGCCTCATACTGTTTCACCAAGCTGGCATCCGTGGCCGTCAGGATGGCCACGAAATCGTCGACCGAGAGGCTCTGAAGTTCCACGCGGATGGGAAAGCGTCCCTGCAGCTCGGGGATCAGATCCGAAGGTTTCGATACATGAAAGGCACCACTCGCAATGAAGAGCACATGGTCGGTGCGCACCATGCCGTATTTGGTACTGACGGTGGTTCCTTCCACCAGCGGAAGCAAGTCGCGCTGCACGCCCTGGCGCGACACATCGGCACCTTGGGCACCGCCACGCGAAGCGATTTTGTCAATCTCGTCGAGGAACACAATGCCGTTTTGCTCCACGCGCTGCATGGCGAGGCTGCGGATTTCGTCCTCATTGACCAGCTTGGCTGCTTCCTCATCGACCAAAACGCGCAAGCCTTCGCGCACCTTGAGCTTGCGGCGTTGGGTACGGCCTTGGCCGAGGCCCGCGAACATTCCCTTGATTTGCTCGGCCATGTCTTCCATGCCCGGTGGGGTCATGATGTCCACGCTGGCCTGTGGCTGGGTCAAGTCAAGCTCGATTTCCTTGTCATCGAGCTGACCTTCGCGCAGCCGCTTGCGGAAGATCTGGCGGGTGTTGGCGTCCGAGGTGGGAAGCGCTTGGCCAGCTGCGTCACGTGGGCGAGGAAGCAGCACGTCAAGGATGCGATCCTCCGCAGCGTCTTCCGCCTGGGCGCGCCGCGCCAGCATGGCCTGCTCCCGTACCTGCTTGATTGCAATATCCACCAGGTCGCGCATGATGGTGTCAACGTCGCGCCCCACGTAGCCAACCTCCGTGAATTTCGTGGCTTCGATCTTGATGAACGGCGCATTGGCAAGCTTGGCAAGGCGGCGGGCAATTTCGGTTTTGCCCACGCCCGTCGGGCCAATCATCAGGATGTTCTTAGGCGTGATTTCATGGCGCAGTGGCTCGGCCACCTGCTGGCGGCGCCAGCGGTTGCGCAGCGCCACCGCAACCGCGCGCTTGGCATCGGTTTGGCCGATGACATAGCGGTCCAGTTCGGAGACGATTTCTCGCGGGGTCATGTTCATGATGGGGCGTGGGTGTGATCTGCGCGGGTTGCCCGCCGCGCTGCGGCGAATCCAGCGCCGGGGCGAGATGCAAGGGCGTCAGGCGCCCAGGGTCTCGATGCGCAATTCGTGGTTGGTGTAGATGCAGAGATCGGCCGCGATGTGCAGCGAGCGCTCGACGATGGCGCTCGCGTCCAGTTCGGTATGGTCCAGCAGTGCACGCGCTGCCGACTGCGCGTAGGCGCCACCTGAGCCGATGGCCAGAAGACCGTGCTCGGGCTCCAGGACGTCGCCGTTGCCGGTAATGATGAGCGAGGCTGTCGTGTCGGCCACCGCCAACATCGCCTCCAGGCGTCGCAGCATGCGGTCAGTGCGCCAGTCCTTCGCCAGTTCGACGGCCGCACGCAGCAACTGGCCGCGGTGTTCATCGAGTTTGGCCTCAAAGCGTTCGAACAATGTGAACGCATCAGCCGTGCCACCGGCAAAACCGGCCAGGACCTTGTCCTGGTGCAGGCGCCGAACCTTGCGCGCGGTGGCTTTGACGACGATGTTTCCCAGAGTCACCTGCCCGTCGCCCCCGAGGGCAACTTGCGTGCCGCGTCTCACGCTGAGGATCGTGGTGCCGTGATATTGCTGCATGAGATAGCCAAGGTGATACGCGATCAGAGGGGACGCGCAAAATCAGAATTAGAACTTGCGTAAGTCGATTTGCGCCACGGAGTTGATGCCCAGGATGACGAATAGGCCGGCAATCAATCGGTGCGTGTTCTGGAATTGGACCGAGCGTCCGGCGCTGCTTTGCGTCATGACCCAGTTGAGCATGATGCCAGCGCTTGCAAAATCCAGTCGGCGCAAGCCCGCGAGGTTGACCACCACGCCGCCCTGCCCCGACGCTGCCGCATCCAGCGGCTTGAGAAATTCCTCGCTGCCACCTTGGATCTCGCCGCTGAGCGACGCAAATGCGACGCCGGCACCAGTGTTGCCAAAGTGTGTGTTGAACAGGCTGGACGCGTGCCCCTGCGAGAGGACGGAGGGGGGATTGCCGAATGGACCAGCGGCGTCGCCCCAGACAGTATGGACCTTGGCGTGGCTTCGCTCCCAGGTTGGCGGGGAGATTTCGTACGTGACGCAATAATCGAGCGCGACATTTTCGAATGCGTCCTGTTCTCCGGCCAGGCGCAGCGCCTCCAGTCGAAGGCCCCACCACGCCGGATCGGCATTGCGCTGCATGGGCGGAGCAGCGGCAGCGCAGGCCTCGAGAAGATTGCCCACACCAACGAGTTCAATCACGCAGCCAGCTGCCGCGTTAAGGGTCTTAAGGGCCTCAACCGCAAAGGTTTGCGCACCCTGGGCCATGGATGTCAGCGCCGTGAAATCCAATGCCACTTGTCGGGCGCCGCTGCGCGCCAGGAGCAGCAGGGAGCGCGATTGTGCCGCGTCCAGTTCTCCGAGAGCGGTAAAGGCTGCGGGTCCTGTGGTTGATGCGGCCTGCGCAGGCGCTAAGGCAGCATGCGGTGCTGGCGCTGCGCTTGACGGGTGCTTGTGGCCAGTCGGCCCGTCCCACGATGGTGCCGAAGATTGGAAGCGCTCGACGTAATCCGCCACCAAGGCCTCGAATTTCGTCGCGTCGTTTCCGGCTCGGTACAAGTCGAAGAGGGCTAACCAAAACTCGTTTTCGAGATCGCGCTCAGGGGAGCCGGAAATGGCATCGAGGAGGGCGCGTTCAGCGGCTTCGTCGTGGCCATTGGCGAAATCGATGCAGGCCTGGTCGAAAAGCGGACTCGATGACACGCCTTCCTGCACGTCCACCGCCATCGGCCCTGAAGAGACATAGCCGCCCGTCTTCATCCACGTGTCCATTGGTGGATGATCGGTGGCGAACAGCGTCATACCCATCACGGTGGCTGCTGCCTGTGTCGCGGCCATCTGCGTTGGCGCCAATTCGGTGGGCATCGCAACGGTGGGGGCGAGGCCCGTCTGCATGCCTGGTTGACCCGACGCGCCCCGGGATGCGCCGAGCAAGCCTCGATCAGTGGACGGCAATGCGTGCGGTTGCCCATTCGCCGTCTGCGCCGCCGGTGCGGCATCGGCGGCGCCGGCGAAGCGAATGACGTTGTCAGGCGCGACGTCTTGCGCTTCGTGCTTGAGCCGGGAATTCGCGGCTGACTTGGCGCGAGGCGCAGCCGCGCCTCCTGGCTTGGCGTCGTCCACCATCGCCTGTTCAATCTCATTGATTTTGCGCAGCGTGGCCTCGCGCTCTGGTGCCGAAGGGCCCGTGCCGGTGCCGGTGTCGGGGAGATCCGTGTACGCATCGTCGATGGGCAGGCCATCGGCCTGGCGCTTGCGCAGGCGGCGCAGCGAGGCCAGCTCGCGGCGCCGGATGAACGCATCAAGCTTTCGCTGCTCTTCCTTGGCCCGCACCTGCTCCTGCTCCTGCAACTCGCGCAGGGCGTTTTCATGCCGCGTGAGCGACCAATCCTGGGTTGGATTCTTGACGAATTCCGTGACCCGGCCCCAGAAGCTGCGTGGCTTGGAATCACTCATTGCGAGGCTCGTGCTGCAAGCGACTGTACAACGTGACTCAATCGCCGTACATCTTCTGTTTCATCTCGCGGCGCTGTTGCGCCTCCAGGGATAGCGTGGCCGTGGGTCGGGCCAACAGCCGCCCGATACCGATGGGCTCGCCAGTCTCTTCACACCAGCCATATTCGCCATTGTCGATGAGTGCCAGCGCTTGCTCGATCTTTTTCAACAGCTTGCGTTCGCGGTCACGCGTGCGCAGCTCCAGCGCATGCTCTTCCTCGATCGTGGCTCGGTCCGCGGGGTCGGGCACCAGCAGTGTGTCCTCGCGAAGATGCTCGGTCGTTTCGCCTGCGCTGCGTATGAGTTCGTTGCGCAGTGCGCTCAGCCGGTGCTTGAAGAAGTCCAGCTGCACAGACTTCATGTACTCGCTTTCGGGCATGGCAAGCACTTCGGCATCGGTCAAATCCTGGGGAGCCTTGCTTTTCCAGGCGTTGGCCAGCTTGGGATCGACCTTCGTCGGGATGGAGGCGGGGGCAATACTGCTCATGGGTTTCGGTACTGAAGTGGATGCATGGGCCAATGGCCTCGGCGCCGTGGTTGCGGCGGACATAACTGGTTTGGCGGGCGGAAGTGTAGCCCGAACCGGATCACGCGTCGCGGCGGCCGCGGATTTTGCCGGGGCTGGGCTCGCCGGAGGCGATGCAGTCGTGCGCGCTGCGGACGTTCGTGCACGGGCGCCAGCGGCTGGCGCGTGAATCTTGGGCTGTGCTGCAGTCGCTCGTTCAAGGACAGCCTTGCCTGGCGCCTTGCCCACATTCGATCCGGCGTGCTTCGGCGTGGGCTTGGGTGTGGGCTTGGGCTGCCCCGAAGCCGTGGTCGCTTTCGCCCCTGAGCCGTTGCGGTCTTGCTGGCCGGGCGCGCGGCCCGGCTGGGTTCTGGTTTTGCCGCCTTGACCACAGTTCCTCCTGGAATCTGAAGATGCGCGTGTTCTGCCTGCCGGCCTATGGGGCTCGGCACCGTTTGAGCATTTCGGTGCAAGGGGCGCCTTTGTGTGTCATGGCACGACGTGCCGCACAGCGCTCTTGAGTCATGGCCTGGATGCTCGGGCGTGCTTCCGAAACCGGCCGATTGTAGTCAGATGACCGTGGCTCACCGTCCTGAAACGCATGAGCATGGCGCATTGTGGCTGCCACGCAACAAAGCGAAAATCGCTGGCGATGGCGCGCTTGCGCGGGTCAGGCGACCAAGGACTGTTCGAGCCCTTGCAGAATGATGTCGCGGGGCAGGTCAATGCCGATAAAGACGAGCTTGCTCTGGCGCGGCTCATGCCCCCAGGGGCTGGCCAAGTCGCTGCCCATGAGCTGATGAACGCCCTGAAAAACGACCTTGCGATCGATGCCCTTCATGCTCAGCACACCCTTGTAGCGCAGCATGCGTGGCCCGTAGATCTGCACGATCGCCCCTAGAAAATCTTCAAGCTTTGCCGGGTCGAATGGCTTGTCGGAGCGGAACACGAAGGATTTCACGTCATCATCATGGTGGTGATGGTGTGGATGGTCACAGTGCTCACCATGTTTATGGTCGTGGTCATGCCCGTGATCGTGCCCGTGGTCATGCTCGTCTTCCTTGAGAAACTCCGGGTCGATGTCCAGTTTGGCATTAAGGTTGAATCCGCGCAGATCCAGAACGTCCTTGAGTGGCACATTCCCGAAATGCGTAACCTGTTGTTTTGCACGCGGATTGATGTGAGCCAGGCGGTGCTGCAGTGCGGCCAATTCGTCGTCGCTGACGAGATCGGCCTTCGAGATGAAAATCTGATCTGCAAAGCCCACCTGACGCTGCGCCTCCAGTCGTGTGTCGAGCTGTTGCTCGGCGTGCTTGGCGTCCACCAGCGTGATGATGGAGTCCAGAAGGTATTGGCTCGCGACCTCATCATCCATAAAAAATGTCTGCGCCACCGGGCCGGGATCGGCCACGCCAGTGGTCTCAATGATGATGCGATCGAACATCAGCTCGCCCTTGCGGCGCCGCGCAGCCAAATCTGACAGCGTGGCTCGCAGATCGTCGCGGATGGTGCAGCAGATGCAACCATTGGACATCTGCACGATCTGCTCGCCGGACTCCTGAACCAGAATGTCATTGTCAATATTCTCCTCGCCAAACTCATTCTCGATGACTGCGATGCGCGAGCCATGTGCCTCGTGCAGAATGCGCTTGAGCAAGGTGGTTTTGCCACTACCAAGAAAGCCGGTCAGGATGGTGGAGGGGATCAGGGGCGTGGACATGGGATGGTGAGCGTGTGACGCGGGTGCAGGAGAAACGGGAACAACACACAAGTGTAGGAGCAGCTGTCAAGCCCTGTCTTTTAGCGGACTTGCAGGAGCAAGCCCTTGAGATACTCGCCCTCGGGGAAGGACAACAGCAATGGATGGTCGGATCCCGCCATGGCGCGCGCCACGATGTCGGCCTCCACGCCAGCGTCCACCGCCGCGCCGGCAACAATGCTCTGAAAAAGAGGTGCCTCGATGCCCCCGGAGCACGAAAACGTGAACAGCCAGCCCCCGGGCTCCAGCATGCCCAGAGCCAGACGATTGATGTCCTTGTAGGCACGCGCCGCGCGCGGCGCTGACGCCGCCGTAGGGGCCAGTTTCGGTGGGTCAAGCACGATGGCATCGAAACGGCGTCCCTGTTCGCGCAGTGCGCGAAGCGTGGCATTCACATCCGCATCCAGCAGCGTGCTTCGGGCCGGATCGAAGCCATTGAGCCGCACGTGCGCGTCAGCTTGGGCAAGCGCCGGCGCAGAAGAGTCCACGGTTGTCACATGATCGGCTCCGCCAGCAAGCGCGGCCAATGTAAAACCGCCCGTGTAGCCATAGCAGTTGAGAACGCGGCGAAGACCCCGGTCGCGTACCAGTGCCGCAAAGCGGCCACGGCTGTCGCGCTGATCCAGGTAAAAGCCGGTTTTGTGGCCGGTGGCTACGTCAACGGTGTAACGCAGGCCGTGCTCGGTGATTTCCGTGCGGGTCGAGCCGTCGCCGTGCAGCCAGCCGCTGATGGGGGGCAATCCCTCGAGCGCGCGCACGCCGGCGTCCGAACGCTCGTAGATGCGCACCTCCGGCAGCAACTCGCGCAGCAATTGCACGAGTGTGGTCTTGTTCCGCTCGATGCCCGCAGCCAGAGCCTGCAGCACGACGATGTCGCCGTAGCGGTCAATCACGCAACCGGGAAGGCCGTCCGACTCCCCATGCACGAGGCGCACGGCCTGCATGGGCAGGCCCAACCGTGCGCGACGGGCGATGGCCGATTGCAGGCAGGCTCGGAAATGCGCGCGATCGATGCGTGCGTCGGGGTCGAAGCTCCACATGCGAAGGCGAATCTGGGAATTCGGGCTGTATGCGGCCCAGCCCAGGACACGACCATCAGCCGCATCCACGCGCACCGTTTCACCTTTGTCGGCGCCGCCCCGAGCAATGGCTCCGGCGAACACCCATGGATGGCGGCGCAGGACTGCGCGGTCCTTGCCTTCGTGCAGGCGGATGACTTTCATGGAATATTCGGTATGAAGGTGGCAAAAAGCGGCACGGCGTGAGCTTCCGGCGTGCTGTCAACTGCGAAACAGACCCAATTTGGCCCGCTTAGCGCTTTTTCGCACGGGGATGAGCCGCGTCATAGACCTGAGCCAAGTGCTGAAAGTCCAGGCGCGTGTAGATCTGGGTGCTGGCAATGCTTGCGTGCCCGAGCAGCTCCTGCACCCCACGCAAGTCGCCACTGGACTGTAGCAAATGCGAGGCAAAGGAGTGTCGCAGCATATGCGGATGCACCGCGGTGGGCAAACCCGCAGCGTGTGCCCGTTCGCGCAGTTCCACCCAGACCCTCTGCGCACTGATGCGTCTTGCACGCGGGCCGAGGAACAGTGCTGCGTGGTCGGCGGCCCCAGCGCCGGGAGCTGGAGACGGACGCAGTGCAAGCCAGTCGCGCAGCGCTTGCATGGCAGGTGGACCCACGGGCACGCTGCGGCGCTTGCCGCCCTTTCCCAGTACGGCTACCTCACACGCGTCCCAATCCACCCAGCCGGCCGATTCATGCTCACTGGTGCGCATGTAGCGGACATCCAGTCCCACGAGCTCGGACACGCGCAGGCCGCTGGAATACAGGAGCTCGGCGATGGCCCGGCCGCGAGCGTCACGCAGCCTTGCGCCGACGTGCTCGCGTGCCCCTGATTTTTCGTTCACGATGTCAGGCGCCGCGCTGTAGGCAGCCAGGGCCACGGCCTGGTCCACGCTCAGCGCGCGAGGCAGGGGTCGGGCCGCGCGCGGCGCCCGAACGTCCTGCACCGGGTTGCTTGCAACACGACCGTGCAGCCCGAGCCAGGCGAAAAGCCCGCGCCAGGCTGACAGACGCGCGGCAATCGCTCGCGGCGTCATGCCGCCTGCGTGGAGCGACGCAGCCCAGGCGCGGATGTCCTGCGCGGTGATGGAGCGAAGGTCTGTTCCCGCGCGACGTGTGCGCTGCTCCAGGTCATTGAGATCGCGCTGGTAATTTACAAGTGTGCGCGCGGACAGGCGGCGCACATGCCGCAGCATGTCGAGGTAGGCTGTGCAGGTGAGGGCAACGTCCCCTGCCGGAGCGTTGGATGCGGGCTCCCGAGCCTTTGCTGGCGCGCCAACATGCGGGTCTGTGTCAAACTTGGCCATGGCAATGAGCCAGCCGCTGCGCGCTTTAGCCTGAGCGCACCATGCGCTGCAATGAAGCCGAGGCCAGGTGGCCAATCCGCGTGAGAAACTCGGTTCCCATATCGGCCGTGAAGCGGTCCGCCGCCGGCGAGCCCAGGACCAAAAGACCAAAGGCTGGCGCCTCGTCATTGGCGCGCAACGCAATCATCGCCAGCGACTGCACCGGCAATTGTGTTCCGAGCCAACGCGCCGCTTCAAACCCGCCGTTGGGACCGCAGTACGGCTGGACAAGGCTGTTGGCCAGCACGGGGATGTCGGTGCCCACGTCGGCGGCGTAATCGCGCGTGGCGTATTCCGGTTGAAGATTCCACATTCTCAATGCCGCTTGTGGCAACTGAAACTGGTTCTCGATTTCGCGCACCATGGTGTGCGGCAGTGCGCTGATGTCGTGCTCGAGCAGCATCGCTCGTACCCAGCGCAGAAGCCTCCCCGATATGGCTTCATTCTCGGCGGCGTTGCGCATCAGATCTGCCAAGCGGTGTTCAAGGACACGCATTTTGTCCCGCAGCATCTCAATCTGCCGCTCCTGCAGCGAAACGGCACGATTGCCATGGGGACTTTGCAACTGCACCGTGGAGAGAAGCTCCGCGTGACGCTCGAAAAAATCGGGATGTTGGGCCAGATAGGCGGCCAGGTCCTGTTCGGTGAGTTGCATGGCGGGTCTTGGTTGTGTTCTTCGGTCGTTACTCGGGATGCGTTGCGTCAAATTTCGATCGTACCGTCGAATACATGGGCCACGGGGCCAGTCATCAGCACGGGGCCCGCCGCGCCGTCCCACGCAATGGTCAGGCGCCCGCCCCGCGTGTCCACGTCAACCGGGCTTTGCAGCCAGCCATGACGGATGCCGGCAACGGCGGCAGCGCAGGCACCGGTGCCGCAGGCCAGGGTTTCGCCGGCTCCGCGCTCCCACACGCGCAGTCGGATGCCGTGGGGATGCAGAACCTGCATGAAGCCAGCATTCACATGCGCGGCAAACCGGGGGTGAACTTCAATGCGTGGCCCGAGCGTGGTCACAGGCGCATTGTCCACGTCGTCCACCTGTTGCACCGCGTGAGGATTGCCCATGGATAGGGCGCTGATCCACACGGTGACATCACCCAGATCCAGCGGCCAGCGCATCAGATCACCAACGGTCTGCGGGACGAGGCCAGTCACATCAAAAGGGATCTGCGCCGGGTCAAAGCGTGGCGCACCCATGTTGACCGTCACGCGGCCATCGGCCTCAAGGCTTGGTTCAATGATGCCACTGCGCGTGAGCACGCGGATCGAGGTTTTATTGGTGAGCCCGATCTGACGCACAAAGGCAACGAAGCAGCGAGCGCCGTTGCCGCATTGCTCGACTTCGCCACCATCGGCATTGAAGATGCGGTAGCGAAAGTCCACATCCGGTGCCGGAGAGGGCTCCACCACGAGGATCTGGTCGGCTCCCACGCCAAAATGCCGGTCAGCCAGCAGGCGGATTTGCTGTGGACTCAGCTGCAGAGGTTCCCGTGTTGCGTCGAGCATCACGAAGTCGTTGCCGGCGCCGTGCATTTTGGTGAAATGGAGTTTCATGCGGCAGCTGGATTCAATACAGCGAGGGGGCGCCCGGGGGCCGGGTTTTGAAGCGTTTGTGAACCCAATGATATTGCTCGGGCATTTCCATCACGCGCTGTTCGATGAAATGGTTGATGCGCAGCAAGTCCCCATCGATGTCGGCCAGGCGTCCATCGAGCAGCGTCGGGAAGTTGTCCAGGTCCGGGTAGATCGTGATGGCATAGCCGGCGTAGTCAGGCAACATGCGTGCGACCACGGGGTACACGCGCGCCTTGCTCGATGCGGCGAGGCGCGGCACCACGTCAAGTGTGGCGGCAGGCACGCCGAAAAACGGGATGAAGCGCGAATGCCGCGCACCGAAATCCATGTCGGGAAGCGTGTAAAAGGGAGTGTGGCGGCGCAGCGCCCGCAGCATGCCGCCGGCGCCTTCGTGGCGCGACACGATGCGCTCGGTATGAAAGCGGCTTCGCCCGGCCAGCACCCAGCGATCGAGTCCCTTGGCCTTCTGTGGGGTGTACATGCCCGAAAGAGGTCGATTCGCGGCCAAGGTTAGAGCCGTCCAGGCCGCGTCCATGCCCTCGAAATGCAGCCCCATCAGCAGCACCGCCCCGTCTCCGTTGAGGGCTTCATCCACGGGGCCTTGCAGATGCAGGATGCGTTTGAGTTGCTTGGGGCTTGCCCACCACAGCACGACCCGATCGAGAAACGCACGACTGACGCACGTGAAATGCTCACGTGCCACGCGCCTGCGCTCGGCATCGCTCCATTGCGGAAAACACAGTTCCAGGTTGCGCAGCGCAATGGCGCGGCGCTTGCGAGCGAGCGGCCACAGCAAGAAGCCAAGCCCGGTTCCGATCCGGCCAAGGGTGCGATAGGGCAGGAAATGGAGCAGCCACAGCAAGCCTAGGGCGATGCGGGTCATGATGTCGTGGCCTGTTGCGTGGGCTGAACCGACGGCGCGCCCGGTTGCGAAAGCGAGCCTGGCGGTGCCTTATAGCGGTTGTAACCCCAAAGGTACTGCTCGGGGCGCATCCGGATCAACGACTCGAGCCCCTGGTTGATCCGTGTGGCCGCTTGCACCGGATCATCGGGTAGCGTTTGGTCGAAGGGCAGGAAATGCTGGACATAGCCGCGTCCGAAACTGAGTCGCTCGACGAAGACAAGGATGATTTGCGCCCCAGTGAGTTGGGCAAGTCGTGCTGGAAGCGTCATCGTGTAGGCAGGGCGCCCGAAGAACGGCGCCCATACGCCCTCGCCGGCCGCGGGTGCCTGGTCGGGAAGCAGGCCGACGGCCTCGCCGTTGCGCAACGCGCGGAGCAGGGGGCGCATGCCGGCCATTGTGGCCGGCGCCGTGCGCAACTGGCCACGGGGCCTGGATTGGACAAGGCTTGCAATCCAGGCCTTGCGTGGCGGGCGATAAAGGACAGTGATCGGCCCCCATTCCGAGGCTGTCTGGGCGGACACTTCAAAACAGCCAAGATGTGGCGTGAGATACAGAATGCCGCGACCCTCGCTGCGTGCCTTGTCCACCCATTCGCGTCCGACCACGCGCACCCGGCGTACTGCGGCGGTTGGGCCTGAGCGGAACCAGACATAGGGCATCTCGCCCAGCATGCGCCCAGTGCCACTGGCCACCGCCAGCGCCAAGCGCTGTGGCGCGAAGCCAGCTTGCGCAAGGTTGGCACGCAGGCGCTTTCGGTATGTCGGCGAGGTGGCATATACGACAAGCCCCAGCAAGGCACCCATCGCCTGAAGCAGGCCGAGCGGCAAATGGGACAGCGCACGAAACAGGCGCAGCATGGTGTGGGCGAGAAATGAGAAAGGGGTGGTGGACGGAACACGTCGCGCAGCGATTGCACGTCAGGTTCGCAAGACGCTCGAACTCGGTAATGTTACGTAGCAGCGCCCGCAGCGCCATGAGCCTACAATTTAGGACGGTCGCCGAGTTAATGACAACTTGCGGGGCGACTGGCGGCGCAGCAGGATTGGCCGCCGAACCCAAACCGCTAAAGCGTCGCCGTGTGAAGCTTCAAGCGGTGACGGATCCGCAACAGCCCAACAGGAGCTCACACATGGCCGATACTTTTCTCTTCACTTCAGAATCCGTGTCCGAAGGTCATCCGGACAAGGTAGCCGATCAGATCTCGGACGCCATCCTCGATGCCATCCTCGCGCAGGAGCCCCGCTCTCGCGTGGCAGCCGAGACCCTGGCCAATACCGGGCTCATCATGTTGGCTGGCGAAATCACGACGGGTGCAGTGGTCGATTACATCCAGGTCGCCCGCAACACCCTGAGGCGCATCGGCTACGACGACGCTGACTTTGGCATCGACTACAAGAGCTGTGCCGTGCTTGTCGCTTACGACAAGCAGAGCCCCGATATTGCACAGGGTGTGGATTCTGCGCACGATGACAACCTCGACCAGGGGGCGGGTGACCAGGGCCTGATGTTTGGCTACGCCTGCGATGAAACGCCCGATCTGATGCCGGCGCCCATCTATTACGCGCACCGGTTGGTGGAGCGACAGAGTCAGCTGCGCCGTGACGGGCGCCTGCCATGGCTGCGTCCGGATGCCAAGAGCCAGATCACCTTTCGTTACGAGGGCGGCCGCCCGGTGGCGATCGATACGGTCGTGCTATCGACCCAGCATGCGCCCGACATCGCCATGGCCGACCTGCGCGAAGCCGTGATCGAGTCCATCATCAAGCCGGTGCTCCCGCCCCAGTTCATGCGTGGCGACGTGAAATTTCTCATCAACCCGACCGGCCGCTTCGTTGTGGGTGGTCCCCAGGGCGATTGCGGGCTGACCGGGCGCAAGATCATCGTTGACACCTACGGCGGTGCAGCACCTCATGGCGGTGGCGCATTTTCAGGCAAGGATCCCTCGAAGGTTGATCGCTCTGCGGCCTACGCTGCGCGCTATGTGGCGAAGAACATTGTCGCTGCAGGCCTTGCAAAGAAGTGTCTGGTGCAGATTTCCTACGCGATTGGCGTGGCTCAGCCCACCAGCATCATGGTCACCACCCAAGGCACGGGTGTGATTGATGACGCACAGGTCGAACAACTGGTGCGCCGCCATTTCGACCTGCGCCCCAAAGGCATCGTGCAAATGCTCGACCTGTTGCGCCCGATCTACGCCAAGACAGCGGCGTACGGGCACTTTGGTCGTGACGAGCCTGACTTCACGTGGGAAGCGACGGACAAGGCGTCTGCCCTGCGCGCAGACGCAGGCTTGCCCGATGTGCGCCACACGGGGACGGTGGCGGCCTGAGTCGGATGGCGTCGGATCTGCCTGCCTGCCGCGCAGTATGGGTTCCGGTGAGCGGCAGCCAGCCTTGCCCGTCATTCCGGCCGGTATCACAAGCCCCCTTTTTCGCATCACACCATGCTCGGCATTCATGATCTCGCCTGGTTTGTGTTGGCCGGCTTGCTGCTCAACATCACACCTGGGGCGGACATGTTGTTCATTCTCACGCGCACCACGGCGAAGGGTGCGCGCGCCGGCGCCGCGGCCGCGCTCGGGGTGGGGGCAGGTTGTCTTGTGCATGTCACCGCGGCCGCCGCTGGCCTGTCGGCCCTGGTTGCCGCTTCCGATACGGCCTTCGCTGTCGTGAAGTGGATGGGCGCAGCCTACCTTGTGTGGCTTGGATTGACCTTGGTGCGCAGAGGGCTGGTGCGCCGTGCGCAGCCTGATCAAGGGCTGGGCCGCAACGATGCAGCGGGACTGTGCGTTCCTGCCGAGTCTGGGGCGCCTGTGCTACGGGCGGTGATGCTTCAGGGCATGTTGACCAATCTGCTCAACCCCAAGATCATTTTGTTTTTCCTTGCGTTCCTGCCGCAATTCGTGCGGCCAGCCACGGGTAGTCAGGGCTGGGCTTTCCTGCTGCTGGGTGTGGTGTTTACGGTCAACGGTACGCTCTTCAACCTGCTTGTGGCCGTACTCGCCGCGCGAGCCCACGCCCGGCTTGGGAGGATTGCCGCCATGGGGCGTTGGGTGCGTGGTGCCACGGGGCTTGTGTTTGTCGGCCTGGGGCTGCGCTTGGCACTGGCGACACGCGCCTGATCTGTCGTCCGCTCGAGCCACGCCGGCTGACTGGGCGCGGTCGAGGCGAACCCGGAACCCCCTGCAGTCGCCGGGGGCAAGCCGGCCAGGGCGTGTCACCCTACAATTACCGATTCCTGAGGAGCGTTGCAACGCCAATGCCGGGCACTCCCCGGCGGTCGCCAGGCTCAGGACCCTGATCGCAAGCTGCCTTGGGCGGCTTCCTGTCAACGGCGCTCGCCCAACCCGTGCCGGGCGCGGGATGCGGTGAGCATCCGCCCCGGCCGCAGTTTCATGGAGAGTTTGATGAACGCTGTGGTCGACCTGAATCAATCCCCTGATTTCCGCGTGGCTGACTTGGCCTTGGCCGATTGGGGCCGGCGGGAAATTCGCATTGCCGAGACGGAAATGCCAGGCCTCATGGCCATCCGCGACGAATATGCGGCCCGTCAGCCGCTGCGCGGCGCCCGCATCACCGGCAGCCTGCACATGACCATCCAGACTGCGGTCCTGATTGAAACACTGCAGGCGTTGGGGGCGCAGGTGCGCTGGGCCTCGTGCAACATCTTCTCCACGCAGGACCACGCAGCGGCAGCCATTGCAGCAAGCGGTACGCCGGTGTTTGCCATCAAAGGCGAGACGCTGGAAGATTATTGGGAATTCACCCATCGCATCTTCGAATGGACCGACGCAGGTTACTCGAACATGATTCTGGACGATGGTGGTGACGCCACGCTGCTGCTGCACTTGGGCGCTCGCGCGGAAACCGATGCGGCCGTGCTCAACCACCCCACCAGTGAAGAGGAGCGGGTTCTTTTCGCCGCCATCAAGGCGCGCCTCGCTAACAGCCCAACGTGGTATTCGACCCGCCTGGCACACATCAAGGGTGTGACCGAGGAAACGACCACAGGCGTGCATCGCCTTTACCAGATGCACCAACGCGGTGAGCTCAAGTTTCCCGCGATCAACGTCAATGACAGCGTCACCAAGAGCAAGTTCGACAACCTTTACGGTTGCCGCGAGAGCTTGGTTGATGGCATCAAGCGCGCCACCGACGTGATGGTGGCGGGCAAGATCGCGGTGGTCGCCGGCTATGGCGACGTCGGTAAGGGAAGCGCACAGGCACTCCGCGCGCTTTCCGCCCAGGTATGGGTGACCGAAATCGACCCCATCTGCGCCCTGCAGGCGGCCATGGAGGGCTACCGCGTGGTCACGATGGATTACGCCGCCGACAAGGCTGACATCTTCGTTACTGCGACTGGCAATTATCACGTCATTACCCATGACCACATGGCCCGCATGAAGGACCAGGCCATTGTTTGCAATATCGGGCACTTCGACAACGAGATTGACGTCGCGGGCGTCGAGCAGTACCGGTGGGAGGAAATCAAGCCCCAGGTTGACCACATCATTTTTCCGGATGGCAAGCGCATCATCCTGTTGGCAAAGGGACGTCTGGTGAACCTGGGCTGCGGAACCGGACATCCGAGCTACGTGATGTCATCGAGTTTCGCGAACCAGACCATTGCGCAGATCGAGCTGTACACCCAGACCGCCCAATATCCGGTCGGCGTGTACACCCTGCCCAAGCATCTGGACGAGAAGGTGGCACGGCTGCAACTCAAGAAGCTCAACGCCCAGCTCACGCAGCTGACTGACCAGCAAGCCACCTATATCGGCGTGCCGAAGGACGGCCCCTACAAGGCCGACCACTACCGCTATTAAAGGCATTCAGAGCGTTGCGAGACCAGGACCGGCCCAGCCTGCGGAAAACCCGCGGGGTGGCCGTTCTGGGCAATGCCCCGGCAGCCCGGTTGGCTTGGCTGCATTCGCGGCTTGAGCCCTCGGCCGCCATACCCCAGACACACGTGCGTATGGATATACCGAACCTGAGTTTCGAATTTTTTCCGCCGAAGACGCCTGAAGGCGCGGTCAAGCTGCGCACGGCTCGGCAGCAGCTCTATGCGTACCGCCCAAAGTTTTGCTCGGTTACCTTCGGAGCAGGCGGCTCCACCCAGGAGGGTACCTTGATGACCGTGAGGGAAATCGCCGCGGAGGGCATGGCTGCGGCGCCCCATCTGTCGTGCATCGGCGCTAGTTATGACAGTGTGCGCGCGTTGTTGCAGGGCTACCGGGCTGAAGGCATTCGCCGCATCGTTGCTCTGCGTGGGGACTTGCCTTCGGGCTACGGTATCGGAGGCGAGTTCCACCACGCGCGTGATCTCGTGGAGTTCATTCGCGCGGAAACTGGCGACTGGTTCCACATCGAGGTCGCCGCCTACCACGAAACCCACCCGCAGGCGCGCAGCCCGCAGGAAGACTTGCGACATTTCATCGAAAAGATGCGCGCTGGCGCCGATTCGGCCATTACCCAGTATTTTTTCAATAGCGATGCCTATTTCCGCTTCATCGACGAAGTCGGCGCAGCCGGGATGAGCGTGCCCATCGTTCCCGGCATCATGCCCATCACCAATGCCAGCCAGTTGTTGCGCTTCTCAGACGTCTGTGGTGCCGAGGTGCCGCGCTGGATACGCCTGCGTCTGCAAAGCTTTGGTGATGACCGTGCAAGCATCCTGGCCTTCGGTCGCGAAGTCGTCGCTGACCTCTGCGACCAGTTGCTTGCAGGCGGTGCCCCAGGATTGCACATCTATACGCTGAACCACGCCGCGCCGGCGCTCGATCTCTTGCAGGACCTCGGCGGCCGTTGACACCAAGCATCAGCACGCGGTGCTGGACGTTGGGCGTTGCAGCCGTGCGAGCTTGCGGGTTCAGGCGCCGCAGCACGCTGGCGGCAGGTGCACCGTCCCCGGTCGATGCATGTCGGCGGGCCCGCCCGATCGCTGCGCCGGAAGCGCCCGAGTTGGCGCGGACAGGTCCGCAGTCGGTACCATCACAGGCGCCGCGATGCGCGCGCTCGCGAGCACACGCAGGCTGATGGGCCCCCAGGCGGTGGCCACCATGCGGCCGTTTCCGCGCACCACATGGCAGTCGCCCGGGTGCAGAAACACATCGTCCGACTCGCCCTCCTCGGTGAGCCATAGCAGGGGGAGCGGACCCCCTGGGAATGGCGGCGCCATCGCCTCCAGGCGCAGGCCACGTGCCCCGCGCACAAGCACCGAGTCGCCGGGCTGCAAACTGATCGACTCACGACGCAGTTGCAATGGTCTTGTATTCCAATCATGCATGGTTATCTCCTTCGCGCAAATGCGGCAATAGAACGGGATTTCATCCCATGAGCCCCATATTCCATGGCTTATGGCGAAAATGATAGGCAGCCTTTGTCGTTTCAGAAAGCGGTCTTTTGGTATCTTAATCATGCGTTTATTGCATGCTAAGGAGTTGCCATGCCTGTCGTGAAATCGCCGTCGAGAGCTTTTTCCCGCCGCATCGATGCCGGCAATCTGCGCGCGTTTGAGGCTGCCGCGCGCCTTGGCAGTTTCACGGCCGCCGCGCATGAGTTGTTTGTCACCCAGTCCGCTTTGAGCCGACAGATCCAGGCATTGGAGGCAGAGGTTGGCGTGACGCTATTCCTGCGCGAGGGTCCGCGCGTGCGGCTCGCCGAGGCTGGCGAGCGATTTGCAGCTGCACTGCGTCCCGTGCTTGCCACGCTTGACGACGCCGTGGAAGACCTGCGTCAGATCACCCAGCGCCCACGTGTGCGCATCACCACGTTTGCGTCCTTTGCCAGCTTGTGGCTGATGCCGAGGCTGCCGCTGTTTCAGGCGGACCATTCCGACGTGGACATTGCGGTGGAGGCGACGGATCGCCTGGCCGACCTGGATGTGTCGGGTCAGGACGTGGCAATCCGGCTGGTCCATCCCGACAACCCGCTGGCGCGTGTGCCTGGCACCAGGGTCCTGTTTGAGGAGCGTATCGCGCCTGTGTGCAGCCCGCGCCTGCTCGCCGAACTGCAGGCGCGCGGTGGGTTGCGCACACCGGCGGATCTCAAGCGCGCGGCGCTGATCGCCGATGTCGGATCCCACGGCAGTTCGCCGTCGCTGGCTCGCCATATTGACGCGCTGTCCTGGCCCGGTTGGTTTGCCGCGATCGGACACGCGCCGGTCAAACCGCTGAGTTGGCTGGACCTGAACTTCACTCACCAAGCCGTGCAGGCAGCGCTGGCGGGCATGGGCCTGGCCATGGGGCAGATGGCGTTGGTGCAGCATCTCCTGGCCGACGGCAGCCTTGTGTTGCCATTGGGACCGATGCGGGGCAGTGGCTACTTTTACCATCTCGCACAGCGCACGGACGCAGCGCGCCGCCCCGAGGTCATCGCGCTGGTTCAATGGCTGCAGCAGCAGTTGCAGGCCCCAATGCAGACTACGGCCGATTGAAGCCCGGCGCACCCGGCAGCGTCGACGTCGCGCCAGCCGCGACATTTGCGCGGCGATGTCCAGTTTCTTTGACATCCCCAGCGCCCTGGGCCCGGCCGCTGCTTGCGCGGCAAGCGTGGGGATTGCGACGGCGATCACCCCGGCATCGAGCCCGGCTGAGCCGCTTCGGCGGGTTACTGCTGCTGGCGGGATGCCTGCTCCACGCACTTCACGGGCGATGCGGGCGTGGGCCACCCTCGCTTGCAGGTTCAAAAGACAGCATCAACCAAACCGGGCCCACGCCCCCAGTGGATGCCCATGGCATTCGCGCTATCCTTATTCGCGCTGAAGGACTGGACCTGTCACGCGCCCAGGCCCGCGACTGCAACCGCACGCCATGACCGAATCCGCGCTCACCACCCGCAACCATACCGACGCCAACGCTGCGCTGGCCCATGTCGCGGCCATTTATGGCCAGGGCGTGGCCATCCTGCACGACGCGCTGCGCCGTTTTCTCGCGGGCGCGGAGCAAGATGAAGCAGTGCGTGCGTACTATCCGTTCGTGCGCGTGCGCACCCGAAGCGGCGCACACGCGGACTCCCGCCTGAGCTATGGGTTCGTGTCGCGCGCAGGTGTATTCGAAGCCACGCTCACGCGGCCCGAACTGTTCGCCGACTATTACCGCGAACAGTTCGCCCTGCTTTTGCGCAACCATGGCGAGCCGCTGGAGGTGGGTGTCAGCGCGACACCCATCCCGCTGCCGTTCACCTTCTTGGATCACGAACCCCTGGAGGCACAGTTCAGCCTCGAGCAGCGCGCGCGCCTGCGCACCCTGTTTGACTTGCCGGACCTATCGGCAATGGACGATGGCATCGCCAACGGCACGTTTGTGCCGATGCCCGGTCAGCCTCTGCCGCTGGCTCTCTTTACGGCACCGCGAGTCGACTACTCGCTGCACCGCCTGCGTCACTACACCGGGTCTGATCCCCAGCACATGCAGAACTTTGTGCTGTTCACGAACTACGCGTTCTACATTGACGAATTCGTGCGTGTGGCGCGCGAACTCATGGCACGTCCAGCCGATGCGCAGGACGACTACATCGCTTTCGTGGAGCCGGGCAACGTGGTCACCCGCCGGGTCGGCCAATCGGCTGAAGCCAGCGACGCACTGGGCGAACCCCCGGCCCGCATGCCGCAGATGCCCGCCTACCACCTGCTGCGGCGCGACCGCAGTGGCATCAGCCTCGTGAACATTGGCGTGGGCCCGGCCAACGCGAAGACAATCACCGACCACGTTGCGGTCCTTCGCCCCCATGCATGGCTCATGCTTGGTCACTGTGCAGGGTTGCGCAATAGCCAGCAGCTGGGCGACTATGTGCTTGCGCACGGCTATGTCCGCGAGGACCACGTGCTGGACGAGGAACTGCCTCTGTGGGTGCCGATCCCGCCCTTGGCAGAGGTCCAGGTGGCCATCCAGGAGGCAGTGGCCACCATTACCCAGTTGCGCGGTTACGATCTCAAGCGCGTGATGCGCACCGGAACCGTAGCCAGCACGGACAACCGAAATTGGGAACTGCAGCCATTTCACGGAGTCCTGAATACTCCTGAGCGCCGGTTTTCCCAAAGCCGTGCCATTGCTCTGGATATGGAAAGCGCGACCATTGCAGCCAACGGCTTGCGTCTCCGGGTGCCTTACGGCACGCTTCTATGCGTGAGCGACAGGCCCCTGCATGGTGACCTCAAACTCCCCGGTATGGCTGATCGCTTCTACCGTGAACGCGTCGACCAGCATCTTCGCATCGGCATTCGCGCGCTGGAGAACCTGCGCCAGCAACGCATGGATCAACTGCATAGCCGCAAGCTACGTAGTTTCGACGAAGTGGCATTTCAGTAGCGATATGGCGTTGATGCGCGCGCAAAGTCCGTGCGAGATGCCGCGTCATCGGTTTTCGTTCAACCACTCAACCCATTGCGCGAAGTGCTCAGCGTCCCCGGCACACAGCGCTGAGCGTTTGCTCAAGGTGCCGTCAAACACGACTTGCCCATCGAGAGTTGTGCTGTATCCGCCAGCTTCGCTGAGAATGAGGTGGCCGGCACAGTAGTCCCACAGGCCTTGGCTTCCGTGCAGGTAGAGGTGGAAGCGGCCGGCGGCGACCCAGCACCAGTCCAGCGCCACAGATCCGATGGAACGCTGCGAGGCATATGGAGGCATCGTGGCCAAGCGTCCAGCGAGCGGCGCCGGGAGGCGTTTGAAATCCACGCAGGCAATGGTCTTGGCCAAGGCCAGAGCCGATTTGGCCATGGACAGCGGCACGTTGTTCAGCCAGGCACCATGGCCGAGTGCTGCGCTGAATGTCTCGTCGCGTGGCACGTCAATGACGACGCCGAGTTCAATGCGCGCATTGCGAATCAGCGCGAGGGAGGGGCCGAATATCGGTAAGCCGGCAGCAAAATTGCTCGTACCGTCCAACGGGTCGAGAACCCATAGGCCGGTTTGCGTGTGGCGCATCAGGTTTTGTTGCTCCGAGGCGGGCATCTCTTCGCCAAGGAAAGCAATGTGCGGCCAGCGATCAGCGAGTTCGCGTTGCACACGGGCCTGCATGGCAGTGTCTGCGGCGGTGACCCAGGTCCCATCGGCCTTGAGCTCGCGGCGGACGCGCTGAAATCGCGGGAGGATTTCCTCGCGTGCCGCGCGGTGCAAGAGCGTGACGACTTCGGCGAGGCTGGGATCGGGCATGGGAGACATGGGATGGGGGCGCGCGCCTTAGGGCACAAGGATGGTTGGTGCGGCAGGGGCCGCCGTCTGAGGCCAATCCAGGCTGTAGTGCAGGCCGCGGCTTTCATGACGCAGTTGGGCTGAACGCACAATCAGTTCAGCCACCTGCAGCAAGTTGCGAAGTTCAAGAAGGTCGCGGTTGACGCGAAAGTTGGCGTAAAACTCCTGGACCTCGGATTGCAGCAGCGCGATGCGGTGCGCAGCACGCTCCAGACGCTTGTCCGTGCGTACGATACCCACGTAATTCCACATGAGCCGGCGTAGTTCATCCCAGTTATGGCTAATGACAACCAGCTCGTCAGCGTCACTTACGCGGCTCTCGTCCCAAGGGCGTGGTGCCAGCACTGGCGGCTGTGCCGCCGCACCGATGGCCTGCGCCGCGGCAGTACCGAAGACGGCACACTCAAGAAGTGAATTGCTGGCGAGGCGGTTGGCGCCATGCAGTCCCGTGTAGGCGACTTCACCAACGGCATACAGACCCGGAAGGTCGGTGCGCCCCGACAGATCGGTGAGAACGCCGCCGCAGGTGAAATGCACCGCAGGCACCACAGGGATGGGCTCCCGCGCCATGTCGATGCCTAAATCCATGCAGCGCTGGTAGATGGTGGGGAAATGCTGACGTATGAATGCTTCGCCCTTGAGGGTGATGTCCAGGTATACACAGTCCACGCCGTGCTTCTTCATCTCAAAATCGATGGCACGGGCGACCACGTCGCGCGGCGCCAGTTCTGCACGTTCATCGTGTGCCGGCATGAAGCGCGTGCCATCAGGAAGCCGGAGCACGCCACCTTCGCCGCGCACCGCTTCAGAAATGAGGAAGCTCTTGGCCTTCGGGTGGTAAAGGCAGGTCGGATGAAACTGAATGAACTCCATGTTTGCCACACGGCAGCCCGCACGCCAGGCCATGGCAAGCCCGTCGCCACTGGCGGTGTCGGGGTTGGTCGTGTAGCGGTACACCTTGCCTGCACCGCCCGTGGCGAGAACCGTGTGGGTGGCGGCGAAGGTTTCCACGCGCGAACTGGCCATGTTGAGCGCGTATGCGCCCCAGCAACGGCGGTCGCTGGCGAAATTCATATGGCGGTCGGTAATCAAGTCGACCGCCACGTGGTTTTCCAACAGGGTGATGCGCGGGTGTTCGCGCGCGCGCGCCAGAAGTGTGCGCTGAATGGCGGCGCCAGTGGCGTCGGCCACATGGGCGATGCGGCGCTGGCTGTGGCCACCCTCGCGCGTGAGGTGCAAGTCGCCGCCTTCCGTGTCGAATGGAACCCCCTGTTCACGCAGCCAGCTGATGGCCTGCGGCCCATGCTCGATGACAAAGCGCGTGGCGGGCAGATCGTTGAGCATGGCGCCAGCCACGAGGGTATCGTGCACATGGGCGTCAAAGCTGTCTTTGCTCCCCAACACCGCGGCGATACCGCCTTGAGCCCATTGGCTGGACGAAACCTCCAATTCACGCTTGGCAAGCATGGTGACTTGAAAACGCTCGGCCAGATGCAAGGCTGTGGCCAGACCAGCCAAGCCGCCGCCGATGATGAGAACGTCGCAGTGGTGCATGGTGAATACTCGGGTTTCGGGGTCCGAAGGAAATTCGAAGCGTGCCGCAAACCAGATTGTCCATTGGAATCGTGCCGCGCTCTGAACGCAGGCCCAATCGGCCATGTTGGATGGAGGCAGCGTGGCGCCCCGGGATGCGGCGCGACAAGTTGGCGCGCCGGAGGGAAAATGAACAAATGCCCGCGCATTCCCCTTCCTCGCCCGGCCCGACGCACAGCGTCGCTCAGGCGAAGCCGACCGGGCAGGAGGGGGTCAAGCGGGCGGTTTTCGCTTGTTGTTCCTCGCCATGCTGGATAAAATACCAGCATGCAACGGCGCAAAGTCACGCTCAAGCTGTATCCCAATGCCGCGCAGATGGCGCGGCTGGAGGCGTGGACGCGGCTGCACTGCGAGTTGTACAACGCGCCGCTCGAAGAGCGCATCGACGCCTGGCGCAAGGCGGGCAAATCCATCAGCGATTACGCGCAGCAGAACGCATTGCCGCAGATCAAGGCCGATCAGCCCGAGCTCAACGAACTCGGCAGCCACGCGCTGCAGCAAACGCTGCGCCGCCTCGATCTGGCCTTTGCCGCCTTCTTCCGTCGCGTCAAGGCGGGGCAAACGCCCGGATTCCCGCGGTTCAAGGCCGCCAAGCGGTTCTCGGGCTTTGCCTACCCCGACCCGGCTGGCTGGAAGCTCATGCAGCACGGCGGCCGTGGTGCCACGCTGCGCATCGGCAGTGGTGAGGCTGCGATGTCCATTCGGGCGCGCGGGCTGCACCGCTTCGGCGATCAGGCAAAACCCAACGACATCACGCTCACGCGCAAAGGTGGTGGGTGGTTCGTGTCGGTGACGCTGCGCGTGCCCGAGTCGGCCTGTGCGCGGCAGCGCGCCGCCGGCATGCGGCGTGGCGTGGATTTCGGGATCACCGACTGGGCGACGTTCGACGATGGACGGGCTATCGACAACCCGCGCTGGGTGCGCGAGGAACTGCCGCGCCTTGCCGCGCTGCAGCGGCAGCGCGCCAGGAAGAAGAACGGATCGTTGCGCTTCAAACGGCTCGGGCGTCGCATCGCCCGGCTGCACGACCGGATTTCCAATCTGCGCCGGGACTTCGTGCGCAAGGAAACAACCAAGCTGGTGCGGCAATGCGCCGTCCTGGCCACGGAGCAACTGGCTCCGAAGACCATGAGCCGCAGCGCGAAGGGCACGGTGGATGCACCGGGCCGTCGCGTGCGGCAAAAGGCCGGACTCAACCGCGAGATCCTCTCGGCGGGGTTCGGCATGGCGCATCCGATGCTCGCGTACAAAGCGGAAGAAGCTGGTACGAGGCTGCATCTGAGCAATACGCGCCAACTCAAACCGTCGCAGCGGTGCTCCGCCTGTTGGGAGATCGTTCCCAAGACCCTTGCCGAGTGCATGCATGTGTGCCCGCACTGCGGGCATGTCATGCCACGCGACCGCAACCGCGCATCGGTGGTCATCATCGACGCGTTCAATACGCAACACACGCATGGAACGGGCGTGGCGGCGAGACCCAAACCTCGGCCACGGCAACGTGGCAAGTCCAAGCCTGTGACCCGCGAAACCCCCGCGACAACGCCATGCGTTGAGCGGCGGGAGAGTTCATTGCTCAATGCCAACCAAATGGAGACAAACCGTGGAGATCCCTTCACTGCAACATGCAGTCAGCCCGCAGGAGTGGGCGCTGCGCTGCGATCTGGCGGCGTGCTACCGCTTGGTGGCCCTTTACGGCTGGAGCGACTTGGTGTTCACCCATATCAGTGCCAAGCTTCCGGCCTCCGTTGCTGGTGAGGCGCACCAGTTCCTGATCAACCCCTACGGGATGATGTTCGAGGAAATCACAGCCTCCAGTCTCGTGAAGGTCGACATGGAATGCCGCAAGCTGCACGACAGTCCCTTCTCCGTCAATCCTGCCGGTTTCGTGATCCACAGCGCCGTGCATGAGGCCCGCCCCGAGGCCGGCTGCGTGCTGCACACCCATACCCGCGCAGGCGTGGCGGTGAGCAGCCAAAAGCACGGCGTTTTGCCCATCAGCCAGCAAAGCACGTTCGTGCTCGCCTCGCTGGCGTACCACGACTATGAAGGCGTCGCTTTCCGTTCGGACGAGAAACCACGCCTGCAGGCAGACTTGGGCCATGCGAATTTTCTGGTCCTGCGCAACCATGGCTTGCTCACCGTGGGTCGCGGTATCGCCGACGCCTTTCTCAGCATGTACATCCTGGAAAGTGCATGCCAGATCCAGGTCGCCGCACTGGCGGGGCAACAGGGTGCTGAGGGGCTCACCCAAGTGGCGCCCCAGATCATCGCTGGCGTTGGCCAAGCCATGAAAGTCCAGACCGATGGCATGGGCGGAAGCTTTGTCTGGCCGGCGATGCTCCGGAAGCTGGACCGCACCGACCCGGGCTACAAAACATAGGCAGTGCCCGCGACGCTTGTCAACCGCGTCAGCACTCCAGATTGTCGATCAGCCGTGTCGCCCCAAGGCGGGCGGCGGCAAGAGCAACCATTGGCGCTCCCTCCCGCAGATCGTCTGCGCCGGGCGCAAGCAAATCGCAGCGGCGGCGTACCGTTAGATAATCGGGCGTCCACCCCTGCGCGGTCAAGTCTCGCATTGCCCGGCTCTCAAGCGCGAGCACGTCCTCGGGCAAATGCGCGCCGCGCGCCGCTTTGGCCAATGCATGCAAGGCCGCCTGCAGTTGTGGTGCCTGGGCGCGCTGCGCGGGCGTAAGGTAACCGTTGCGCGACGATAGGGCCAGCCCGTCGGCATCGCGCACCGTGTCCAGGCCTGCGATGGCAATGGGCAACGCAAATTGCGCGACCATGCGGCGTATGAGCATCAACTGTTGATAGTCCTTTTTGCCGAATACCGCAGCAGTCGGCTGCACCATGGCGAACAGCTTCATCACCACGGTGGCAACGCCCTCGAAGTGCCCAGGCCGGGCTGCCCCGTCCAGAATGCCGGCCAAGGCCGGGTCCGGCCGCACGCAGAAGGTCTGCGGCTCGGGGTACATTTCCGCCTCATCAGGTGCAAAAAGAAAGCTGCACCCGGCCTGCGACAGCAGCGCGGTGTCGCGTTCCAGGGTGCGAGGGTAACGATCGAAGTCCTCGTGGGGGCCAAATTGCAGTCGGTTGACGAAGATGCTCGCGACCACGGGGGCACCGAGCTCACGCCCGCGTGCCACCAGCGCCAGGTGCCCGGCATGCAAATTGCCCATCGTTGGCACGAGTGTGCGGGCGGGAAAATCATGCAGCGCGGCGCGTAACTCAGCGAGGGTGTGGAAGGTTTGCATTGGGAGTGCTCGCAAAACCGACTCGGCCGCGGGGCAGGCTGGAGGCGGAAAAACCGAAATGAATGTCTCGCCTCCGACCCGCCACAACCGTCAAGCTGTACTGTGGCGGGCAAGACTCCTGGCACGGGGCCATCAGGCGCGATCCGTCAGGAGCTGTATCCATGTAGCGATTCATCGGGAAAGACGCCTGACTTGACGTCGCGCACGTAGGTGCGCACAGCGTCCAGAATGCTTGGAGATCCCGCCATGAAGTTGCGCACGAAGCGCGGCTTGGGGCCGGCAGAAAAATCCAGCATGTCCTGCAGGACCAGCACTTGGCCATGGGTTCGGCACCCGGCGCCGATGCCGATCGTCATACCCGGGTAGTCTGCCGTGATCTGCGCTGCAAGGTCCGAGGGCACAAGTTCCAGAACCAGCATCGCCGCGCCAGCCTGACCCAGGTTGCGCGCGTGCGCGCGCAACCTGTCGGCGGCTATCGCATCACGTCCCTGGATGCGATAGCCGCCGAGTGCATGCACGCTCTGCGGCGTGAGTCCAAGATGTGCGCAAACGGGAATGCCGCGCTCCACGAGTGCGGCCACCACGCTCGTCGTCCAGCCGCCGCCTTCGAGTTTGACCATCTGCGCTCCGGCCTGCATGAGCATGACAGCGCTTTGCACGGCTTGTTCCACGGTTCCCTGGTAACTCCCGAAGGGAAGGTCCGTGACAAGCCAGGAACTGCGGTTGCCGCGCGCCACGCAGGTGGTGTGATAGACCATCTGCTCCAGCGTCACCGGCAAGGTCGATGCATGCCCCTGCACCACCATGCCGAGCGAATCCCCGACCAGCACGCAATCGCTCCCCGCATCGTCCAGCAGGCGCGCGCTTGTGGCGTCGTAGGCTGTGAGCATCGCAATTTTCTCGCCCGCATCGCGCATTGCTCGCAGGCGGTGCAGCGTGACGGGCTTGCGCGCTGCTGTCGCAATCGGCGTGCCGTAGGGTGAGACTGGTTGATGGGGGTCGATTGACATGGATCGGTGGAACCGGATTTTCGAAAGGCCGCCGCATTATGCCCGCAATGCAGCAATCCCGGTGGCGGCAGCGAACAGGCCTTCGAGTGGCAGTGAGTCGGCCGTCGCGCTCAACTCGGCGTGTACGCCAAGCGTACGTACAGCGGTGCATACGCCTCGGCCTGCGTGATCTGCACGAGCCCCTCGCGCGTGAGTTCAAGCAGCGCGATGAAGGTGACGACGGCGTGGCTCGTGCCTCTTGCAGTCTCGAAAAGTTCCTGAAATTCGGCAAATCGGCGGTCCTGAAGGCGGCGCAAGACGTGACTCATGATCTCGCGCACGGAGATTTGCTCGCGCGTGATGGTGTGATGCGCGTTGAGCCGTGCGCGTTTGAGGACGTCTGCCCACGCGGCGCGCAATTCGTCCAGACTGACTTCGGGCAACAAGGAACGTGCAGACTTCTCCACAGTGACCTGCACACGCCAGAAATCGCGACCAGCCTGCGGCAGAGCATCGATGTCCTGCGCAGCGAGTTTGATGCGCTCATACTCCAGAAGCCGGCGAACCAGCTCGGCGCGCGGATCCTCAGGCTCTTGGCCCTCCGCGGCGGGCGGGCGCGGTAGCAGCATGCGCGATTTGATCTCGATCAGCATGGCGGCCATCAGCAGGTATTCAGCCGCCAGTTCCAGGTTGTTGTGGCGAATCTGCTCGACATATTCCAGGTACTGGCGGGTGACCTGCGCCATGGGAATGTCGAGAATGTTGAAGTGCTGGCGGCGGATCAGATACAGCAGCAAGTCGAGCGGCCCCTCGAAAGCTTCGAGAAACACCTCCAGGGCATCGGGAGGGATATACAGATCCTGCGGGAGTTCAAACAGTGGCTGGCCATAAAGCCGGGCCACAGCCAGGCCATCCACCGTGACAGGCACGGTATCGACGGCCAAAGTGCCCGGCTCACTCATCATCTCGGGGCGCATGCCCGCAGTGCGGGGGCGCGCAGCATGAATGGGCGCGGGGATCACTCCGTGCCATAGACGTAGGGCTTTTGCGGCACCTTCGCAGCGTCAAAGGCCTGGCGGAGCTCGAAATCCGGCTGCTTGTCCCAGAGCAGGGCACGGCCCTGCTTTTGTTTGGCTTCCAGCTCGGGATCCTGGACCCTGAGGCTTTGCAGGAAACGTGTGGCTTCGGAAACGTAGGGCTTGACGGCGAGTGGCATGGTCGGCATTCCTGTGAAAAACAAAATCTTAGACCCTGGGGCGTCTGGGCTCGCTTGCGGGCGCTCATTGCGCCTGCGATGCTGCCCACGCTGCGAGTACCTGTTGCGCGGCATGGGCGGCAGTCTGCGCATCCGGAATGTTGCCGTGGCCCCCAAGTGTGCGGCTGATCGCCGCAATCTCCGGCGTGAACAGCTCGGGTCCGGTGTCGGTGAACAACACCACCAGCGGACGCCGCAAAGCGGCCGCCAAATGGCTGAAACCCGTGTCAAGGCCAACCACCAGCGCAGCGCCAGCGATCAGTCGGGCCATCTCGGGCAGGCCGCCGCGGTCGGCTAGTCGGGCAACGCCGTGGGGCCACGCGGCCACGAGTTCCTCGGCACGCTTGCGTTCGGCTTCGTTGCCCCACGGTAACACCAGCTGAAGGCCAAGCTCAATGAGTCGTGATCCTAGCGCACGCCAACTGGACTGGGGCCAGAGCTTTTCCGATTTCGACGCGCCATGGGCGAGCAGCGCATAAGACGGTGTATCAAGGTCAGGAGCTGGCAAGCCTTGCCGAATGGCATATTCGACCGGCCGCGTGGGGTCGGTGTCGAGCACCGCTTGGGCGAATATCCGCCGGCCCGTCGTTCCGTGGATGCCCGGTGGGCGCGCGAAATGCAGTTGGTACGCGTGGGCGGCCAGTGGCTCGCCCCCGCAGTCCTGAGCGCGGTAGCCAACGCGCAATTTGCCCCGAGCCAACCGGCTGATAAGGGCGCTCTTGAGAACACTGTGCGGGTCCCAGATCAGGTCGTAGCGTTGCGCGCGGAGGGCACGGACCTGGCCGCACAGGGCGCGGAACTCCGCGGCACTGCGCCGCTGTTGCAAGGCCTTGAGCGGCAGCGCAAAGACGCTGCGTACGGCTGGGTGTAGCCGTGGAATATCGGCAAAGCGCGCGTCCACCACCCAGTCGATGGCGATGCCTGGCCAGCGTGCCGCGATGTCCGAGACGGCCGGCAGCGTTTGCACTTGATCGCCCATCGCGGAAATCTGGACCACGAGCACGCTTCGCGGGAGACTTGGCAGTTCTGGGGAGCCCCAGCGCAAGGGGAGTTGAAGGGTGGTCATGCGTTGTGCCGGGATGGGGGGCGAAAGTGCACTGCCTGCTGCACGGGTGGCACATCAGGCCGTCGGCTTGATGCCGTCGATCGGGCACTAGACCAGAGGCCTGTGGAGCAGGCGCTCCAAGACGCGAAGGGGCGATGTTTCCGGAGCGAGCTGATCCGTGGGGCGCAGGTAGAAGGTTTGCTCCATCATGTGCTGCCCGGCCATGACCGCGTGCAGGACCTGGTCGGAGAACACGACCCAGGTGGTGCCCGGCGCAAAAGCAACTTCCTGCTGCGGGGACGCGCGCTGGAAATCCAGGTCCGCCTTGGCCAAATCATGCAATTGAAGCATGGCATGGTCGTAAGGGGTCCGACGTGATTTGGTGATGTGTAACGCATGCAGCAACCTGCTCGAAGCCGGCAGGGGACGGCGCAGACGCGGGGCAAAGTGGCTGGCAAAGTCCGCAAAGGGCTGGCCGACGCGCCAGACTCGGGGTTGGCCGGCAGGATTGAGATTGGTGAAGACGCGCAACAAGCGCACGCCTTGCGTGGGGTTGGAGGGGAACGCATCGACATGCAGCCTGGTGTCGTCCTTGCGCCAGGAACTCTCGCGCCCTTGCACCGCAAAGGGGCGAAGCGAAGCATTGCCGGCGCGCAGCTTGCCGCGGTACTGCGGAAACAGCCGATCCACGAGCGCCTGTGCCTGCGCCGCAAAGCGCCGGATCATGGCCTGCAGCGCGGCAAGATCATCTTTCCCGCCCTGTGCTCCTCGCAACTCGGTGGCGCCGCGCAGGCTGATGTTCTTCGATTTGCCGTCGCTCCATGCCGGGCTGAGAAAGCGTTGCTCATCGTGCGTCAGCGTGAAGGGCAGGTTTGGAAGCTGCAGCACATGGCCGGCTTCAACCAAATGCTCCACGTGAGTGCTTGGACCGCGGTCCCAATTGGAGTCGGGCAACGTGCGCAGTGCGTCGGCGGGTTGAGGTGTCGACATGGCGTATTCCTTGCGGTATCGGTCAGCGCACGCGCATGCCGGGCTGTGCGCCAGGGTAGGGGTCAAGAAGGTAGATGCCCGGCTGCGCCTTTTCGTCGTCGTGGCTTGCAGCCAGAACCATGCCCTCGCTGACACCGAATTTCATCTTGCGCGGGGCGAGGTTGGCCACCATGACGGTAAGGCGTCCGACCAAGTCTTCGGGCTTGTAGGCTGCGGCGATGCCGGAGAACACGTTGCGCAGGCGTGGCTGGCCGTGAGCGTCAGTCTCGCCCGCGTCAAGGGCCAGGCGCAAGAGCTTGGTCGAGCCTTCCACGGCCTCGGCGTGGACAATGCGCACGATGCGCAGATCGATGCGCGCGAAATCGTCGATGCTCACCGTGCCCGTCGGTGTGGCAGGTTCAGCTTGCCCCTTCGGCGGGGCCACGGCCGTCGAGGTGGCTTTGTGGGTTGCAGCCGACGCAGGCTCCGGTGCGGGCGCCATGGCCGGTTCGAATAACCGCGCAAGTTGCTTCGGGTCGATGCGCTGCATGAGGTGCTGGTAGGGGCGCACATGATGGGGCAGGGTGGCTGCGTCATCCCAGAGAAAATCGCGGTCCAGGCCGAACAACTCACGGGCCACGCGACTTGCGGTAGCCGGCAGGATGGGCGCAAGCATGACCGAGATTGACCAAAATCCCGCCAGCGCGCGCGATGAGGCATCCTGCAGTTCCCCCCGGCGGCGGTCATCCTTCGCCAGGAGCCAGGGCTGAGCGGCGTCGAATGCCGTGTTGATTCGATCGGCATGCGCCATGATCTCGCGCAGCGCGCGGGCATAGTCCCGCGCATCGAGCGAGGCGGCCACGTCGTTGGCCAGGGCGCGCGCGGAGTCTTCCAATTCCCGTGTGGCACCGAAATAACCAAGCCGGCCGTCGAAATACTGCGTGATGAACTTCGCTGCGCGGCTGGCGATGTTGACATACTTTCCGATGAGGTCGCTATTGACTCGGGCGACGAAATCGTCCGGCGTGAAGTCGACGTCTTCGACCCGGCCGCTGAGCTTGGCGGCCAGGTAGTAGCGCAGCCACTCGGGATTGAGATTCAACTCCAGATAACGCAGCGGAGAGATCCCGGTGCCGCGGCTCTTGCTCATCTTTTCGCCGCCAACCGTGACAAAGCCGTGCACGTTGACCTGAGTTGGCGTCTTGCGGCCGGAAAATTGCAGGGTGGCAGGCCAGAAAAGGGTGTGGAAGTAGATGATGTCCTTGCCGATGAAATGGATCTGCTCGACCTGCGGGTCGTCCATGAATTGCTCAAAGCTTTGGCCGGTGCGCGAAGGCACGTGCCAATGTCGTGCGGCTTGGCCTTTGTCGAAATGGTTCTTCAAGCTGGCCAGGTAACCGATCGGCGCGTCGAGCCACACATAGAAATACTTGCCCGGTGCGTCGGGAATCTCGATCCCGAAATAGGGCGCGTCGCGCGAGATATCCCAATCGGCCAGGCCGCCATGGCCCGCTTCGTCGGCGGTGAACCACTCGCGAACCTTGTTGAGCACTTCGGGCTGCAGATGGGGTGCACCCTGCGCGTTCGCGCTGTGCGTCCAATCGCGCAGGAAATCCGCACAGCGCGGGGACGAGAGCTGGAAAAAATAATGCTCGCTCTTGCGCAGTTCAGGCGTGGCACCGGAGAGAACCGAATAGGGTTGTTTGAGTTCGGTGGGCCCGTATACCGCACCGCATACCTCGCAAGCATCGCCGTACTGGTCAGCCGCGCCGCACTTCGGGCAATGGCCTTTGATGTAGCGGTCGGGCAGAAACATGCCCTTGACAGGGTCGTAGAACTGCTCGATTTCACGTGTGTAGATCAATCCCGCCTTGCGCAGCGCGCGATAGATGTCCTGCGCGAGCTCGTGGTTTTCCGGCGCGTCGGTACTGTGCCAGTTGTCGAAGCGAATGTGAAAGCCGTCGAGATAGGCGCCTCGTGTGGCGGCGATGTCAGCCACAAATTGCTGAGGCGTTTTGCGGGCCTTTTCGGCGGCAATCATGATGGGCGCACCGTGTGCATCATCTGCACCGACGAAATGCACCTCATGGCCCAGCATGCGCTGCAGGCGTACCCAGATGTCGGCCTGGATGTACTCCATGATGTGACCGATATGGAAAGCCCCGTTGGCATAGGGCAGGGCGGTCGTGACGAAAAGGCGGCGCTTGGTGGGGGTGTTCATGCGAGATAGAGTGGCTGGAAGCCAGCGCAGCGATGGCCGGCCAAACTGGAATTGTAGGCAGTGCCCTTCCATGGCACGTGAAGGGAAAACGCGCGCGAACTAGACTGCATCGCTTCGTACCCAATGACTTCACGAATTGCACCATGCCCACGCAAGACCAAATCCAGGACGCGCTCGCCACTGTCACGGACCCGAATACCGGCCAGAGCCTC
The DNA here is from genome assembly GCF_000733775.1 of Thiomonas sp. FB-Cd. Classification (NCBI taxonomy): domain Bacteria; kingdom Pseudomonadati; phylum Pseudomonadota; class Betaproteobacteria; order Burkholderiales; genus Thiomonas; species Thiomonas sp. FB-Cd. Next base: position 513,812 of record NZ_JPOE01000005.1, on the reverse strand, counting down.
ACGGCGGCCAAAGCCATCAGGAACTTGCGCGTTGATGGCGGAAACGTGTCGCTCGACGTGCAGCTCGGCTACCCGGCGCAAAGCCAGCATGCCGAATTGCGCCGCGCTGTGATCGCCGCAGTCCGCGGTGTGCCTGGCGTTGAAAACGTTTCGGTGCAGGTTCTCACCAAGGTTGAGGCGCACGCCGTCCAGCGTGGCGTCAAGACGCTTCCTGGAGTGAAAAATATCATTGCCGTGGCCTCCGGCAAAGGCGGCGTGGGCAAGAGCACGACCGCAGCGAACCTGGCACTGGCGCTCGCCGCCGAAGGCGCCCATGTGGGGCTTCTCGATGCCGATATTTACGGACCTTCGCAGCAGATGATGATGGGGCTCTCCGGTCGGCCGGAGAGCAGCGACGGGCAGACCATGGAACCGCTGGAAAACTATGGCCTGCAGGTCATGTCGATTGGCTTGCTGATGGACGCCGACAGCCCGATGATCTGGCGTGGCCCAATGGCCACGCAGGCCCTGGAACAGTTGCTGCGTCAGACGCACTGGCAGGATCTGGACTATCTCATCGTCGACATGCCCCCGGGTACCGGCGACATCCAACTCACGCTGTCACAGCGCGTCCCGCTGACGGGCGCTGTCATTGTCACCACCCCGCAGGACATCGCCTTGCTCGATGCACGCAAGGGTTTGAAGATGTTCGAGAAGGTGCAGGTGCCGGTGCTGGGTATCGTGGAGAACATGGCTGTGTACGTGTGTCCTCACTGCGGCCACAGCGACCATATCTTCGGCGCGGGCGGCGGAGCGAAGATGGCTGCGGACTACGGGGTGGAGTTGCTGGGCAGCCTGCCGCTGGACCTGCGCATTCGCGAGCAGGCCGATAGCGGCCATCCCAGCGTGGTGGCTGATCCCGAGGGAATGGCCGCGCTGGAGTACAAATCCATCGCTCGCAAGCTGGCAGTCAAGGTGGCGCAGCGCGCGAAGGACTATTCGGCCAAGTTTCCGAGCATCACGATCTCGGAAACCTGAAATCGCCGCCTGCACAGGGCGTAGCCGGTCAGTCAGTCTGTTCAAAACGCGATGTGCCAGTTATCCTTACGGAAAATTTTCGAACGGTCGTTCGCTTTTTGGCGTCGGGCTCTCGCCTGACGGGGCGAGCACCGACGACGGAAGGAGACAGCATGATGGACCGCCCCTGGCTCGCGCAATACCCCGAAGGGGTGCCTGCCGATATCGACCCCGGGAGCTACCGCTCTCTTGCGCACTTGCTGCAGCGCAGCTTTGCCGCGTACGCCGACAAGCCGGCCTTTGCCTTCATGGGTCGGCGCACGACATATGCGCAATGGGAGGCGCACTCGACGGCTTTTGCGGCTTGGCTGCAGCACAAGGGGCTCAAGCCTGGCGATCGAGTCGCAGTGATGATGCCCAATGTGCCTCAATACCCGATCGCCGTGGCGGCCATCCTGCGTGCCGGGATGGTGGTGGTCAATGTCAACCCGCTGTACACGCCCCGTGAACTGGAGCACCAGTTGCGCGACAGCGGTGCCGCAGCGATGATCGTCCTGGAAAATTTCGGCCACACGCTGGAACAGGTGGAGGACCGCGCCGCCTTGCGCGTGGTGGTCGTGGCCAGCATGGGTGAAATGCTTGGGTTTCCGCTTGGACCCGTTGTCAATTACGTGGTGCGGCACAAGAAGCGGCTGGTGCCGCGCTATACCTTGCCTGGCCACGTGCGATTCAAGAAAGCGCTGGACGAGGGCAGCGGGATGCATTTCACGCCCGCGGACATGACCGCGGAGGACGTGGCCGTGCTGCAGTACACAGGGGGCACCACTGGAGTCTCCAAGGGCGCGACGCTTACTCACCGCAACCTCATCGCCAACGTCTTGCAGTCCGATGCGTGGAACCAGCCAGCGCTGCGCAAGGCCCCGGGTCTGGAGCACCTCAACACGGTGTGCGCGCTGCCCCTGTATCACATCTTCGCATTCACGGTGGTGATGCTGTTGTCTGCGGCGCAAGGGGGGATGATGATCCTTATCCCCAACCCGCGTGACCTGACCAGCACACTCAAAGAACTGGCCCGCTATGAGATTCACTCATTTCCGGCAGTCAATACGCTTTTCAACGCGTTGCTGCACCACCCCGATTTCGATAAGGTCAACTGGACGCACCTGATCAATTCGCTGGGCGGCGGCATGGCGGTGCAGGAGGCCGTGGCGCGCAAATGGCTGGAGCGCACGGGATGCCCCATCTGTGAGGGCTATGGGCTGTCCGAGACGTCACCCTCGGTGTGCTGCAACCCGACTGACACGGACCATTTCTCGGGCACGATCGGGATGCCGCTGCCATCGACGGAAATCGCCGTCGTCGACGACGATGGCAGGCCTCTGCCCATCGGTCAAGCGGGGGAGATCGCCGTCCGCGGGCCGCAGGTGATGCGCGGCTACTGGGGGCGCGATGATGAAACCGCCAAGGCATTCACGGCCGATGGATTTTTCAAGACCGGAGACATCGGCATCATGGACGCGCAGGGCTACGTGAAAATCGTCGACCGCAAGAAGGACATGATCCTTGTGTCAGGCTTCAACGTCTATCCCAATGAGGTGGAGGATGTGGCAGTGATGTGCCCGGGAGTGCTGGAGGCTGCAGCTGTCGGTATGCCTGATGCCAATTCGGGCGAGGCCGTGAAGCTGTTCGTCGTCCGCAAGGATGTGCAACTGACTGAAGACGCGCTCAAGGCCTTCATGGCGGAGCGGCTCACCGGGTACAAGAGACCCAAGCAGATCGTGTTCCGCGAGGAATTGCCCAAAACCCCGGTGGGCAAGATCTTGCGCCGCGCGCTGCGCGATGGCGGCATGGCTGCCGGCTAAATCATCGTTTCGGTGGTTTGCTGCAGTAGCGCGGCAGCGGTTTCGAGATCCATCGCTGGCCACAACGCCAGGCCCTGGACCTGCGTACAGCCAGTCTTTTCGATCCACTGCAGATCGCACGCGTCTTCCACACCTTCGGCAATGGTGTCCAGGCCAAGGCTGGTTGCCATGGCCAGCGTGGCGGTGACCACGGCGGCCTTATAGCGATCGGCGGCCACACCGTGTGTGAAAGCGCGGTCGATCTTGATCTGTGAGGCCGGAAGCCGGGTGAGGTACTCCAGGTTGGAAAACCCCACGCCGAAATCGTCGAGCGATATGTGCACGCCCAAGGCGCGAATGTCGTTGAGGGTGTGCAGGCAGTCGCCGCAGGCCATGATCTGCAGGTTTTCCGTCAGCTCGATGGTGAGAAGTGCAGGATCGATAGCCGCCGCGCCCAATTCCTCGCGCAGGCATTCCACGCAGCCTCCCTTGAGCTGGGCGGGTGAGACGTTCACCGCCATGCTCCCTGCGTAGCCGAACTCGTCGCGCAGGCGGCGCAGGGCCTGAAGACTCTTGTGGATGATTTGCCGGCCGAATAGGGAGATCAGGCCCAGATCCTGGATGATGGGGATGAACTCGGTGGGGCCGACCACTTCTCCGTCGAGGCGTCTCCAGCGGGCCAGCGCCTCGAAGCTCGCGATGGCATAGCGGCTTTGCGCCGGCGCGTGGGGCGCGGTGTGGCCAATCAGCCGGGCGATCGGTTGCAAAGCGATCTGAAAGCCATCGGCATCCAGTGTGGCGTGCAGTTCAGCCTCGAGCCGCGCGCGACGCTGCACGCGGGATTGCAACTCTGGCGTGAAGGCCTGTACCCGGTTGCGGCCAAGCGCCTTGGCTTCGTGCAACGCGGCGTCGGCGTGGCTGAGCAGTTCGACAATCGTGCGTCCATCGCGCGGCACATGGGCCACCCCCACGCTCACCGTGGTATGCAGGACGCGACCGTCCATGTCGTAGGCACGCGCCAGATCCGCGCGAAGCTGCTCGGCCAAAGCGAGGTGATCCTCCGGCGCATTCACGTCCGTGCGGCGCGCATACACGAGAAATTCATCGCCACCAAATCGGCCCGTGAGGTCACCGGCGCGGCGGGTCGCCTGGATGCGCTGCGCCGCCTCGGCCAGAAGGCGGTCACCCATGCCATGGCCCAGACTATCGTTGATCTGTTTGAACTGATCCAGGTCGATAAAGAGAAGGCTACCGCCGGGCTCTGGGGTTTGACCGAGAGCGGCTTGCAAAAGGCGCTCGAATCCGGCGCGGTTGGACAGGCCGGTGAGTGCATCCGTGTAGGCTGCGGCGTAGAGCTTGTCTTCTGCTTCCCGTTGTGCGGTGATGTCGCGCGCGGCACCACGCCAGCCGCCGAGCAGCCCCTTGGCATTCCATACCGGTGTTCCGCTCAAGCTCCACCAGCGTGTGCTCGAACCCGTGCTGCGAAACGGCAGCACAAGATCGTGGAATGGGAGCTGGCGCTTCATGAGAGTATTCAGGGCCACCCATTGAGGCGAGCTGGCCAGTGCCGCATTGACGCTGCGCCATTCGCGACCGATGACGGCGTCGCGTACCTGCTGCACGTGCCGGTTGCGCAGGGAACTGGCGCTCACGCTGGTGAAACGGCCCGCTGCATCGAGTTCCCAGAACCAGTCAGACGACAGTTCGGCGAAGGTGCGGAACTGCTGTTCGCTGGCCTGCAGATCATCCAACGCGAGTTTTGCAGCGCCGATGTCCAGACTGATGCCCATGAGCTCCAGCGGCTCACCCGACGCGGATCGGCGGCTGACCAAGCCCTGGTTACGGGTCCACACCACGCTGCCATCCTTGCGGAGAATGCGCGTATCCACGCTGGGGCTGACCTGTTCGCCGCTTCGCATCACCGCTTGGACAGCCTGGATCAGGGTGTCCCGATCGGGACGCGGCACCATGGCAAGGAATTCCCCGATGGTGAATTCGGCGGGCTCGTCAAGACGCGCCGGGTCGTGCCAGTTTTGTTCGCTGCGCAGCACGCCCTGTCGCAGATCGAGCGTCCAGAAGGTGACACCCGCTGCATGTTTGAGCAGTGCGCTGCGGTCATCCTGCTGTTTGTTGGCCGATCGGTCGAGCGCGAGGCAATAAAAGCCCACAACCCGCGGTGGCTGGCTTTGCTCGTTCGCCTCCCATGCGGGCTGCAGGCGCACCTCCATCCACCGGATGTCGCGCTCATGGATCTGCTCGCGGGAATAGAGGGCCGGCCGGCCGGCCAATACGGCGCGCACATGGGGCGCCACCAAAGCCATGTCCTCGGGACCCAGCAACTGGTCCAGGCGCAGGCCGAGGATCTCTAGAGCAGGCATGCCCAGCCAGTTTGCATAGGCAGCGTTGCATTGGCGCAGGCGGCCTTCAGCGTCAAAATAGGCGAACAGCGCAGGCAAAGCGTCCAGCCACTGCGGCATGGATTCGGGGCCAACGGGCGACGCGCCTGCACGGCCGGACGGCCCGGCCGCCGCCGCGACGTCCGATACGGCGGGGAAATCGGCTCGTGGCGGATCGTAGGGCATGGCGCGACTATAGCCGAGCGCGTCGACTCGGCAAGCGCTGCAGCCGGGATCCGGCCACCGACGCGCAAAGTGTTGCTCTATGCTCACGGCATGGACGCGAAGCGGGATTCGATGGCAGCGCAAGGCTCTATTCCAGGAACCGTGTACGTGGTCGGCGGAGCGGTGCGCGACGCGCTACTGGGGCGGCCTGTGCATGATCGCGATTGGGTGGTGGTGGGCGCGACGCCTCAGCAGATGCAGGAGGCGGGCTTCACACCCGTTGGGCGCGACTTCCCGGTGTTCCTGCACCCGCTCACCCATGAGGAGTACGCCCTGGCGCGCACCGAGCGCAAGACGGCGCCGGGCTACCGGGGTTTTGCGGTGCAGGCCGGTGCGGGTGTCACGCTGGATGACGATCTGCGCCGCCGCGATCTCACAATCAATGCCATGGCGCAGGATGCGCAGGGGCACATCATCGATCCCCATGGCGGTCAGCGCGATCTGCACGCCAAAGTCCTGCGCCACGTTAGCCCGGCTTTTGCTGAGGATCCGGTGCGCATTCTGCGCCTGGCTCGCTTTGCCGCACGGTTTGGCGATTTCACTGTGGCGCCGCAGACCCTGCAGCTGATGCGCGACATGGTCGAAGCCGGCGAAGTGGACGCCTTGGTCCCGGAACGGGTATGGCAGGAATTGGCGCGAGCACTGATGGAGGTTTATCCGCGGCGCTTTTTCGAGGTCTTGCGCGAATGCAGGGCACTGGCGCGCATCCTTCCGGAGGTTGATGCGCTATGGGGTGTGCCGCAGCGCGCCGACTACCACCCTGAAGTGGATTGCGGCGAGCACCAGATGCTGGTGATGCAGGCCGCCGCACAGCTTTGTGCGGACCTTCCCACGCGCTGGGCGTGCCTGATGCATGACCTGGGCAAGGCCACCACGGATCCCGCTGTGCTTCCCCGGCACCTCGGGCATGAGGCGCGTAGCGTAGCCATGGCGCGCACCGTTGCGCAGCGCTTGCGCGTACCCAGCGACTGCGCCGAGCTCGCTGCCGTGGTGGCAGCCGAGCACGGCAACATTCACAAGAGTCTGGAGCTCGGCCCCCAGGCACTTCTGCGCCTGCTCCAGCGCTGCGACGCGCTGCGTCGTCCGGCCCGCTTTGCCCTGGTTCTGCTGGCCTGCGAGGCAGACCATCGAGGCAGGGGAGGTGATTTTCCACGTCAACCCTACCCACAGCGCGCGCGCCTGGAAACCGCGCTCAAGGCGGCGCTGGGCGTGGACGCAGGGGCCGTGGCGCACGAGGTTGGGGAAGGCGGCGGCAAAGCCGGCGCCATCGCGCGAGCCGTGCAGATCGCGCGTGAACACGCCATCGCGCGAACGCTGGAGGCCTGAGCGATCGATTTAGATGTCGCTTTGCGCTGGGCGCAGCGCCAAGAAATTGTGCAGCGGCGCTGAGGGGTTATCGCGTTTGAAGGCTAACAAGATGTCGCTATACGCCCCGGCGTCCTCCAGGGGCAGGTAGCGGACGTAGGGCATTTGGGCGCGCTGCATCGATGCGGCCACCAGACCCACGCCTATGCCCGCCGACACCAGGCTGATGAGTGTGGGCATCTCATGCACTTCCTGGGCGACACGCGGCGCGAATCCGGCAGCAAGACACAGGGCAAGCGTTTGCTCGCGCAGACCCGATCCCAGCGTGGCGCTGTACAGGATGAAGGGTTCGTCGCGCAAGGCGCTCAGGCTCAGGCGCTCGTGTCTGGCAGAAGGGTGCTCGGTATGGAGCGCGAGCAGCAACGGCTCGCGCAGAATCAGCCGGCTTTGAATCGCGTCCCAATGCTCGTGCGATGTGGGGCGGATGAAGCCGACGTCGAGTCGCCCGGCAAGCAAATCGTCAATCTGCGCACGCGAAGGCTGCTCGCGCAACTGCAGGGCCACGTCAGGCCAAGCCGCGCGGAAATCGCGAAGCAATTGCGGCATCACCACGGAAAACGGCATGGACCCGGCAAAACCCACGGCGAGGCTTCCGGTTTCGCCGCGTCCTGCACGCCGCGCCTGCTCTGCCGCGTGGTGCATCTGGTCCAAGATGGCGCGCGCCTGTGGCATCAGGCTCTGCCCTGCCGCGGTCGGGGCTGCTCCGCCCCGGCCGCGCTCAAACAGACGCACTCCGAGTTCGGCCTCCAGGGCCTGGATCTGCTGCGAAAGGGGCGGTTGAGAGATGTGCAGGCGCGCTGCGGCACGCGTGAAGTTGCGCTCCTCAAAGACGGCAAGAAAGGCACGCAGATGGCGAAGTTCCATATGGGAATGATATCGAACCTTATGAAAAATCAATTTCCCATATGAAATGCGACCTACTACGCTTGGTGATCTCCGCATGCTCGTCTTCGAACGATGACCGTCTTCAACGCGCCCGCCGCCCCCGTCTCAATGCACAACCGAACCGATCAGGTCCCGACGCCGATAGCGGGGGTTCCTGGCTGGCGCAGCCGTATGGCGGTGGTTGCGGCGGGCATGTGTGCGTTTTTCACCATGTATGTGACCCAGGGTCTGCTGCCGACCCTGCAAAGCGTCTTCCACACCAGCGTGGCGCAACTCAGCCTCACGATCACGGCCACGACGCTGGCCGTTGCACTTGCGGCGCCGCTTTCGGGTAGTCTGTCGGATCGCTTCGGCCGCAAGCGGGTGTTGCTCTTGTCCCTGGCCGGTCTGAGCGTCACGACGGCTCTGGCTGGAACTGCCCATAGTTTGGACGGTCTTCTGGTTTGGCGCTTGCTTCAGGGCATCTTCATTCCCGGCGTGTTTACTGCCACTGTGGCTTATATTGGCGAGGAATGGCCGGCGAGGGAAGCTCCTGCCGTGACCGCCTTGTACATTTCGGGCTCGGTCGCAGGGGGTTTTCTTGGCCGATTTATCGCGGGCATGGTCACGGCGCATTGGGACTGGCAGGTGGCTTTCATCGTGTTGGGGGCGATCAACGCAGTCTTCCTTTTGATCATCGCGCAGGGTCTGGCGCCGTCGCGGGACTTTCGAGCAAGCAGCAGCCTGCGCGCCTCAATCGGTGACCTGCCGCTGCATCTGCGCAACCCCAAGCTTTTGGGCACCTATGCCATCGGGTTCGGCATCCTGTTCTCGCAGGTGTGTACGTTCACCTATGTGAGCTTTTATCTGGCCGCGGCGCCTTACCGGCTGGATCTGCGCCAACTCAGCCTGCTTTTTGCGGTCTATTTGGTTGGCATGATTGTCACGCCCATGGCTGGGAGGCTGGCTTGGCGCTTCGGCCAGCGGCGCGTGTTTGCTTCAGCAATGGTGTTGTCCAGCGGCGGTATGCTGCTGACGCTGCTTCCGGCACTGCCTGCGATCGTGCTGGGGCTCACGCTGAGTTCGGCAGGGGTGTTCATCGCGCAGTCGATGGCCACCGGGCAGGTGCCGGCCTTCGCAACGCGCGCACGCTCATCGGCCGTGGGGCTGTACGTTCTTTGCTACTACCTCGGCGGAAGCGTTGGGGCGTTGGCCCCCAGCCTCGTCTGGGAGCATGAAGGCTGGCCGGGCTGCGTGACGCTGGTTTTGCTCATGCAATTGGCGATCGGCACCGCGGCTTGGAAGGTCTGGGCGCAGCGGCCGCAGTCCCGACCGCCCTCGCCGCATGCGTGGAGGCGGGATGCGAAGGGGCCGCTTGACCCTCTGCGTGACAATCCCCATCCTCGGGGCGGTGGAGCGTAGCGGGATCGTCACAGGCATCCCTTTGGGGCTTGCGCTCGATTTGTTTGACGCCGTGTATTGAACCGCGTGCGAGCGGCGCGGCTTCGACATGCCCCGCTCGCGTGCATTGCGCCGGGCCCATGTGGTCAAGACTGATCATTTGCGCGGCAAACCTCCCTTTTCACGGGGAGGACGGATAGCGCTGATGCCACTGGCATGCTTATTGGTCTTGAAGCGGTGCCCGAGTGGCTGTATATTCAACCAGTCAAGAGCAATCCACAGCGAACCGGGTCGCGCATGCCGCTTGCCCAATAGCCGCGCAAGGGGCTTTATCGCAAGAGCCGCGCCAAGCCCCAAGCGATCAGCGACAGCAGGAACGTGGAGCCCAGGGGGAACAACCATTCGCGTCCAAAGACGCGAAGCCGCAGATCCAGCGGCAGGCGGCCGAAGCCGAAGCGCTCAAGGTAGGGAAGTAGCGCCGAGAACACGATGGAGGCGAGAATGAACAGGAGCAGCCACATCAGTATGCCGCCTCCGGTGCGACGTGTGCACGCAGTGCTGCGCTACGGTCGCCTTGGACGAAGCCCATCAGCGGCGCGCGCAGCCCGCGTGCCAGTGCGATGACTTTGAACAGTTCCCCCATCTCCGCTTCCGACAGCAGACGCTGTACCGCAGCTGTTTGTGCCAGTCCCGCACGATTCCTTGGCGCGCCGATGACGCCGTCCTGCCCGGCAGCCACCGCAGATCCGAGCAAGTCAAGCAGACCACAATTGAGCAGGAAGCGCGCTTGCGACGTGTAGCCCAGCACGTCGAGCCCCACGCTTGCCGCAGCCTGCGCAACGCTGGAGAAGTTCACGTGTGCTGTGATGTCCGACGTGCCAGGTTGCCACAACGGGTCGTCATGCGCACGGTGGGCGCGGTGGCAGCGCAGGGTCCCGCATGCGCGCTGTGGATGGTCGTATTCGTGCGCCGGAAAGCCATAGTCAAGGAACAGGAGCAGGCCGCGGCCCAGGCGCTCACCCAGAGTGGCGACGAAGGCGTCGGACGCCAAATGCAATTCGGTGACCGCACCCGGGGGAAGCGTTTGCATGCTCGGGCGCGGTTCCAACGCAGTGGCACGGTCGACCCAGCGCAGAGGTTGCTGGGCGTCGCGGGCAAACGTCACCCCCCGCTCGAGCCAGCGCTCTGTCGTTCGTACGGCGAGTTTCACGGGCATTGCATCCAGCACCTCGTTGCCAATGACCACGCCGTCAAAGCGGTCGGGCAACGCATCCCACCATGTGATGCGATCGCGCAGATGCTCAGGCAGCCCCGCCACAGCGTCCTGCTGGCGCGCGCGCATCGCGGCAGACACCTCGACGATCGCATATTGCCGAGGCAGCCATCCCTGCACATCGAGCGCAGCGAGAAGGTCGCAGACCAAGCGACCGCTTCCCGCGCCGCACTCGACGATGGTGTCGAGATCCTCGAGCCTTGACACGTCGGCGACTTGTCGCGCGAGCGTGGCGGCGAACAAAGGGGTGAGCTCGGGTGCGGTGACGAAATCGCTGGTGCCGCCCCAAGCGCCCAGCACACCCGGGTCGGCCGCGTAATAACCCAGGCCGGGTGCGTATAGTGCCAATTCCATATACCGATCGAATGGGATCCAGCCGCCCGCCTCGGCAATCGCCCGCTCGATATGCGACAACAATGCGTGGGCCCGCTGCTGCGCGGCATCGGGCGATAGACTCTGCAACCTGTTCATCGCTGCAATTTTAGGTTTCATGTCTTCTTCCCGCCTTGCCACTGAATCCATGCCTGTTCGTCCCGTCGTGCTCGTAACGGGGGCGGCACGCCGCCTGGGGCGAGCGATCGCATTGGAACTGGCGACGGCCGGGTGGGATGTGGCCGTGCATCACCGCGCCTCATCGGATGAGGCGCGGCAGACCTGCTCTGCTCTCGCGGCGTGCGGGGCTCGGGCTGAAGCGTTCGCCGCTGATCTGGCCGACGAGGATGCCGTCCGTGCGCTTCCCCAGCACGTGGCGGGGACTTTCGGACGACTGGACGCCGTGGTCAATAATGCGTCTTTGTTCGAATATGATGATGCTACGGGCTTCAGCGGGGAATGCGCCGCGCGCCACTGGCGCGTCAACACCGTGGCTCCCGTGCTGTTGGCGCAGGGTCTGCACGCACTTTTGCGCGAGCGACGCGGGCAGGGCTGTGTGGTGAACATTTTGGACCAGAAGCTCTGGAACCCGAATCCGGACTATCTGTCCTACACCTTGAGTAAGGCGGCGCTGCTTGAGGCAACGACGCTGCTGGCGCAGGCGCTTGCGCCGACACTGCGCGTGGTTGGGGTCGCACCGGGTGTGACCCTTCCATCCGGGACGATGACTGCAGCGGAATTTGCCACCGCCCATACCTTGACTCCCCTGGGACGCGCCTCCACTGTGGAGGATGTGGCGCAGGCTGTGCGCTATATGCTCAGCGCAAAGGCGGTCACCGGCACCACATTGGTCGTGGACGGTGGCCAGCACCTCACGCCTCAATCGCGTGACGTTGCTTTTCTTGCCCGCATACAACCCGAGTGAATCGCGCGGAGCCCTCCGCAATCGCCACGGAAATACTCCATGATCAGTGCACTCAATCATCCGGCTCTGGCCGACTGTCGCCGGCTTTTTCTGAAAAACTATGAGGTGCACATCAACATTGGCGTGCACGACTTCGAGAAGCGTGGCGAACAGCGCGTGGTGATCAACGTGGACCTGTATGTGCCTTATGCGTATTCCACCCCGAAGCAGGACAAGCTTGAGGAGGTCGTGGACTATGACTTCATGCGCCGCACCATTGCGGAGCGCTTGGCGCGTGGCCACATTCACCTGCAGGAGACCCTGTGCGACGACGTGGCTGCGTTGATGCTGGAGCACGCGGGTGTGCGCGCCGTGCGCGTTGCCACCGAGAAGCCCGACGTCTATCCCGACTGCCAGGCTGTGGGTGTCGAGGTCTTTCGCATCAAGGAGAGCGCATCGTGAACACGCACTTCGTGGACGAGGCGGCCGCGGTGGATACTCACGCCCAAGCGCAACGCAGGGCGCGGGAGATCAATAAATTATCGAAGCGCCTGCACCGCCTTGTGGGCCAAGCCATTGATGACTTCGCAATGATCGAGTCCGGCGACAGGGTCATGGTCTGCATGTCGGGCGGCAAGGACAGCCATGCACTGCTGGACATCCTGCTCGGCCTGCAAAAGCGCGCGCCCGTGGATTTCGAAGTCGTCGCGGTCAACCTTGACCAAAAGCAGCCTGGTTTCCCCTCCCATGTGCTGCCCGATTACCTGACGAGCAGGGGCGTGGATTTCCACATCGAGCAACAGGACACCTATTCCATCGTCAAGCGTCTGGTCCCCGAGGGCAAGACGATGTGCAGCCTTTGCTCGCGCCTGCGCCGCGGGGCCCTATATCGGGTGGCCAGTGAGCTTGGCGCCACCAAGATTGCACTTGGCCACCATCGCGACGACATCCTGCAGACCTTTTTCCTCAATCTCTTCCACGGTGGCCAGCTCAAAGCCATGCCCCCGAAACTTGTGAGCGACGATGGCAGCCACATCGTCATCCGTCCTCTCGCCTATGTGGAGGAGGAGGATCTCTCTCGTTGGGCAGATCATCGCGCTTTTCCCATTATCCCCTGCACGCTCTGCGGCAGCCAGGAAAACCTCCAGCGCAAGCAGGTGGCCGGCATGCTGCGTGAGTGGGAAAAATCCCACCCCGGCCGCCTTCAGACCATGTTCGGCGCGCTCGGCAAGGTGGTTCCTTCACACCTGCTCGATCGCAACGCGTACCCATTTGCCAGTCTGCGCCCCAGCGGCCAGCCGGACGTCAACGGAGACATTGCGTTTGACGAGCCCACCTGTTCAGACCCGCTGCCGTATCGCAATGGGGAACGCCATGGCGTGGCAGCTGTCCAATGGCAGAAGGGACTCTAAACAGCCTCTGCCCGTCGCGTATAGGATAGGCGGGTCAAACCGATCGAGGATGCCACGCCCATGCACGCAACCTTTGCCACAGGCGGTACCGAGTTGTGCCCGCATTCGAATCCGGGAACCAGGAAGGTCCTGCAAACGCTGCGGTTGCGTTGGCGGTTGGGCAAGGCGCTGGTGACAGGCGCCTTGTTGCTTCTGGGTGGCTGCGCCACATTGACTGCGGTGCGCGTCGACGTGGTGACGCCCAAGCCGGCACCTCAAGCGCTGGTTGGAGCCAAGGTGCAGGTGCAGGCTGCCCCTGCGAATGCGGACAGCCCCGAGGCGTCACTCTTCCAGACCGCTGTCGCCGATGCGATGACGCGCGCTCACATGGTCCCGCTGCTTGGCGAGCCGGCGCCCTTTACGGCACGCTACAGTTTCCGTAGTTACGTGGACTTCGAAACCAGCTTCCCGAGCGCTTGGCCGCCACCTGGCGCCCCGATCCTGCTACCAAACGGCGCGTGGATTTACAGCGGTTATCCTTGGTGGTGGTCAGGAATGTCTTGGCCACCGCCTTGGTACGAACGAGTATTCGAGCTGGAGATCCGCGATACGTCCACGGGTACCCTGGTCTACCGTACGAGCGCCGTGAGCGGGTCGTATGACCAGCGGCTCGCGCCGGTTGCGCAAAAACTGGCCGACGCTGCATTGGCGGGTTTTCCGCAGCGAAGTGGCCAGCATCGAGTGACGATTCCAGGCGATTGACGGGCACGGGGACCCGGGGCGACGCGACCGATCAGGAGTGGTGCTTTTATAATCGGCACAGATTTTGCTGCGGTTCATGCATGCATGGCACATGCATCCGACCTTGAACCCCGCGGCGCCGTACCCATCTCCTTTTGTATTCGAGTCTCTCCTTCCGGAGTTTGTCATGCCCATTTACGCTTACAAGTGCGAGTCCTGCGGACATAGCATGGACGCGCTGCAAAAGCTGTCTGATGCCCCGCTCACGGTTTGCCCCGCTTGCGGCAAGCATGCGTTGAGCAAGCAAGTTACAGCCGCTGGATTCCAGCTCAAGGGCTCGGGCTGGTACGCGACTGACTTCAAGGGGGCGGGCACCAGCGCTACGGCCGCCACCGCAGCCAAACCAGATGCTGCGCCAAAGACGGAGGTTGCAGCCACGCCCTGCGGGGCATCCTGCGCGTGCCACTGAATTGCGTGGATCCTATCCTCCGGCGATGCCGCCCAGCCGGCACCGTCGCTCAATGATGTCAACGCTCGCCTTTGCCTGCCGGCAAAGCGGGCTGCCCGCATGCGCCTAAAGAATCTTTTTATGGCCGGCCTGCTGGTCTGGCTGCCGCTGACCATCACGATCTGGGTGCTGTGGCAACTGTTATCGGTGTTTGACGGCATCTTCCGCGCGCTCGTCGGCGCACTTAGCGCGGTAGCCCCGAGCTCGGCGCCCGCGCTCGATCGGCTCGTGAGCATTCCAGGCGTGGGCGTCGTACTTGTGCTCGCGGCCATTGTGCTCACAGGCTTGCTCGTCGCCAATATCGTTGGTCAATGGTGGCTTGCACGCTGGGACGGGCTGATGGCGCGCATTCCCATCGTCAAGAGCATTTACAGCAGTGTCAAGCAGGTGTCGGATACGCTGTTTTCCAGCAGTGGCCAGGCCTTCCGTCAAGCTGTCATGGTGCAATACCCGCGCGCTGGGTCATGGACCATCGCATTCGTCACCGGCTCCCCGGCCGGGGAGGTCGCCGCACACCTGCCCAGCGAGCACATCAGCGTGTACGTGCCAACCACGCCCAACCCCACGTCGGGTTTCTTCCTGATGGTGCCGCGTGCTGAGGTGGTGGCACTGGCGATGAGCGTGGATGAGGCGCTTAAGTACGTGATATCCATGGGTGTCGTCGCGCCCCACATCCACACGCCCGCAACCACGGGGCATTGAACCTGCGCGAGAGATTGCTGCAGCTACGGCACGCAGCGTGTTCTCGCAATTCCCGACTTTTTGCCCACCCTTTTTATCTCTCCCACACATCATGAGCCTACGCAGCCATACCCTCGGCGCCGTTACCGAAGCACTGCTCGGACACAGCATCAGCCTCTGCGGCTGGGTGCAGCGCCGGCGAGACCATGGCGGGGTCATCTTCATTGATTTGCGCGATCGCGAGGGTCTCGTGCAGGTGGTATGCGATCCCGACCGCGCCGAGATGTTTGCAGCAGCTGAAGATCTGCGCAACGAATTCTGCGTCCAGGTGGTCGGCGTGGTGCGTTCGCGTCCTGCAGGGACCGAAAACGTGAACCTTGCCTCGGGCAAAGTCGAGGTGCTGTGCCATACGTTGCAGGTATTGAACCCGTCTGCAGCGTTACCTTTTCAGCTCGATGACGACAATCTTTCCGAGACCACGCGATTAACCCACCGCGTGTTGGATCTGCGCCGCCCTCAGATGCAGCACAACCTCAAGCTGCGCTACCGCGTCAGCATGGCCGTGCGGCAGTACCTGGACGCGCAGGGATTCATCGATATCGAGACCCCCATGCTGACCAAGAGCACACCGGAGGGGGCGCGCGATTACCTTGTGCCGAGTCGTGTCCACGCCGGGTACTTCTTCGCATTGCCGCAGTCGCCGCAGTTATTCAAGCAGATGCTCATGGTGGCCGGTTTTGACCGCTATTACCAGATCACCAAATGCTTTCGAGACGAGGATTTGCGGGCCGACCGCCAGCCCGAGTTCACGCAAATCGATTGCGAAACCTCGTTTCTCGGGGAAGATGAAATCCGCCCGCTGTTCGAGGCAATGATCCGCACGGTGTTCAAGGACGTGCTCGGTGTGCAGTTGGCCGACCCTTTCCCCTCGATGACTTATGCCGAAGCCATGGCACGTTTCGGTTCCGACAAGCCAGATCTTCGCGTGAAGCTCTCATTCACCGAGCTCACCGACGTCATGCGCGACGTGGATTTCAAGGTGTTTGCTGCGGCCGCTGAACTTTCCGACGGGCGTGTGGCGGCGCTGCGCGTGCCGGGCGGCGGCGATATGACCCGCAGTGAGATTGACGGTTATACCGATTTCGTCAAAATCTACGGCGCCAAAGGTCTGGCATGGATCAAGGTCAACGACGTCGCCAAGGGCCGCGAAGGCTTGCAGTCACCCATTGTCAAGAATTTGAACGACACCGCCATCGCTGCGATCATGCAGCGCAGCGGCGCTCAGGACGGGGATCTCATTTTCTTTGGCGCTGACCGCGCCAAAGTCGTCAACGCGGCGCTCGGCGCGCTTCGCGTCAAGATCGGCCACAGCGACTTTGGCAAATCGCATGGATTGTTTGACGACGCGTGGAAGCCCCTGTGGGTGGTCGATTTTCCCATGTTTGAGTTCGACGACGATGAACAGCGCTGGGTGGCCTGCCATCATCCCTTCACGGCTCCCAAGGACGAGCATGTCGATTACCTCGCCACGGACCCCGGGCGTTGTCTGGCCAAGGCATATGACATGGTGCTCAATGGCTGGGAAATCGGTGGCGGGTCGGTGCGCATTCACCGCGCTGAGATGCAAAGCAAGGTGTTTGCAGCACTTGGCATCGGATCCGAGGAGGCAAGCGCCAAGTTTGGCTTCCTGCTCGACGCGCTTCAATACGGGGCTCCGCCGCATGGTGGCATCGCATTCGGCCTGGACCGTATCGTGACCATGATGACGGGCGCAGCCAGCATTCGCGACGTGATTGCCTTTCCGAAGACACAGCGCGCGCAATGTCTGCTGACCAATGCGCCAAGCCCGGTCGATGAAAAGCAACTCAAGGAGCTGCACATCCGCCTTCGGCAGGCGCAGGCAGTGGAGTGAGAGAAATGGCCAGGGGCAGTGATTTTGCCCTCACCCATTTCATTCGGCAGGCGATGCGCGAGCCGCTTTGGGTCTCGACCAATGTCCGGCGTACCAGAGGCGCCATAGCAGTTCGCGCCATCCAGGCCCAATTCGGGCTTGCAAGGCGTTCTTGCTGCGCACGGCAGGAGGGAAGGCCGGCGCAAAGGCCAGCGCACGTGAGGCAGCGCTGGCAAAATTGCCAAACACCAGCCAGGTTGGGACGTCTTCGGGCTTGCGATCCAACCGCCGGTCGGCATTCGCAGAACGGCTCATGCTGGGCAATGTGTTTGCCACCCTCGTCGGCTGTCGTGGGAACAGGTGCCGCCGAGCGGCGGCACGCATACGGCCAAGCGGTGCTCACGCTTACCCTGCGCTTGGCTGGGCGGGCCACGATGGGCATCAACAGGATCGACTCTGATTTGTTCGCCAAGGATTGATACATGCCACGCATCGATGACCCCTCTCATGATCACGAGGCCGGCCGTGCCGACGCCACCCTCGACACGACCCGCATCGATGACACCCGTATCAAGGCCGTGCGCGCACTGGTGTCGCCAGCGCTACTGCTTGAAGAGCTGCCCGTGACTTCGCATGTCGAGGCTGTCGTCGAGCGTAGCCGTGCCGATATCGCTGCGGTTTTGCAAGGAGCGGATGACCGACTGGTCGTTGTGGTCGGACCATGCTCGATTCACGACCACGAGCAGGCCATGGCATACGCCCGTCTGCTCGCGTCGGTCAGTGAGGAATTGGGTGACGCGTTGGTTCCGGTGATGCGTGTGTATTTCGAGAAGCCGCGCACGACAGTCGGCTGGAAGGGGTATATCAACGACCCACGGCTTGATGGCAGCTTTCGCATCAACGAGGGCTTGAGGCGAGCGCGGTTGTTGCTCCTGGAGATTGGCGCGCTCGGACTGCCCGCCGGAACCGAGTTTCTGGACCTGCTTTCGCCGCAGTATTTCAGTGACCTCATTGCCTGGGGCGCCATTGGCGCCCGCACCACCGAAAGCCAGAGCCACCGCCAGCTGGCGTCGGGCCTCAGCTGCCCTGTCGGATTCAAGAACGGCACGGACGGCGGGGTTCAGGTGGCTGCCGACGCCATCGTCGCGGCAGACAATGCCCATGCCTTCATGGGCATGACCAAGATGGGTGTGGCCGCAATATTCGAGACCCGCGGCAATGCTGACTGTCACGTGATCCTGCGTGGAGGTAAGGTCCCGAACTACGATGCGCAGGCTGTCGACGACGCTTGCGCGACCCTGCGTCGTGCCGGCCGGCGTGAGCAGGTGATGATCGACTGTTCGCACGCCAACTCCGGCAAGCAGCCCCGTCGGCAGGTCGAAGTGGCTCGCGACATTGCGGCGCGCATCGCAGCGGGTGAGCGGCGCATCATTGGGGTGATGATTGAAAGCCATCTGCGTGAAGGCCGCCAAGAGCTGCGCCCGGGAGTGCCCCTTGAAAGCGGCATCTCTATCACGGACGCTTGCTTGGGCTGGGGCGACACGTTGCCGCTGCTGCGTGAACTGGCGACTGCAGTGCGCAGCAGACGTGCCGCCACGTAAGCGAACGCCCACATCAAGACTCAGGCCATGGGTTGGGCAATCATGGCAGCACGTGCCACGGGGATCTAACATGAGCATGGTGCCTTACAGCGCCGTGCAGGCACTCCCCCTATTGCTCAACCATGTCAGCCTCTCACTCCCCGTCAATCTCTCCAACGCACGCCGAGATCTATAAGATCCCGGTGTCCGTTCTGGTCGTGATACACACGCGGCAGCTTGATGTGCTTCTGATCGAGCGCGCCCGCCAACCTGGCTTCTGGCAGAGTGTCACGGGTAGTGTGGATACGCCGGGTGAGGTCCTCAGCGGCACGGCCGCGCGCGAGGTCGCGGAAGAGACCGGCATTCGCATTGGCTGCGATGGAGTGCCGTGGTCGGCGCTGCGCGATTGGCATCTGTCGAACGTCTATGACATTTACCCCTTGTGGCGCCACCGCTACGCGCCCGGCGTATGGAAGAACACCGAGCACGTCTTTAGCCTGGAAGTGCCGGCTCGAGTATCGGTGACCCTGGCGCCGCGGGAGCATCGCGCGCAGGTGTGGCTTCCCTGGGAAGAGGCTGCAATGCAGTGTTTTTCAGCATCGAACGCCGAGGCGATACGGCAATTGCCGCGGCGCCTGATGCCGGGGAATTCAAAGTGACATCGCAAGCGTCACCTCCCGCGTCCAGCGCCCTGCGTGTGGCGTCGTACAACATCCACAAGGGAGTTGTGGGGTTGGGTCCGGTCAAGCGACTGAGCATTCACGACCTTCAGGGAGCGCTGCGCGAGCTTGATGCGGACCTCGTGTTTCTCCAAGAGGTGCAGTTCGCCCACCAGCGCCACGCCCGGCGGTTTGCGCATTGGCCTGAACAGCCGCAGCATGAGTTGCTCGGGGAAGGCCTGGGCATGCACACGGCCTATCACACCAATGCCGTGACCCGACATGGCGAGCACGGCAACGCGTTGCTGTCGCGCTACCCGATCCTGAGCGTGAAGCATCACGACGTATCGGACCACCGGTTCGAGCAGCGCGGGCTGCTCCATGTGCGTCTGTGTGTGCCGTTGCCCGAGGCCACGCCGGCACAGCAGACACTGCACGCGATCGTCGTGCACTTTGGCCTCTTCGGCGGTGGCCGCAAGCGCCAGATTGCGAGACTGGTTCACTACATCACGAGCCAAGTGCCGCCCGACGAACCCGTGATTGTGGCTGGAGACTTCAACGACTGGCGCGGACAGCTCGGTGCTGAACTCGGCGCCGTTCAGTTGACCGATGTGTCCACAAGGGTCACACAGCGGCGCGATGCGCGCAAGCCCCGCTGGCGTCAGCGTGTGCGTACCTACCCTGCGCGGCTTCCACTGATGCCGTTGGACCGCATCTATGCGCGCGGGTACGCCGCTCGACTGGTTAGCCTGGGATGGGGGGCGGGCTGGGCGCGGCTGTCGGACCACGCACCGTTGCTGGTTGAGCTCGAACGCGAGCACGATGGCCTTTTGTCGTCCGGTGCGCACCAAGCATCGCACGGCACGCCCGCGCAGCCGCCCTATTGATCGACCCCTGGATTTTCAAGTTCGACTGGTTTCTCGCTCAGCCGCCACAAGGGCGGGCACAATTGGGCAATGTCATGTCAGAGTCACGGACTGGACCCATCCCAGCGCATGCCTGCCCCGCTCGCCACATCCGCACGTGCCCGTAGTGCTTTTCGACGCACTCCTCGGCGAGCCGCTCGATTCGTCAGGGTGCGAGCGTGGCTGCGCGCGACCTGGCAGGCGGCACGCTGGCTGCGCCTGCAGCCGGGAGCTGGGGCTCGGCTGGACCCGGATGGCGATGAGGATGCTGCGCTAGGGCCGGCGTGGTCCACCGGCAATTGCGTCGACTTGTTGCCTTATGGGAAGGCACTCTTTCCTGCGCTCAAAGCCGCATGGGCGAAGGCGCACACCAGCATTTGGCTGGAAACCTATATCTTTCACGACGATGCTTTGGCACTCGACCTTGCTGCGGCATTGGTGGATGCAGCGCAGCGGGGCGTGCAGGTGCGGGTGATGGTGGATGGTCTGGGTTCGGCCCGAAGTGTGCCCAGGCTGGATGCGCTCTTTGATGGCAGCGGTGTGGAGTTCATGGTCTACCGACCGTGGCGCCGCTGGCTGGATCTGATTCAACGTGGGCACTGGCGCAGGTTGCACCGCAAGGTGTGCGTCGTTGACGGCGAGACAGCCTTCATTGGCGGTATCAACCTGATTGACGATCGGCTGGATATCCATCATGGGTGGACCGCTCAGCCGCGTCTGGACTACGCGGTGCGGGTGCGGGGCTTGGTGGCTCAACAGGCGCTCTGGAGCATGCGTCGACTCTGGCTGCGTACAGTGGCAACGGGCAGTGTGCAGCGCCAGCTGAGAAGGGCTCCCGGACCTGATGTGCTGGGTTCACGCAGCGCGCGTAAGCGCTATCTGGACGAACTCCTTGCTTGGGGTGGCGAGGCGCCACCGCGCGAGGAGGTCCAGGCGCCGCAAAAGCGATTGCTTTCGGGTGAGGGCCGGCAGCACCGTGTCTGTTCCGATGGTCGATCTGGCATGCGTGCAGCTCTTGTGGTGAGGGACAACCTCCTGCAGCGCCGCGCGATCGAGCGAGCGTACATCCACGCGATCGACCATGCGCGTGCGCAAGTGCTTCTTATGTCACCATACTTCTATCCTGGTCAGGCGTTCCGCGAAAGTCTCAAGCGAGCTGCGGGGCGAGGCGTGCGCGTGACGCTGCTGCTGCAGGGGCGCATTGACTACCGCGCCGCGGGCTGGGCTGCGCATGCGCTCTACCGCGAACTGCTCCAAGCGGGCGTGCGCATCTGCGAATACCAGCGTGCCTACCTGCACGGCAAGGTGGCAGTAGTGGATGAAGCTTGGGCAACCGTGGGCAGCTCCAACATTGATCCGCTGTCACTTCTGGTCAACCGCGAGGCCAACGTCATGGTTCGCGATGCGCGTTTCGCGCGTTCGCTGGCGGCGCATGTGCAGGGTGAATTGGCCCATGCCGTGCCCATCGATGACCTGCACCTGCATCGTCGCATTGCGTGGTGGACACGCCCGCTCGTCGCGCTGGCGGCCCGACTGTTTATCGCATTGGCGGGTGGAACGAGGCGGTACTAAGCCGCAGGGGCGACAAATCTCGCCCCTGCGGACGTCAAGACCCGCACAGGTGCGACAGGCGTTCCTTTGGGGCTCAACACAGGCGGCCACGGCGGTGAAGCAACCCTCCCGCCACTAAACCACTGTTGCGGTTGCCGTCGGGGTTTCATGGTTCCGCGTCAGCAGCGCAGTGTTGTTTCCAGCCCTGCGCCTTGCGCGCGACGCCCCATGTGTCACTTTGGCGCGTTTGGATCGCAGGCGCATGGTGCGCTTGCTCGGCTTGCCGTTGTTTCTGCCGGACAGGACCCGATCCACGCCGCGCTTGGCCATGATGCGCGCGGCGTTCGCGTCGGGGTGATGCATGTGCCGGCAGCGTTGGCAGACAAACCGATCCTCCGATCGGCGGTTGTCGGGGTGAAACTGCCCGTATGCGGCACATTCCTGCACGGTGCGATCCGCTGGGACGGCGACCACAGCTTTGCAGCACGCAGCGCCCCTGACGGCTCACGTCGAGCAGCGGGCACGGTTTGGCAACGAGGGCATGCCTGGGCGGGTACGCGAAGTCCCAGTGTTCGCTTTTCTCGTGCTGGCGCCTCGATGCGTCGCGTGGGCTTGCGTTGGTTGCTGCCGCCCCTGGTGTGGCGCGGGAGCTTGCGCTGCGCCTTGCCGCAGCCTGCTCAGGCTTCACGCTGGGCTGGTTGTGGCTTGTAAGGCGCGGTGTGGGTGTTGGCGGACCCTTTATATCCGACAGTTCTATGCGTATGGCGAAACTGTATTTCCGATGGGATCCGGCATTGCTCACAATGGCGGCCATGAACCCCCTAACATCCGAAGTTCGCAAGAAGCACCGCGCCCCATTGCGCTCCTCCGTCCGTCCAGCCCAAGCGTTTGGCAGACTGTGGGAACGTCTCAAGATTGGCATCGTGCTCTTCTGGCTGCTGGCCGCTTGGGCCTTAAGTCAAAGCGCGAGCGCCATGACTTCACCAGGCGTTGGTCTGGACACGATCCCGGCGGCCCGCGCCACGTTTGGCCCACTACTCACGCCCGCTCAACTGCATGCGGTCCTGCCTCAGGTGCGTGTGGTGGACATACGCGAAGATGATGGCGGCTCATCGACCTATGCTGCCGGCCACATTTCGGGCGCGCTGTGGGCGCCGTATTCTTCTTGGCGCGGTCCCGCGGATGACCCGGGCCAGTTGCTGGCGGTCGCAGATTACACCGCGCTGCTGCGGCGGCTCGGCATCGACTCGCGAACTCGCGTGGTGCTGGTGGCTGACGGCGGCAGCCCGAGCGACTTCGGCGCTCCGGCCCGCGTGTACTGGACGCTCAAATGGCTCGGAGTGTCGCATCTGGCGATCCTCAATGGCGGAATGCTTGCGTGGACGCGGGCCGGTCTTGGCGTCACACGCCAGGCTGCGCAAGTGACGCCCTCGGCGTTTGTCCCGCGCCTGGATTCATCGATTCTGGCCAGCCGTAAACAAGTGGCGCAGGCGGTGCATGATCCGCGCGGCGTGCTGTTGCTGGATGCGCGCCCGGCTGCGTTTTACCTCGGTAAAGCCAAGGCGCCGGCAGCGCTTGAGCCTGGCACCCTGCCTGGCGCATTGAATTTCGACAATGCGCGCTGGTTTCCACGCGGCTCCGGCGAACTTCCACCCATGGCAGTGCTGAAGCGCATTGCTGCCGGCTTGCCGCAGCCGGAGGGTGTCGAGCCGATCGTCTCGTTTTGCAACACAGGACACTGGGCTGCCACAAACTGGTTCGTCCTGTCGCAGCTGTTGCATGTGCCGAACGTTAGGCTTTACCCTGGCTCCATGGTGGACTGGTCGCGCGCCGATGAGCCCATGGTCCATGTCCCCACGCGTAGCGAACAGCTATGGGCACAGCTCAGACAGATTTGGCAAGCACATTGAATACGGCTTTCGAAACGGGCTCCCCGGCCGATTTCCCCCGTCGGGCGCATGAAGCGCCCAGTGCGTCCGCATGGGGTCGGCGAGTCCTGCTACTGGGCGCAGCGTTTGCAGGGTTTGGCATCACCACCTGGCTGGTTGGCTGGCGTCAGGGACTCCTGTGGTGTATCGGTGTCGGGTATGGACTCGCGCTGTCTGCCGCGGCGTTTGGTTTCACCACCGGTTGGAGGGTGTGGATCACCGATCGAGACCCCAAGGGCCTGTGGGCGCAGTTCGTGGGCATTGCCGTTGCGATGGTATTCAGCGTGCCGCTGCTGGGCACCCACCCGGAGCTGCAAGGCGCCGATGGGCCGCTTTCCATCAGTCTTTTGGTCGGCGCCTTCGTGTTTGGCGCGGCCATGCAAGTCGCCGATGGCTGTGGCTCGGGCACACTGTACAAGGCGGGGGCGGGCCATCCAGTAAGCCTCGCGGTGTTCCCGGCTTTCGTGTTTGGCAGTTTCTTTGGTGCAGCGCAGCTGCCAGCTTGGCTGGCTCTGGGCGCTCTACCGCCGGTGGATCTCGTGAAGGTGATGGGCGTGTGGCAAACTTTGACCGTGCAACTCAGTGCGCTCGCCGCGTTGGCGGCGTTGCTCTGGCGGTTGCGCTCAGGTCAGCCATCGCGTTGGCAGGGTGGGGCGGTTTGGGTCGCGGCCGTGGCATTAGGTCTTTTGGGTGCAGCCAATCTGGTGGTGGCAGGTCAACCCTGGGGTATCGTCTACGGGTTGGGGCTATGGGGTGGCAAGATCGTGCAGGCACTCGGTGTGGATCTGCGTCACAACGCCTTCTGGGGTCTGCCAGCCCAACAGGCACAGCTCCACGCCAGCGTGTTGGCCGACAACACCAGCATCACGGATCTTGGGCTGCTTCTGGGGGCGCTCATCGCCGCTCGCTGGAGGAGCAAGGCTTACGCCCGTGCGAGATTGACAGCGCGAGCATGGGCCGCCTCCGTGTTGGCCGGGTTGGCACTTGGATACAGTTCGCGGCTCGCCTTTGGCTGCAACGTGGGGGCCTATTTCTCCGGGATCGCAACCGGCAGCTTGCATGGCTGGGTTTGGTTTGGCTGCGCGTTCCTCGGCAGTGTGCTGGGTGTGCGCCTGCGCAGGCGTCTGAGCATCCAAGGTTGACGGCAGTTCGCGCGATGAAACTTCCGTGCAAAAAATCATGGGCTGCCTGTGCCCTATGGGCCGTGTTATTGGCGCTGATCGTGCTGGACTGGCGCACGAGCGCCCCGCACCAACGATTTGCCGAACCGCCCCCTCTGGCTCTCGGAAACGGCCCGGCACCCGACGCCGGGCACTGTTCGCTGGCGCCTGGGAAATGAGGGTATTGTTGGCGCGGCGCCTGAGATCATGCGCGACTTTGACTTTCCACGATCGTGATGCGCGGCCCCGCACGCGAAGGCAGCGCACAGCAGCGACCGAACCACGAGGGGGCTTTCGTCCCACGTGCGGATGAACGGGACGAAAGGCCGATGTGCCAGCGTGCGCAAGGCGCCCGAGTACGGCTCGCCAAGGGCAAGAAAGCCCATCGCCGCCCCCTTTCCGACTTTTCG
This sequence comes from Thiomonas sp. FB-Cd, assembly GCF_000733775.1. Classification (NCBI taxonomy): domain Bacteria; kingdom Pseudomonadati; phylum Pseudomonadota; class Betaproteobacteria; order Burkholderiales; genus Thiomonas; species Thiomonas sp. FB-Cd. The sequence continues at coordinate 488,770 of NZ_JPOE01000005.1, read as the reverse complement.
ATTGCTGGAAACGTGATCTGCCTGTCGTCGGCACGCGGCCCTTTGCGGGCCTCGGCTCAGCGCGCGTAGGATCCCCGCGCCACACGCTTCGTGTGGCGGCGTTCGACGTCCAGCCCCAGGGGACGCAACGCAATTAACGGCGCGCCGCGCAGGTGGGGATTGGCTGGACCTTGCCGGACAGTTGCACATTCCCACGCGCTACAGTTCGGGATCCCACACTCGAACTTCGCGATGCTCGCCTATCGACACGCCTTCCACGCCGGCAACGCAGCCGACGTTCTCAAACACATTGTCCTGCTTGGCGTTCTTGAGCGCATGGGCGCAAAAGAAAAGGGCTACTGGTACATCGACACCCATGCCGGGGCGGGAAGCTACAAACTTGCCGAGCGCATGGCGCAGCGACTGGCCGAATACCAGACGGGCATTGGTTTGCTTTGGGGCCGCAGGGATCTGCCACGGCCCGTTGCAGCCTATGTGCAGCGCATCCGCGAGTTCAATGCCGACGGCGACCTGCGCATTTATCCCGGGTCGCCCGCATTGGCGAGCATGGTGCTGCGCCCGCAAGATCGCATGCGGCTGTTCGAGTTGCACACAACAGATTTTCGTATGCTCAACGCGACGTGGGGCCAGCAGCCCCACGTCGAAGTTCGCAACAGCGACGGATTTTCTGGGCTCAAGGCTTTATTACCCCCGCCTACGCGGCGCGGTGTCGTACTGTTTGATCCATCGTATGAACTCGACAGCGACTACGGGCAACTCGTGGCCGCCTTGCGCGACGCCGTCATGCGCTTCGCTACCGGTGTGTACTGCGTTTGGTACCCGCAACTGCAAAGTCTTGAAGCCATCCGCTTGCCCAAGCGTCTTAAGGCCATGGCGCCAGCCAGTTGGCTGCATGCCCAACTCACCACCAGCGCTCCACGCGCAGATGGATACGGCCTGATGGGCAGTGGCATGTTCGTCATCAATCCACCCTTCGGCTTGCAAAAGAGCCTGGAAAGCGTGCTTCCTTGGCTGGCGCGTGCGCTCGGGCAGGATGGAGCGGGGAAGTCGGTCCTGGAAGGATTTACGCCCTAGTCGTTGCGTGTGGGCCAACTCCTGCCCGCACACCAGGCGGGCAGGAGGGTCGCGTCCTGAGGCGGAAGGTGGGAACGAGCAACGGCTGGATGCAGTGCTGCACGCCAATCTGACGCATGCAAACTTGCGTCGCCACGTGGCAGCATAATGCGGCGAGTTTCGATTTGCGTCTTTCTCGCGCCATTCAGCTGCCATGCGTCTGCCCTATCCGCGCTCCTTTTCCAGCCTGCTTCTGGTGGGTTTTGCGCTCGTCACGCTGCCGCTTTTGCTGGGCATGGGCTATACCGCCTACGTTCAGGAGCGCTTGGCGGCACAGACGCGCTCAGCTATCGCGATTACCGTGCAGGTGACGCGCACCACACGGCAACTCGCCGAAGACATCTCCACACTGCAGCGCGCAGCAGGCCAGTTTTATGTGTTGCAGGATCCGCAATTGCGTGCAGGTATGCGTGATGCGCACGAGGCCGTCGATCATGCGCTGCAGACGCTACGCGCATTGCCGTTTGGTCCTTCCAACAGCAGTCGGATCAATACGATAGACCAGAGGGAAAAGGTCTTGTATTCGCAATTGAACGACCCCACCAATGTCGGTCTGCGGCGTTTCGATTCCTTCGCGACGGAATTTGCGGCCTTGAGTCGCCTGGCCGATCAGGTGACGGTAGCAGGCAACGCCATGGTGGACAGCCAAGTTGCCGCGCTCACGCGCCGGGCCCAGACCTTGCGCACGGTATTACTCAGTCAGGCGGCAGCCGCCGTCCTCTTGTCCGTTTTGATTGCGGCACTCTTTTCCTGGTTGTTGTCACGTCCGGTGCGGCAGATTGACCAGGCCATTCGCCGGCTGGGTGCTGGCGACCTGCAGCCTCAGCCACGCGTGCAGGGCCCAGTCGATCTTGTATTTCTCGGTCAGCAGCTTGACTGGCTGCGCCTGCGCCTGCGCGAGCTGGATGAGCAGAAGCTGCGCTTCCTGCGCCACGTTTCGCACGAGCTCAAGACGCCGCTGGCATCTCTGCGCGAGGGCGTGGAGCTGCTGGCCGACGGCGTGGGCGGAAAGCTGACCGCGCAGCAGCGCGAAATTACACAAATCATGCGCGGTAACGCACGGGACCTTCAGCAGCGAATCGAGAACCTCATCGGCTACAGCCGTGCACAGCGACAGCTTGATCCGCTGGTCTCGGGGGGAGTGGATCTGGCTGCGCTTCTTGACGCGCTCGTGCTGCGCAATGACTTGGCGCGGCGAGCCAAGCGGCTTCGCGTGCAGCGTGAGGGCAGCGCCCCCCTTTTACAAGCCGACCGTGGAAAGCTCGATACCCTGTTTGAAAACCTGCTGATCAACGCCATGCGTTTCAGTCCTGTGAACGGCGTCATTGCCATCACAGTGCGGGGCGCAAAGCAGGCGGTGGAGGTGATTGTGTGCGACCAAGGCCCGGGCGTGGCCCAAGAGGATCGGGCTCACCTCTTCAAGCCCTTTTTCCAGGGCAGCCGGCAGCCACCCGCGGCCGCGCCCGGTAGTGGTCTGGGCCTGGCCATTGCGCGGGAATATGCCCAATTGCATGGCGGTGACATTGAGCTTTGTCGGACCCAGGAGGATGGTGGCGCTTGCTTTTGCGTGCACCTGCCGCTTCGCCCCGATCTGAGTGCCGCGCAAAGCAAGGCGCATGCGGTGGCGGGTGCCGCGAATGCCGACCAGAATGAAGCAGCCGGCGCACTCGAGGGCGATCCCGAGTCGTCTTCCGACTGGGTTTCGACACAGCCCTCCGATGACAAGAGCTGAGGGGCCGATGCACATGTTATTGACCGAGGCGTCATGAGACATCCAACCGAATTCCTGCTCAGGCGGCTTGTGCTCGTCAGCACGTTGGGCGCGCTGGCAGGTTGCGCTCCATTGCAGCAGCCCGCCCGGCCTGACGCCGCGTATCCGCCGCACGCAAGCGCCGCGGTACCCGCTGCGCCGTCCAAAGCGCAGCCCACTTCCTCGCCCATCACGGCATTACAGTCCGTCTTCAAGCCCGAACCGTTAAGCATGGCGTGGATTGGCGACACTTTGCGGAAAATTGCCGTCGAATCGCAGCCTGCAGCCAATGCGGAAATGCAGCGATTGCAGGCGCTCGGTGCTCAGCGCACTCCCGCCGACAAGCTCAAATTGGCGTATTTGCTGATAGCCCGTGCTGCCCCCACCACTGAGGAGGCCACTCAGGCACAGGATTTGCTCCGTAAGCTGGATGCGCAGACCGAGGACCCGGCCTCGATTCAGTTTATTCGGGTGATCCAGCGACTGAGCCGGCAGACCCTGGAGTTGGCTCAGTTGCGCACGGAGCTCGCGCGCGCCAACAAGCAGGTGGCGGATCTTCAAGACAAGATTGGTCAGATCAAGAATTTGGAGGTGGAATTGCAGGATCGAACGCAAAGCAGGCCAGGAAAGACGAAATGAGCGATTTTCGGGCCCAGAAAGTGCCCTCCGAACAGGATCCGGGCCGGGCGATTTCGCCCAGGCTTGAGCGCGAAGCCTCATGAGCACGGCTGCCCCAAGCGTTCTTGTGGTCGATGATGACGCCGATCTTTTGCGCCTTCTGGGCATGCGGCTTCAGTCGGCCGGTTACAAGCCTGTGCCCGTGGCCAGTGCTGAGGAGGCGCTGGCTCGGTTGGCTGTGGCGCGTCCACGAGCTGTCATCACGGATCTGCGCATGCAGGGGATGGACGGCATGGCGCTGTTCGAGCGCATCCACGCCACAGACCCGTCACTGCCCGTCATCATTCTCACCGCTCACGGCACCATTCCGGACGCGGTGGCAGCCGCCCAGAGTGGTGTCTTTGGCTACCTCACCAAGCCCTTCGAAGCCTCCGAGTTGCTTGCTTTGCTGGCGCGCGCGGTCGGCACCGGTAGCCCCGTGGTGGGCAAGCCGGCGAAGCAGCGGTTCCCAGAAATCGTCACCGCAAGTCCGCTGATGAACGCGCTGCTTGACGAGGTGGCGCTCGTGGCGGCAAGCGAAGCCAGTGTGTTGATTCAGGGCGAGTCGGGAACGGGCAAGGAGATGCTGGCGAGCGCTGTGCACCAGGCGAGTCCACGGAGGCGCGGACCGTTCGTAGCCATCAATTGCGCCGCCATTCCTGAGGCGCTGCTCGAATCCGAGCTCTTTGGTCATGCCAAGGGAGCCTTCACCGGGGCTGATTCGGCGCGCAAGGGCTTGTTCCAGACGGCGCAGGGCGGTACGGTCTTTTTGGACGAAATCGGAGACATGCCGCTGGCGCTGCAGGCCAAGCTGCTGCGTGTGCTGCAGGAGCGTGAGGTTCGACCAGTGGGCTCCGGCCAATCCGTCGCCGTGGACGTGCGCATTGTCTCGGCCACGCACCGCGATCTGGAAGAGGCCATCCGGCAGCAGCAATTCCGCGAAGACTTGTACTACCGGCTCAACGTCGTCAACCTGCATATTCCCCCCTTGCGCGAACGCCGCGAGGATATTGGTCCGCTTGCGCAGCACTTCGTGGAAAAACTGGCTCCCAAGCATGGACGTCGCATCGTCGGCTTTGCGCCCGAGGCGCTGGACCTGCTGATGCGCGCCGACTGGCCAGGCAACATCAGGCAGTTGATGAACGTCGTCGAGCAGTGCTGTGCGCTGTGCACCACGGTACGCATTCCCGCGGCGCTCGTGGCGCGCGCACTGCGCAATAAGCCGACGGAAATCCTGAGCTATGCAGAGGCCAAGGACCGTTTCGAGCGTGAATATCTGGTCAATCTGATGAAACTGACCGGCGGCCAGGTCACGGAGGCGGCGCGGCTTGCCCAGCGCAACCGTACCGAGTTCTACCGGCTGTTGCAAAAGCACGCACTTTCACCGGCGCTGTTCAAGACCAGCGAATAGCAAGCCATCGATGTCGTTCAAAAGCGACAAAATAGACCTGCAAAAACAGTCGCTTGCGAAATGTCGGCGCAAAGCGTCGGGTTGAGGCGACGTTCAGAGAGCTCAAATGGCATCTCGCAATGCACTAACGCCAGTTGGCTCGCATAGAGGTCAATAAGTTATTGATTTTGCAAAAAAAAGAAGGCTGGCACGCAATGTGCTTGTATAGGGTGCCGCAGGAAGATCCATCCCTCCAATCCTGGATCAGATAGCCCAAGATAAAGGACGAACCCATGCAACCTTCTTTCTCAAAGAAACTCTGGACTTTCGCATTTGGACTGAGCGCCGCCCTGCTATTGGCTGCCTCCATGATGTGGGGCCAGGCTCATGCCGCCGGGATGCCGGCCGAGACTGCCGCACAAGCCATAACTGTCGCTCAGCAGGGGGCCAAGAGCAGTGCCTCCGCACCCGAAAAAGCGCAGGAAAAGACGAAACAAGAAGGCGAGAAAAAAGATTAAGAATGATCTCGCCGGTCACGTGCCGGTTGTTGTCTCCTCCCCCCTTGGCCAAGCTTCTGCTTGGCATTTTTTTGCCCGTCGCGTGCATCGTGCCCATTCGAGATCGGGTCCGGCTCGGCATCGTCAAAGGGGGTCGACGCCAGGAGCTCAAGCGCAAAATCGTCCGTTGCCACGGCTTAGTGCAACTTGATCCTGGGCTCAGTCGTGCGCGAAATGATGCGCGCAAGTGTGAGAAACACCGTCTTCCAGAAACCATGGAGCGCATGCAAATGCATGCGGTAGAGCAACCAGTAGATGAACCGGGCAAAGTGGCCTTCAATGAACATGCTGCCCTTGGACAATCCACCCATGAGGCTTCCAACAGTGCTGTGCTCGCCCAGTGAAACCAGCGAACCAAAGTCCCGGTAACGAAAAGCGTGCAATGGTTTGCCGGCTAATAGGCGAGGCACCTGGTGCACGAGAAGACTTGCCTGCTGGTGCGCCGCCTGCGCTCTTGGGGGCACGTTGCCAGCATGCCCTTCCCAAGGGCAGGCTGCACAGTCGCCCATGGCAAAGATCCGGGCATCATGCGTCGTCTGCAAAGTGGGCAATACGATGAGTTGGTTGGTGCGGTTGGTTTCCAGGCCATCGATATCGCGCAAGAAGTCAGGGGCTTTGACGCCCGCGGCCCATACCACCAGCTCGGCGGGCAGAAAGTCTCCATCGGCCGTGTGCACGCCGGTTGCCGTGACTGCGGTGACGCGCTTGCCCGTGTGCATTTGTACCCCGAGCTTGGCAAGCTCAGCTGCCGCCGCCGCAGACAGGCGCTCGGACAAGGCCGGAAGGATACGCGGGGCAGCCTCCACCAGGCTCAGCCGGACATCGCGCTCTGGATCGATGCGGTCCAACCCGTAGGCGGCCAGTACCCGGGTGGAATTGTGGAGCTCGGCTACCAGTTCTACGCCAGTGGCGCCCGCGCCGATGGCGACCACTTTGAGCTGCTCCGGGCGTAGCGGACCATCCTGCGTGTTCGCCGCAATGCAGGCATTGACGAGGCGCTTGTGAAACCGTCGTGCGTCTTCCGGTGTGTCGAGTGCGATGGCGTATTCCGCGGCGCCAGGGGTGCCAAAGTCATTGTTCTGGCTTCCCACAGCGATGACCAGAATGTCGTAGTCGAAGCTGCGCCGGGGCACAATCTCGCGTCCGTCATCGTCCAGGGTCGGTGCAACCAACACGCGCCGGCCCGCCCGGTCCAGGCCTTCCATTGCGCCCAGACGGTACTTGAAATGATGCCAGGTGGACTGCGCAAGGTAGTTCAGTTCGTTGTCGTCAATGTCCAGTGTTCCGGCGGCTGCCTGGTGCAGCAGAGGCTTCCAAAGATGGCTGCGTCCTCGCTCGATGAGCGTAATTTCGGCACGGCCGTGCCGGCCCAGGGTGTTACCCAAACGTGTGGCGAGTTCGAGCCCGCCCGCGCCGCCACCAACGATGACGACGCGAGGCAGCGAAGAGGAGACAGATGGCGAGTCCATGGTGTGCCTTTGCATTCGTGCGGAAATACGAAACGTGGACGGTGCGCTTGTGCGTTCAGGGCAATGCAAAGCGCCGATAAGCTGCTATTGTGCGGAAAAAGTGGGCGGTTGGGGGCCACGCAGGGTCCAGCGCAGTCAGGCAGGTTCAACGGCAACCGGGTCTGGCGCACAATTGCGGCAGGGGCATAGCCCAATTCCCATCACAGCGGGTTTCCGAACGTGAAACCGACTCCAAATTCATCATAGCCATGTCAAGCCCAGCACCCGAAAGCCAGCCCGCATCCTTCGCCGACTTGGGCCTCCCCGAGTATCTCCTTGCGGCGCTCCGCGACGTGGGTTACGAGACGCCATCGCCCATCCAGGCAGCCACGATACCGATCCTCCTGGAAGGCCGCGATCTGGTCGGCCAGGCCCAGACCGGAACCGGAAAGACAGCGGCGTTCGCTCTTCCAATCCTTGCTCGCATTGATGTCGCCCGCAAGTACCCGCAGGCGCTGGTGCTGGCACCGACGCGTGAACTTGCCATCCAGGTGGCCGAGGCGTTTTCCAGCTACGCCACGCACCTTCCAGGCTTTCATGTTCTGCCAATCTATGGCGGCCAGAGCTATGTGCCGCAACTGGCCGCGCTCAAGCGGGGTGCACACGTGGTGGTGGGCACGCCCGGGCGCATCATCGACCACTTGGAGCGCGGCACGCTCAAGCTCGATGGTTTGGCGCATATGGTGTTGGATGAAGCGGACGAAATGCTGCGCATGGGTTTCATCGACGACGTTGAATCCATCCTGAAGCGGACCCCGCCAACGCGCCAAGTGGCCCTGTTCTCGGCGACCATGCCGCAGGCGATCCGGCGCATTGCCAGCACCCATTTGCGCACGCCTGCGGAAATCACGATCAAGGCCAAAACGAGTACCGCCACACAGGTCCAGCAGCGTTATTGGATGGTCAGCGGCCTGCACAAGCTTGACGCGCTCACGCGCATTCTGGAGGTCGAAACCTTCGATGGCATGATCGTTTTCGCCCGGACCAAGCTGGCCACCGAGGAACTGGCCGAAAAGCTTGGGGCTCGCGGTTTTTCGACGGCGGCCCTCAACGGCGATATTCTCCAGGCCCAGCGCGAGCGCACCGTGCAGCGCCTGAAGGACGGGCAGATCGACATTCTTGTGGCCACCGACGTGGCCGCGCGCGGATTGGATGTGGATCGCATCAGCCATGTGGTGAATTACGACATTCCCACAGACACGGAGAGCTACGTGCATCGCATTGGCCGCACCGGAAGGGCCGGGCGCAGCGGGCAGGCCATCTTGTTCGTGACGCCGCGCGAGCGGCATTTATTGAGCGCGATCGAGCGGGCAACGCGTCAGCCCATCACTCCGATGCAGTTGCCGAGCACACAGGATGTCAACAATAAGCGCATTGCCCGTTTCCTGGATCGCATTACCGAGGCGCGCGAACAAGAAGGGCTTGAACAGTTTCAGAGCTTGATCGAGCGCTATGAACAGGAGCATGACGTTCCGGCGATCGAGATCGCTGCGGCGCTTGCCCGCATGGTGCAAGGTGGCAAGCCGCTTCTGCTTGCGCCCGGCTCGGAATCCACATCTGCCCTGAGCAGCGAAGGCATGGGCGCCCGCGCCCGGGAGCGCTCTGCAGGCCCAGCGGCGCGTGCGCAACACACGAAGAGCTTCGAGCGCGAGGTGCATGGAGACGATCGTGTGAGGTTTCCAACGCGCGAGCCCAAACCAGCGCGCGCCAAGCCTCGGGGTCTCACCGACATTGCCGACGCAGCACTCGGCGAACTGGAACAGCGAGTGCTCGAGGCACGTCTTGAGAAGGCGCATGCGGTGCACGAGCCGGACGATGTCCGGGCCGCACGTCCTGCGCCACGCCGAGCTAAGCCAATACCTGGCGCGATGGCCTTCGAAACCTACCGCGTGGAAGTGGGTCGAGCGCATGGCGTGGAAGTACGCAATTTGGTGGGCGCCATCGCCAACGAGGCCGGGCTGGATAACAAGCATATTGGCAATATCGCCATTCGCGACCAATACAGCCTTGTGGATCTGCCCGCGGGCATGCCTCGGGATGTCATGCGGACCCTCCAGAAAACCTGGGTGCTGGGCCACCAGCTGAAGCTCAGCGCAGTCGGGGAGGGTTCAAAGGCCCTTCCGGTCGAGGGCGCCACACGCGCAAAACCCGTGGCGGGATCGGGGCGGCCGACCCTGCGTGCGAGCACTCGTGCGGGGAGCACCAAGCCTGCTGCGCCCAAGCGCAAGCCGATACGTCGCTAACCCGCAAAGGGCAATTGACGACACCCAGAAGGAACATTCGCCAGCGTGGGACGCAGCCTTCGTTTCAGGGGTGTCGCGGATCGGTGCGGCGGGCTGTTATCGGCCCGGGGCTGAGGCTTCCCCTCGGTCTCCCCAGCGGGTGAGCGCAAGCGGTACACGCGGGGCCACGCGTGTGGTTGCGATGATCCCAAGCTGATGCAGGCGAGGCGAGAGCGGCCGTCGGCTCGGTGCGTCGCCGCGAGGGATCTCGGGGGAGCGATCGTCTTCATGCTTGGCCAGTGCTCGCGGTACCCTCGCGCAGTGCGAAGCTCTACCATGGCGTGACCCGTTTTGATCGGCACGCGCCCCTTTATGCTCAACCGTCTCTGGCTCGGCTTTTTTCTTGCGGCAGCGGTGGCAGCTCTGGCCCGCTGGTTGCTGGGTGGCGACCCGGCGGTGTTCGCGGCCATCGTTGGGAGCCTTTTCTCGATGGCGAAACTTTCGGTTGATGTGATGCTGCTGTTGTTCGGCACGCTCACGCTTTGGATGGGGCTTCTGCGCATTGCCGAGCGGGCCGGACTCGTCACCGCACTTGCGCGTGCGCTTGGGCCGCTGTTCAGGCGTCTGATGCCTGAGGTTCCCGATGGCCATCCGGCTATCGGCCTCATCACGCTGAACTTTGCCGCCAACGTGCTCGGTCTTGACAACGCCGCCACACCGGTCGGGCTGCGTGCAATGCGCGAGCTCCAAACGCTCAATCCCAGTAGCGACACGGCGAGCAATGCACAGATCCTTTTCCTGGTGCTCAACGCCTCGTCCCTGACGCTGCTGCCAGTAAGCATCTTCATGTACCGTGCGCAGCAGGGGGCGGCCGACCCGACGTTGGTGTTCCTGCCCATTCTGCTGGCCACCAGCGCCTCCACTCTGGTGGGGCTTCTAAGCGTGGCCTTTATGCAGCGCCTCAAGCTTTGGGATCCGGTGGCGCTGGCCTATATGGCTGCCGTTGCGCTGCTGCTGGGAGGACTGCTCGCGTTTCTGGGCACGCTATCGGCGGCGACGCTTGCCAACGCGTCATCGTTGGTTGGCAACTTGGCGCTGTTTGGCGTCATCATTGTCTTCTTGCTCGCCGGGGCCATTAAGCGCGTACCGGTTTATGAGGCCTTTATCGAGGGTGCCAAGCAGGGATTCGACGTGGCGCGTGACTTGCTGCCCTACCTCGTGGCGATGCTGTGTGCCGTTGGCGTGTTGCGTGCCTCGGGGGCTCTGGGCTATGCGATTGACGGCATCCGCTGGGTAGTGAAGGGCGTGGGGCTCAATACAGATTTCGTCGCGGCACTGCCCACAGCGCTGGTCAAGCCACTTTCCGGAAGCGCCGCGCGCGCGATGCTCATCGAGACGATGCAGCATTATGGAGTCGACAGTTTCCCCGCTCTTACCGCCGCCACCATGCAGGGCAGCACCGAGACGACGTTCTACGTGCTGGCTGTGTATTACGGCGCCGTGGGCATCCGCCGGGTGCGGCACACCGTGGGCTGCGCGCTGCTGGCGGACCTGGCCGGGATCGTGGCGTCGATCGCGGTGTGCACTTGGTTTTTCGGCACCCGTTGAGAGCCACTGCTGTTGCCCGGCTTCGTCAAGCCGAGAGGTCATGCAGCAGCTCACGGGCACGATTGCTGCCTGGCGTCTCCATATGCGCATGTAAGCGCAGGTAGTCATCGCTGGAGGCGCTCAGGGTGTCGGCGCCCAGTTCGATCGGCCGCAGGGTGTCGGGGCCCTGCGCATCGGATGCAGGCTCGCTTTGCCCCTTTGTCGAATTCCAAACGGGCTTGGTGGCAGCGGCCGACTGGTCCTCGGCGGTGATCAGCCCTAGCTCTTGAAGCTGCCGCAGCGCGTCTGCCGATGCGCCGCAGGCATGCGCAAGTGTATGCAAGGACATGGAGTTCCGATCCCCATTCACGCAGAGCAGGACGTTGCGCAGTGGGCGGCTCAATAATCGGCTGCGTCCGCGGATCTCAACGTGGCCCTTTGGAGTCTTGGCATACCGCATTGGCCCGCTGATCGCATCAACGAACCGCTCCGGAGGGGGCTTGTGATGAACCCTCCCGCCGCTCAACGCATGGCGTTGTAGCGGGGGTTTCGCGGGTCACAGACCTGGACTTGCCCCGTTGCCGTGGCAGAGGTTTGGGTCTCGCCGCCACGCCCGTGCCAGGCGTGTCCCGCGTGTTGTGCGCGTCGATGAGAACCACCATTGCGCTGTTCTGGTCGCGCGGCGCCGTGTGCCCGCACGGGCACACATGCATGCGTTGGCTCAGCGTCTTGGGCACGATCTCCCAACAGGCGGAGCACCGCTGCGACGGTTTGAGCTGGCGCGTATTGCTCAGATGCAGTCGCGTACCAGCTTCTTCCGCTTTGTACGCGAGCATCGGATGCGCCATGCCGAACCCCGCCGAGAGAATCTCCCGGTTGAGTCCGGCCTTCTGCCGCACGCGACGGCCCGGTGTCTCCACCGTGCCGCGTGTGCTGCGGCTCATGTTCTTCGGTGCGAGTTGTTCGGTGGCCAGGACGGCGCATTGCCGCACCATCCTGGTTGTTTCCTTGTGCACGAAGTCCCGGCGCAGATTGGAAATCCGGTCGTGCAGTTGTGCGATGCGACGCCCGAGCCGTTTGAAGCGCAACGATCCGTTCTTCTTCCTGGCGCGCTGCCGCTGCAGCGCGGCAAGGCGCGGCAGTTCCTCGCGCACCCAGCGCGGGTTATCGATGGTCCGTCCATCATCGAACGTCGCCCAGTCGTTGATCCCGAAGTCCACGCCACGGCGTAGATCGGCGGTGCGCTGCCGCGCACAGGCCGACTCGGGCACGCGCAGCGTCACCGACACGAACCACCCACCACCTTTGCGCGTGAGGGTGATGTCGTTGGGTTTTGCCTGATCGCCGAAGCGGTGCCGGCCGCGCGCCCGAATGGACATCGCAGCCTCGCCACTGCCAATGCGCAGCGTGGCACCACGACCGCCGTGCTGCATGAGCTTCCAGCCAGCCGGGTCGGGATAGGCAAAGCCCGCGAACCGCTTCGCGGCCTTGAACCGCGGGAATCCAGGCGTTTGACCAGCTTTGACCCGGCGAAAGAACGACTGGAAGGCGAGATCCAGCCGCCGCAGCGTCTGCTGCAAGGCGTGGCTGCCGAGTTCGTTGAGCTCAGGCCGATCCGCCTTGATCTGCGGCAGGACGTTCTGCTGCTCGTCGTAAGAGATGGACTTCCTGGCCTTGTGCCAGGCGTCGATGCGCTCTTCGAGCGGCGCGTTGTACAACTCGCAGTGCAGCCGTGCCCGCGCCTCCAGCCGCGCCATCTGCGCGGCATTGGGATACAGCTTGAGCGTGACTTTGCGCCGTTTCAGACTGGTATTTTATATGGGCTATCCATTTAGCTCCACAGGTCGAGCAAACCGGTTGGCGGCCGGTTCCGAGTGCACGTTGTCCCGTATGTTGACGTAGGTCGCCGGCGTTGTGGCGGCCGATTGCTGCAATAGCCGGTAGAACATCATGCCTCGTGATCGTGATGAGCGTCGGTTGAAGCGGAACGCAAATTCGTCGAGGTAATAGTCCACGTGTCGCGGATCGACGGCTCCCTGATGGGTGCCAAGCAACCAGCGTTTGAGCAACGAAATGACGCGATGGACCCCCGGCAAGGACACGTGCGCAGGGATCTTCGAGCCGAGTTGGACGAGCGGTTCATGAGCGAATCCGCCTTCCTGAAGTGGCCCGTAGATCGCCGATCCGTCAGTGCGGATCGTTGCGCCTGGCATGACGTTTTCGCGCACGAACGGGATCAAGGCGCCGATGGTTGGACCCTGCACGCGGTGAATCCGGATGCGGCCAAAGCCCTTGGGATCGTGCACTTCAACGGCCACCGCAATGGCGACCAGATGGGACGTTTTGTGCGCCTTGGAGCGCGCCTTGCCAGACTTCACGCGGGGGTTTCGGCTCAGGGCCAGATAGGCCTCGTCAACTTCAACCGTTCCGGCGAGCTTGTCGCGTTGCGGGCGGACCATCGCGCGCCGGAATCGGTGCAACATCGCCCAGGCCGTCTGGTAGCTGCTCAAGCCAAGCACCCGCTGCAGTCCGAGAGCGCTCACGCCATGCTTCTGACTCGTGATGTGCCAAGCGGCGGCGAACCAAACCCGCAGGGGCGTGCGGGTCTTGTCAAAGATGGTGCCCGCCGTCACACTGCTCTGGTGCGCACAGGATCTGCAGACCAATCGGCGCCGGCTCGCGCGAACGGGTGAGTCCATCACGCCGCATGCAGGGCAGCAAAATCCCCCCGGCCACCTCAATTTCTCGAGGTAGGCAACACACGCGTCTTCGGTCGCGAACCACTCTTCAAATTGCACCCAAGTCTTCGGGTAATCGCGACCAGCTACGGGGCTGACATCAAACATCTGACCATTGTCCGCCTTGTGGAGCTAAATGGATAGCCCATTATTTTATCCAGCCTGGCGAGGAACAACAAGCGAAACCCGCCCGCTTGATTTCCTCCTGCCCGGACGGCTTCGCCTGAGCGACGCTGTGCGTCGGGCCGGGCGAGGAAGGGGAATGCGCGGGCATTTGTTCAATGCCTGAATGTGCCGCTCTTGGTGATGCTCGTCACATCCACATACGCTGAGCCGGCATGGTCAGTGGGGGAAAAGTGCACCATGAAGCCGCCCAGATCGTCGGCGCTCATGGCGTTGAGCGCATCGATGAAGGAGGTGCGGGTTGGCGTATGTCCGGCCTTACGCAGGGCCTGGACCAGCACCTTGGCATCAATATACCCTTCCAGGCTTGTGAAGTCGTAGTCGTCTTTATGCCCCGCTGTCATCATGCGAGCCTGGTACTCACGCACGATCGCGGTGGCCCCGGAATAAGGGAAGGGCACAACCTGGGTGATCATCACCCCATCGCCCTCAGGGCCGAGCGCCTTGGCAAGGGCTTCGGAGCCAACAAAGCTGACGTTCGCGAACTGTCCACCGTAGCCTTGCGCGCGCGACGCCTTGATGAAGGCAGCCGCTTCCGTATAGGTACCCACTTCAACGATGAGATCGGGCTTGGCGGGCAGAATCGACTTCAGCGCGGCAGCGATATCCACCGTGTTGCGCTGCACCGTGCCGGTGGCCACGGGCTTGAGGCCGTGCGCTGCGAGCGCAGCTTCAACACCGGACAGGCCCGCCTTGCCGAACGCATCGTCCTGATAGAAGACGGCGACCTTTTTCAGGCCGAGGAACAGAAAGTTGTCGACGATCCGTCGGGTCTCGTCGTTGTAACTGGCGCGGATGTTGAAAACGTAGCGGTCCACAGGCGCGCGCAGCGCCATGGCTCCGGTAAATGGACCCACAAGCGGGATCTTTGCCGCGTCGATGATGGGCTTTGCCGCCAGGGTCGTGGGTGTGCCGACGTAGCCAAGCAGGGCAAACACCTGGTTGTCGCCCCCGATGAATTGTTTGGTGTTGGCCACGGCGCGTGTCGGCTCGTAGCCGTCATCCAGGCTCACGAGCTTGAGCTGCCTGCCATCGACCCCGCCTTCGGCATTGACCGCCTTGAAGTAGGCCTCGATGCCCATGCGAAGGCGGATGCCGAGCTGCGCAGCGGGCCCCGTGAACGGTGCTGACTGGCCAATCAGGATTTGTGACTCGGTCAGGCCGGGATCGCCGGCCTGTGCGGTGGTGCAAAGACCCAAGCAGAGCAACAGGGGCCAAAATAATTTCATGTACGCCTCAGATCAGAAAAGACAAAAAGGGTCTGCCCGGGTCGGCTTGTAGCCGATCCCATGCGACTTCAGACGATGGCCAGATGTTCGGTTCCGCTGGATGGATCCTGCTGGTCGCGCTTGCTATCGAGCTTGATGCGCAGACGCAGATCGTTGACCGAATCGGCATTGCGCAAAGCATCCTCGTAGCTGATATGCCCGCCTTCGTAAAGGTCGAAGAGGGCTTGATCGAAAGTCTGCATGCCGAGTTCGCGCGAACGCTTCATCACATCCTTGATCTCACCCACCTCGCCCTTGAAGATGTGATCGGCGATCAGTGGGGAATTGATCATGATTTCCACTGCCGCCATGCGACCGCGTCCGTCCTGACGAGGCAGAAGGCGTTGGGAAATGAGGGCCCTGAGATTCAGTGACAAATCCATCAGCAACTGATTGCGGCGCTCTTCGGGGAAGAAGTTGACGATGCGGTCCAGTGCCTGGTTCGCATTGTTTGCATGCAGCGTGGCCAGGACGAGGTGCCCTGTTTCGGCAAACGCCACGGCGTGATCCATGGTTTCGCGGTCACGGATTTCGCCCATCAGGATGACGTCCGGTGCCTGGCGCAAGGTGTTCTTCAGCGCGGCCTCCCACGTGTCCGTATCGATGCCAACCTCCCGCTGGGTGACGATGCAGTTCTTGTGCGCATGGACGAATTCAATGGGGTCCTCGACCGTGACGATATGGCCATAGGAGTGCTCATTGCGCCAATCCAGCATTGCCGCCATTGAGGTGCTTTTGCCGCTGCCCGTGGCGCCCACGAAAATGATGAGGCCGCGCTTGCTCATCGCGAGTTCCTCAAGCACGCGGGGCAGGCCGGTACTTTCGATCGTCGGCAGAGTCTGTGGGATCAGGCGAAGCACCAAGCCGATGTTGCCCTGCTGGATGAACGCGTTGCAGCGAAACCGGCCAATGCCTGCCGGAGCGATCGCGAAGTTGCATTCCTTCGTGCGTTCGAAGTCGGAGGACTGGCGATCGTTCATGATGGCTCGCGCCAGTGCCTGGGTGTGCTGCGGCGTCAGTGGCTGCGCCGACATCTTGCTGACTTGACCGTCGACCTTGATGGCCGGGGGAAAGTCGGCCGTAAGGAATAAATCGGAGCCGCCGCGGCTGACCATCAAACGCAGCAGATCTTGCACAAACTTGGATGCTTGGTCGCGTTCCATCAGATGGCTCCCTGGTCAAATGCGGCCTTATCGGGACGGCGTGGAAAGATGTGCATCATGCGGGTTGCGAGGTTGCACCGAGCTTGCGCAGGCGCAGAGACAGACGGCGCGCGAGTGAGCCGATCAGGCGCGCCGCGGAGCCCGGATCCTGTTCCATCATGGTGTCGAGCGCCCCTGCTTCGAGTACCGCAACCTCTGTGGGGTTCAGCGTCGTGCAATAGGACCAGCGTGGGCCGGCATCCAGAAGCGACATTTCACCCAGCACGTTGCCAGCCCTGACCTCCGTCAACCGGAGGCGCTCGCCCCAGGGCTGCTGGCGGTCCACGGCCACGACGCCGTGCAACATCACCAGCATGAAGCCGCCGTACTCGTTCTGCTCGATCAGGTCCTTGTTGGCATCGACGGCGTAGAACTCGAAATACCGGGCGCACTTCTCCAAGTCGTCAGGGGTCAGTCCAGCCATGAAGCGGTCACGACTCCAAAGATCCTTCAGACGCTTGACCGGCGCCGGACGCGCCAACTTGCGCGCGCCAGTAGCCTTGGCGCGCTCGGCCCAGTGCACGACAGGTACTGTGGCATCGTCCACGTCCTGGAAACCCGTGGTGAAAAACTGGGATTCCGCGCCTTCGTCCCCGTTTTGCTCGACGGTCTTACTCCTGCGCAGCATCTCGAAGACTTTTTTCATGGTGGTCGGTTGCGAACGACGGGCCCGAATCAACGTGGGCGCTGGTGGGTTGGGAAATGAAGCGAGCTTTCTAGTGGGGCAGAAATCACGTGCCGGGGAAATTCTCAGGCTGCTTGGCCTTCGTGCGTGCCTCCGTTGCCGAAATGGCGTTACGGCGCACCAGGTCGGCGAGGTTTTGATCCAGCGTTTGCATCCCGTGAGCTTGGCTCGTCTGGATCATGGAGTACATCTGGGCAACCTTGTTTTCGCGAATGAGGTTGCGGATGGCCGGTGTGCCAATCATGATCTCGTGTGCCGCGACGCGACCGGAACCGTCCTTGACCTTGCAAAGCGTCTGCGAGATGACGGCCACCAGCGCTTCCGACAGCATGGCGCGCACCATGTCCTTCTCTGCTGCGGGGAACACATCGATGATGCGATCGATGGTCTTGGGCGCGGAGGATGTGTGCAGCGTGGCGAACACGAGGTGCCCGGTTTCAGACGCGGTGAGAGCCAGACGTATGGTTTCCAGGTCGCGCATCTCCCCCACCAAAATGGAGTCGGGGTCTTCGCGCAAGGCCGAGCGCAACGCGTTGGAAAAACTCAGGGTGTGGGGACCAACCTCGCGCTGGTTGATGAGGCATTTCTTGGATTCATGCACGAACTCGATGGGGTCCTCGATCGTCAGAATGTGTGCGTACTCATTCTCATTGAGGTGATTGACCATGGCTGCGAGGGTGGTCGACTTGCCCGAGCCTGTAGGGCCCGTCACAAGAACGAGACCGCGAGGCTTCAAGGCCAGGTCACCGAAGATCTTCGGGGCGTTGAGGTCTTCCAGGGAAAGGATCTTGCTCGGAATGGTCCGGAATACCGCACCAGCCCCGCGATTTTGGTTGAAGGCATTGACGCGAAAGCGCGCCAGGCCCGGGATTTCGAACGAAAAATCAACCTCGAAATATTCCTCGAAATGTTTGCGCTGCACGTCGCTCATGATGTCGTACACCATCGCATGCACGGTTTTGTGCTCGAGCGGTTCAACGTTGATGCGACGCACGTCTCCATGCACCCGGATCATCGGCGGCAGTCCGGCCGACAGGTGCAAATCCGATGCGTTGTTTTTCACGCTGAAAGCCAGCAGTTGCGTGATGTCCACTGCAATCCCCCAAGATTGGCAATTTCCTTATATTACGGGCCAGCCTGCCTCCTCACCGCAGGTTTGTCCCATCGCGTGGTGCCGCGTGTTGTTTCCACGGAACGATCAAAGCTTTGCTCCCTTGCCCGGCCTGCCCATGACCCAATCCACCCCAGCCAATCGTTTGCGTGATGTGCGCAGCCGCATCGCCCGCGCAGCCGCCATTGCCGGGCGGGATTCGGCCTCGATATGCCTCCTGGCGGTTTCGAAAACATGTTCGGCCGATGCCGTGGCCGCGCTCGCCGCCTGCGGGCAGCTTGACTTCGGCGAGAACTACGTCCAGGAGGGCGTGGGCAAGATTGCAGCCCTTCGCACCAGGCATCCGCGGCTTCGCTGGCATTTCATCGGCCCGCTGCAGAGCAACAAGACGCGAGAGGTGGCGGCACAGTTCGACTGGGTGCACAGTGTGGACCGTCTGCACGTGGCTCAGCGGCTTTCGGCCCAGCGTCCCGTGGAGCGCGACGGTCATGTGCTTGCGCCGCTCCAGATCTGCCTGCAGGTTAACGTCAGCGGCGAGGCGAGCAAGAGCGGTGTGCCGCCGCAGGCCTTGGAGGACTTGGCCAGGGCCGTGGGCGCGCTGCCGAACCTTCGGTTGCGTGGGCTCATGTGCATCCCGGCTCCGAACGAGGACATACAGGCGCAACGCGCGCCCTTCGCGCAGCTGCATTCACTGATGGAGGCACTCAACCGGCAGGGCTTCGCCCTCGACACCCTGTCCATGGGCATGAGCGCCGATCTGGAAGCCGCCGTGCTCGAGGGCGCGACGATCGTGCGCGTAGGCACAGCCCTTTTCGGCGCACGCAGCACGGCCGTTGGGAGGGAGAAGACGTGAAGGTGCAGCATGCGCTGCGCGAGGCTCGCGCCCACGACCTGATGGGCTGGGTACCAGGTTTACCCTTCAATGCGGCCGCAATTGGTGCCATTTGCACATCCGCCGCTGAGCCTGGTGGGACGAGGTGCGATGGTCAGCGACGTCGGCCGTGATCCGAAGCGTTGTTCATGCATGCATCGTCACGGCGTCCCGCGGCAAGGGCAGCATCATTGTTGCGGGCGCTGCGCTTGCGGGGGCGCCCTCAGTCTCGTGTATGCCATGGGCGAGCGGCCGTTGGGCAAGCGTGCCACGGCCGCAGCTTGAGCAGCGACGGCGTGTCAGTCCCGAACGCATGGGGGAGTAGGCATGGACGATGGCGGGGTGTGCAAGCGTTTCGTGGTCAGTGGTTGGGTGCAAGGGGTTTCGTTCCGCGCGCACACCCGTTCCAAGGCGGTGGGTCTTGGCATTGCCGGTTACGCCCGTAACTTGCCCGATGGGCGCGTCGAAGTCCTTGCTTGTGGTGACCCGCAAGCCGTGGAGCACATCCACCGATGGCTGTGGGAGGGGTCGCCGGCCAGCCGAGTGACGGCTGTCACGGTGGTCGACGTCGAAGTCGAGAACGATCCGCGTGGCTTTGTGATCGGCTGAGAGACAGCCCGATCACAGACCGGATGTGAGCTGCCGAAGATCCAGTGGCACGGCGCTCGTGCGGCGCAGGCGCTCAGCCTGTTTGAGCGCCTGCGTCTGATCGAGCGCCCCAAGTTCCTCGATCAGACGCTGCCAAATTCCTGTTTGCTGCGGCAGCGTGGCGCAAAACACCAGATGAGCCCCCCGCTGCACGGCCAGCACGGGGAAGTTGTCGGGTTCGAAATCACCAAGCACTTCCACCTTGTCTTCCACATCCACCCAGATCCAGCTCGCCTGGGGAAATTGCATGGCGAGATTGTCGAAGCCGGCCTTCCATTGCCTGCATACGCTGCACCACTGTGCGCACAGGCAGGCAACGATCAAGCGGTCCGCGCACGGTTCACTTGCGGGCTGCATCACGCGCATCCCGACGGGGCTCGCTGCACACGCTCCAAGCGTCAGCGCAGGGGTTTGAAGCGCAGGCGGTGGGGTCGTGCGCCTTCCTCGCCCAGACGCTTCTTCTTATCGGCTTCATATTCCTGGTAGTTGCCGGCAAAGAATGTCCACTGCGAATCGCCCTCGGCAGCCAGGATGTGGGTGGCGATGCGATCCAAGAACCAACGGTCGTGGCTACTCACCATGACGCTTCCGGCGAACTCCAGAAGTGCGTCTTCGAGGGCGCGCAAGGTTTCCACATCGAGGTCGTTGGAGGGCTCATCTAGGAGAAGAACGTTCCCTCCAGACACCAGGGTTTTGGCCAAATGCAGGCGCCCGCGCTCACCCCCCGAGAGTTGGCCAACCAACTTTTGCTGGTCACCACCCTTGAAATTGAATCGTCCTGCGTATGCGCGCGACGCGATCTGGAATTTGCCCACCGTGAGGATGTCGTGCCCGTCCGACAAGGCTTCCCAAACTGTCTTATCGCCGGGTAGCGCCTCGCGGCTTTGATCCTCATAGACGAGCTTCACCGTGGGGCCCACGACGATTTCCCCGCCATCCGGTTTGTCCTGGCCGGCAATCATGCGAAAGAGCGTGGATTTTCCTGCCCCATTCGGCCCGATCACGCCGACGATCGCACCGGCCGGAACCTTGAAGCTGAGATCGTCGACGAGCAGGCGGTCGCCGTGGGTCTTGCGCAAGTTACGAAGCTCGATCACCTCATTGCCCAGACGGTCAGCGACGGGAATGAAGATCTCATTGGTTTCATTGCGCTTCTGGTATTCGATGCTAGCCAGCTCTTCAAAGCGTGTCATGCGCGCCTTGCTCTTGGCTTGGCGGCCCTTGGGGTTTTGCCGCACCCACTCCAGTTCCTGCTTCATGGTCTTGAGATGGGCCGCTTCGCTGCGCGCTTCCTGTTCCAGGCGGGCCTCTTTCTGCTCAAGCCAATTGGTGTAATTACCCTTGAATGGGATGCCATGGCCCCGGTCGAGTTCCAGAATCCACTCCGCTGCGTTGTCGAGGAAGTAACGGTCGTGCGTGACCGCCACGACCGTTCCCGGAAAGCGGTGCAGATACTGCTCAAGCCAATCCACGCTCTCGGCGTCGAGGTGGTTTGTCGGTTCGTCGAGCAAGAGCATGTCGGGCTTCGACAGCAGCAGGCGGCACAGCGCGACGCGGCGCTTCTCGCCACCTGACAGGGGCCCAATCAGGGAATCCCAGGGTGGAAGGCGCAGTGCATCGGCGGCGATCTCCAGCTGCAGGTCGGTATTGTCGCCCTCACCAGTGGCAATGATGGCCTCCAGTTGCGCTTGCTCCTCGGCCAGCTTGTCGAAGTCCGCCTCGGGTTCAGCATAGGCCGCGTACACCTCGTCCAGCCGCTTCTTGGCGGCGAGCACACCGCCAAGCCCTTCCTCGACGGCCTGGCGCACAGTCAGCCCCGCGTCGATCTGCGGTTCTTGAGGGAGGTAGCCAATGCGCGTGCCGGCCAGCGGCACGGCTTCGCCTTCGAAGTCCTTGTCCACCCCAGCCATGATGCGCAGCAGGGTGGACTTGCCCGACCCGTTAAGGCCCAGGACGCCGATCTTGGCACCAGGGAAAAAAGATAGGGATATATCTTTGAGAATTTGTCGCTTCGGCGGAACGATCTTGCCGACGCGGTTCATTGTGAAGACGTATTGCGCCATGTGACTCAGGAAATTGCTTCAAGGGGTTTCGTTGGAGTGGTGACCACGCGCAGCGCGCAATGGGCAACCATACGGTGGCAGCTTAACGGACTGGATCCATCCGTGGCAAAGCCAGTGATCTTGGATTGGATGCGTGGGAGATGAAATCCCCGCTATGTCCAGGGGCACTGACTGGCGTTGGGCGCGTTTGCACGAAGCGGGGGACGCTTGGCAAGAGCAGGCGGTCCCGAAAAGATTGGGTCGTGCGCATGCTGAGATGGCACAACGGTCGAGGAGGGCTGGCTGCCGACCCGGGGCGGAACAAAATCGCATGGGGGTGCCTGCGTCGCTCGCATGACGCTTGCAAAGGGTCTCACGCACCGAGAGCGTGGCAATCGAGTCGTGCTTTCAAGCTCTGAGGCAGGCCGGATTGGCCGGGCGCAATGCAGGACCCTGCCTGATACGTCGTTCCGCGCAGGCAGCCATGGCGCGCCCAGCGCTGCTTGTCAGCCACCTGGACTGCGCCTCGCGTGCCAGTGCGATGTCTGCGGCGCGCGATTCAAGCAGGCGCAACGCTGGCCTCAGCGGTCGCCCTCGTCGCCATGGTCTTCGTGGTGGTCGCCGTGCCAATGACGCCGTCTCTCATAGTAATAAGGCGGCGCCGGTGCATATGGCTGGGCCACGTAATAACCGGGGGCAGGGGCATACTGCACAGGCGGTGGGGCGACGTATACCGGTTGCGCGGCGACTGGGTAGACGTTGCCAAGATTCGCCACGAGTCCGGGCACGCCCACCGCGAGCGACCAGAAAGGGTCGCCATCCGCGTGCGCGGCAGGAAGCAGGGCAAGCGCAAACGCTGCGCCAGATAGACCTTTGATTATGGTTTCACGCATCATGATTTCTCAACTCCGTTTAGTGGTCAGCCTCAGTCCATGCTGTGCTCGCGCATTTCCATGCCGCGTTGAGCCTGGTACGAATCATTCTCCGCGCCACTTATCCCACCCTTAGCTGTGCGGCAGGCACTAAGCTTGACCGGCACGCTCATCGACCCGATCAAGGAACGGGTCTTCAGGTGGTGCTGACTGACACGGCAGCTTCATTTCCTGCGTCGATGGCCCCGGTCATGCAGGCACCGGCGCGCCAAGGTCAGGAGCGCCTTCACCGGGCGCTCCGTGAACCCCTGCGCGAGTCAAACGCAGTTGGGGCGCCCGCCTGTCCGTCCCTCGATCTTCTGCCAGGATCGTGCCTGGAGAAGGCCGACGTTCGCCGCAATGGACGCGGGACGATCAAGTCGGACACACACCGGTTTCAATGATCCTGCTGTTGCTGGCTGCTCGAATCGCCTCCATCATTCGTGGCCATCTCGGAGAGTCGGGTCAGGGGCGTGTCGTGCAAACTGAGCAAATTGTTGCGGTTCGCGCTGGCGAACACCACAGCCTGCGTGCCCATGACGTAATACGTCGTGCCGGGTGTTGTGACCCCGTTACGCGAGAAACTTACATTGGAGTCCGTCAGGATGAAGGGCGATGCGGGGGTTGAGACCTCAGTCCAGACGGCGGGAGCTGTCGGATCCAACAAATTCGACAGGCTCGGCGGATTCAGATTGGGTTTGACGTCATCGAAGTTGAACGAAGCGCCTGGACCCGCTGGCATCATGTTCCAGCCCGTTGCAGTGGGTGTAATGCACTCGCCCACGCTGCCGCCGCCGATGACAGCACCAAAGGCATCCAGCCGCACAGGGAAGGCGCCCGCCGAGCAAAATACGCCATCCATTTGGGGCTTGGCAGGCGCTGCAATGCCATTCCAGACGGGTGCGGCTCCAGCGGGCACCAGCACCGCCTCGAAGTTTGTCAATGTCTGGTTCGAGGTATTCCTTCCGCCACTTTGAATGGAATAGGACGGGCCTCCGTTGACCAGCGCGGTCGGGATGGAACCAATCTTGCCCCGCAGGTTGTAGCTCTGTGTGCCGTTGGTGCTAGTGTCGGTGACACTCAAGTTAATCAGATTGCCCACGAGCGTGCCCGTGACGTTACCGTCTGCGGAAGTGACGTTGCCACTGCTGTCGACGGTGATGGCGTTGTCCGTGAATACGCTGGCCGGGTTGGGCGAGGTTGAGGGGCCGCTTGCGTTAGTCATCCCCGTCTCGGCAATGACTCCCTGGAGTTGATAGGTGCCCGGAGTCACGCTTTGAACCCCTGCATCAATCACGTCACCCAAGTCCAGCTCCGGCGCGAAATCCGGGTCGGCTGCCATCTCCTGCGGAAGGCTGGCAAGGACCGTCGGGCAGTTGCCGCCCAGAGTGGTTGCGGCCGTGGTGAGGGTTGTGGAGTAGGTTGAGGAGTTGCCTGAGGTCAGATTGGAGCCGGCTGCAATCTCTGCCGCGAGATTCGTCGTCGAGGTTGGCACAGGGCTTGGGGTGCAGAGGTTGTCCCCCACGGCTTTGATGGCCGCCGCAATGGCCAGGATATCGCTGCGATACGTCTGCAGGGTGGACGCATAAGTCGTCGGCGTCAGGCCCGCATAGCTGCCGCCATTTGTCTGCGCATACACCGCCAGTGCTGCCGTGCTCACAGGGCTGATGTCCAGATCGGGGAGATTGGATGTCGTGAGCGTGCCGGCTGCAATGAGCGCGCTTGATGAGCCCAGATAGCTGGTAAGGATGACGCCGGGGTTTGCCGGATCCACAGCATTTGCGAAGATCGGCACGTTGCCGGCAGGCAGGGCGACGGTGATCGTGAACTGCCCGTTGCCGTCCGCCGTGATCGTGCCTGCGGTTGTCGCGCCCGTATCGTTCAGCGGAGCACCAGCGGTGATCGTGATCGAAGCGCCGGCGATCGGCGCGTCGATTGCCGTACCGCTGAGAGTGGCTTTGCCTGCTGTTGGCGTGCCTGTGAGCGAACCCACACTTCCGCCACCACCGCCCCCACACGCGGAAAGACTCAAGGCTAGGGCTGCAGCCAGAGGCAACAGGGTCCACGGACGGATCAGGGCGATGGTCGGATGTTTCATGGCGAACTCCAAGAGGATGGATCGAGAGGGAAGCGCACACCCCGCAGACGCGGGATTGGGGGCAATAATAGCTGGGAAAAAATAACATTCAAGAGATT
The DNA here is from genome assembly GCF_000733775.1 of Thiomonas sp. FB-Cd. NCBI lineage: Bacteria > Pseudomonadati > Pseudomonadota > Betaproteobacteria > Burkholderiales > Thiomonas > Thiomonas sp. FB-Cd. Next base: position 464,131 of record NZ_JPOE01000005.1, on the reverse strand, counting down.
TTTTGCGATATACTCCTGCCATCTCTTCGCCAATCCACCGATCCATGGGGCGCCCCCCAAGTCCTTTGCCCGTTGTCGACACGCCCGCGCACCCGATGCCGGCGGCGGACGACGCGCTGCGCGCGCTGGCGCCGGTGATGGCGCCGCTGGTGCAGTTGCTGCTGGCTGCGGGCATCGACTACACGCGGCTGGCTGCCGAGCTCAAGCCGGTGTTCATCGAGCAGGCGCGTGTGGAGTTGCTGCGCACGGGACAAAGGGACACCGATTCGGCCCTCAGCACGCTCAGCGGCGTGCACCGCAAGGATGTGCGGGAGTGGCGCGAGAACGGCCTGCGGGGCCGCATCGCGCAGGAGCTGTCGATCAGCTCGCAGGTGTTCGCGCGCTGGGTGCAGGATCCGCTGTACCGCGACCGGCGCAAGCGGCCGCGCCCGCTGCCGCGGCTGGGGCCGCAGCCGTCGTTCGACACGCTGGCGCGCAGCGTCACGCGCGACGTGCACCCGTACAGCGTGCTGAGCGATCTGCTGCGGCTGGGGCTCGTGCAGGTGCAGGTGGTCAAGGGCCAGGAAATGGTCGTGCCGCATCGCGACGGTTTCGTGCCACCGCCGGGGTCGCGCGAGATTCTGGAGCTGTTCAGCGCCAATCTGGCGGACCACGCCTGGGCGGCGGTGGGCAACCTGCGGGGGCAGGGGCCGCGCCTGGAGCAAAGCGTGTTCGCCGAGGGCATCACGGCGGAGTCGGCCGAGGCGCTGGGTGCGCTGGCGCGCAAACTTTGGGCGGACGCGCGCAGCGCGATGATCGCCGAGGCCACCCGTCGCTACGATGCCGATCTCCACCGCAACGACGCCACCTGCCGCATCCGCTTTGGCACGTATTTCTGGTCCCAGAACTCCGCGGAAGACTCAACATCCACCGATACGGCGGCCCAGGGAGGACACCGTGAAGACCTATAGATCTCTGATTGGGGCTGCACTCGCGCTGTGCACCCTGCTGCTGAGCATTTTGCTGACCTCCTGCGGCGGGGGTGGGACATTTGCGTCCAGCGGTGGTGTGGGCACGGGCGGAACCGGGATTTCCATGGGTACGGTGACCGGATTCGGGAGCGTGGTTGTCGATGGAACGTCCTACAACAGCGCCACGCCGAACTACTTTGCCGGTACAGACCAAAGCGAGGCGGCACAGGCGCCGTCGACAGCCGTGGACCTGGGCGACCAACTGCGGGTCCAACTCGACAGCCAGGGAAACCCCTCAACGGTGATAATCGAGCCCCAACTCATGGGGGCGGTTGCAAACTTTGATCCATCCGGCTCAGGTTTCACGGTCAATGGCGTTGCCGTACGGGTCAATGCGAATCCTGCGGCGGGCCCGGTGACGTACTACACGGGGTTATCCGGATATTCCGGATTGAGCAACGGCATGCAAGTTGGCGTGCACGGATCGTATGGAGTGGATGCTGGCGGACAGGGCTATATCCAGGCCACGCGCATTGAGCAGCTGCCAGCAACGAATCCAGTGGTGCGCGTCACCGGGGTGGTGGCCAAGCTCAATCCAGCAACAGGAACCTTCCAGATCGGTAGCACCATCGTGCAGGTTGGAGCGTCGACCGCGGTGGAGCCATCGCAGGCATCACTTGCCAACGGCCAGCTGGTGAATGTGTGGAGCCGCGCGCAACCATCGGGGAGCGTGATTGCAGCAGACCTCATTCGTATCCGCACCCTGCAAGGCACGACAGGAGCGGTGCAGGTGGGCGGGCTCGTTTCCGCGCGATCTGGAGCCAGCTTTCAGGTGGACGGCATTCCGGTGGATGCCAGCGCTGCATCCTTGGCGTCAGCTGTGCAAGGGCTGACGCTGGGTGAATATATCGTCGTGCAGGGGCAGGCCGACGGCGCAAGCGGCGTGGTCAAGGCCCGCAGCATTCGAAGCTACGCAGCCAATCCCTCGCAGGTGGAGTTGCGCGGCACGATCACGGGGTTTGTCAGCGCGAGCAGCTTCCTGGTTCGGGGCGTACCTGTCGATGCTTCCGGGCAGGGGGTTGTCTTTACCGGCGGGAGCTCCGCATCCTTGAGCAACGGTGTCTTTGTCGATATCGTCGGCAATGTCGCTAGCGGCGGTGGCAACGTGGTGACAGCCAGCACCGTAGCGCTGCAATCCAACCCCGGCGACGGCGAAACCGTGGATTACCAGGGTACGGTGAGCAACCTCAATGCGGCGGCAGCGGGGACATTTACGCTGACGTGGCAAAGCGAGGGCGCAATGCATACGTCGAGCGTCATTCTGGCGCCCAACGTGGTGTACAGCAATGGCTCAGCGTCGCAGCTGATCAATGGCGCAAGCGTGGAGATCGAAGCGACCAACACCGCTGGCGGGCTGACGGCCTACAGCGTGTCGTTTTCGGGGCTCGCCGCATCCACCGCAAATGGCGGAGACGGCGGATCTTCTTCGCCGACGTTGGAAATCAAGGGAACGCTCTTCGGCCTGAATGCGACGGGTTTCATGGTCAACAACAACGTGCCGATCCAGATTGGCAGCGCAACGATCAAGCCGCAGGGAACCGCATTGGCCGATGGCCAAAGCGTCGAAGTAAGTTTCACCCAACCGAATGGGCCGGGCGGCGGGAATCTGGCGCAGGAAATCAGCATCGAGCAGTGAGTGCTCCATAACTGATCATCGGACATTCGCATCCCAGTGTCGGCGGCGGACGTCTTCGGATGCGCTTATCCGGGCATCGGCTTGTCGAAGCCTGCGCTGGCGTGCTCGAAAAAAAGTGGCGGGCGAGAATCGTTCCCGCCCGCCTCAACTTCCTGCCGCTCGCTTGAAGACTGCTTTGACCGAGGTCCGTCGCGGAGGGAGTGCCCTCCCGCACGGGATTTCGGCCCCTCTTGTTGCGTGTGCAATGGCCCCGTTGAGTGTCGCGCCGACCGGGATCAGCCCATTTCCACGGGCACAAAAATCCGGTTGTTGCCGCGCTGGATGAGCAAGGCGACGGTTTTGCCCGAACTCTTGAGGATGGAGCGAACCTGCTCCACGTTGTCCACAGGCTTGCCGTCAACTGCCAGCAGAATGTCACCGGATTGCACACCGGCCTGTGCGGCTGGACCCGATACGTTTTCGACCAGCAGGCCATGACGCACATCAGCTTGCTGTTCCTCGGTCGGCTTGAGCGGACGCACCTGTAGACCCAGGCCATGGCCACCTTCGGAGGTGCTCGCGTCGGCCAACACCATGTTGTTGCTGAAGCTGCCCAGCCTGGCTGTGACTGTGCTCTCGTGGTGGTCGCTCCACACGCCGAGCTTGACGGGTTGGCCGGGCTGCATCAGTCCGATCATCATCGGCAGGTCCGCCGAGTCATTCACCGGTTCGCCATTCACACTGAGAATGATGTCCCCGGCCTTGATGCCGGCCTTTGCAGCGGGGCTGCCCTTGGATACATCGGCCACCAAGGCCCCGCGCGGGGTCTGGAGCCCAAAGGAATTGGCGAGTTGCTGCGACACGGTTTGCACGGCGATGCCCAGCTTGGCATGTTCGACGTGGCCGTTCTGGATGATCTGCTTGGCCACGGCTTCGGCCACATTGATCGGAATGGCGAACGACAGGCCTTCGAACGCTCCGGTCTGCGTGAAAATTTGCGAATTGATGCCCACGACCTCGCCCTTTGTGTCAAAAAGCGGGCCACCGGAGTTCCCAGGGTTGACCGCCACGTCGGTCTGGATAAACGGCACCATGTCATCGTCGGGCAATGATCGGCTCTTCGCGCTCACGATGCCTGCGGTCACCGTGTTGTAAAAGCCGTAGGGCGAACCGATGGCGAGAACCCAGTCGCCGGCCTGCAGGGTGGCCGGATTGCCCACGCGCACCGTAGGCAGGTTGGTCGCGGGGATTTTCACGACGGCGATATCGGTCTTGGTGTCATAGCCCAGGACCTTGGCTTTGTAGGTCCGATGGTCGGTGAGTGTCACCGTCACCGACTTGGCATCCTTGACAACGTGGGCGTTGGTGAGGATGAGCCCGTCGGAGCTGATGATGAAGCCCGAGCCCAGACCCTCGGTGGGAACTTGATGGGGCTGCTGGTTCTGAAACTGCTGAAAGAACTGGAAAAACGGGGAATTGCGCAATTGCGGCGGTATTTGCGAAATGTCGGCCCCCGATGTGGCCTTGGTTTCGCCGCGCACATTGATGTGCACCACCGTCGAGCCGAATTCCTTCACGATCGTGGAAAAATTCGGCCCGCCCACGGCGGCAGTCTGCATCGCCGCAGCTGGAGGATTGTTGAACAGGGGCACCGCCTTGTGGTTCATCTCCACATGCGCTGGCATGCCGGCATAGCTGAACTGGTAGGCCATAAAGCCGCTGGAGCCGATGATGCCGGCCGCAACCAGGGCTGCCCAAAGTTTTCTGGATTTCATCGTGTGCCTCCGGGATGGATCGGATGGGATCGAATTTGCTTGTGTTGAATGATCCTTTCCTCCGCTTAGGACTGCCTTAAGTTCACAGGCAGCGCAGATTCTCAGGGTTGGGAGCGGTGGCGACCTGCACCGGTCGCCCGCGGCTTTCTCTGTTGCAGCTTGCTGCCGGACAGCTCGCTGCGTTATGGTGGCACGCACTGCTCGCACTGGAGTTGGCACATGAGGCCGCGTTTTATTTCCAAAGCGTTGATGCAGCGGCTGCTTGCCGCTGTGCCGTTTGCGTTCCTGTCTTTGGCCTGCCAGGCCCAGTCATCATTGCCCACGCCGCCCATGCGGGCTGCACCGTGCTGCCCCGCGGCGCCATCAGGCATCGTGCACCTCGAAGCTGTGGCGCGCAGCGAAGTCAAGCCCGACCGCGCCGTGGCGACGCTGGCCGCCGTGCGCCAGGGTCCCGACGCTGCAGCCCTCAACGTCGAGGTCGCAAGGTTGCTGGATGCGGCTGTTGAGGCAGCGCATGCCACAGCGGGGGTGGCGGTCCAGACCGGAGGTTTTCAGACCACGCCGCGCTACCGGACGGTCTCCGGTCAAAGCGAACAGGACGGCTGGACGGTACGTGCCCAGTTGATCCTCAAATCGGCCGACTTTGTCGCGCTGGGTCACCTGCTCGCACAGCTCGCGCAGACCCTGCAAGTTGATGGCACTGGTACGGAGATCTCGGGCGATCTCCAGGCGCGTGAACAAACGCAGCTCACGAAAATGGCAATTGCACAGTTTCGTGCCCGAGCCCAAGCCACGGCGCACGAGTTTGGTTACCGGGACTACGCCCTGCGCGACGTCAGCATTGGGAACCTGCAAGGGCTAACTCCCGCGCCACGACCCATGTTTCGCGCCCTGGTCTCTGCCAGCCCTGCCGAGGTGCCTGTCCCCATTGAGGCTGGTGTGTACACGCTGACCGTGAGTGTGCAGGGCTCTGTGCAACTGCAGCGCTGAGTGCCGATCCGACCATTGCCATGTGTGAACTGTTCGCTGTCAATAGTGCCCGCCCAGCGCGGGTTCGACTTCGCTTTGCCGAGTTTGCGCTGCACGGAGCGCATGTCCACGGTGGCAATCCCGACGGATGGGGCGCCGCCTATTTCGATGGTGCCGAGGCCCATGTCTTGCGCGAGCCCGTGCCCGCGGTGCAAAGTGCCTTCGTGCGCGTGCTGGAAGATCACGACTTTCACAGCACGCTTGTGCTCTCGCATGTGCGTCGCGCATCGCGCGGGCCGGTTGCCCTTGCCAACACCCAACCGTTCTCGCGCGAGTTGGCAGGGCGTCGACACGTGTTTGCCCATAACGGCGACCTCCCTGACATCCAGACGCGCTGGCCGCTCGGTCCCGGATGTTGGAAGCCCATCGGGCAGACCGATTCGGAGCACGTGTTTTGTCAGCTTCTGCGCATGCTTGCGCCTCTGTGGCAGAGGGAGATTCCGAGCGTCGAGGCGAGGCTCGATGTCGTGGCGACCTTCGCCGAGGGTTTGCGCCCCATCGGCCCCGCCAATTTTCTCTATACGGACGGTGACGTGCTGTTCGCCCATGCGCACCGCCGTCGCCAGGCCGATGGGGTGGTTCGCACGCCCGGATTGCATCTGCTGCGTCGCAAGGCGGCGCGATCACATGTTCAGGAAGCGGCGGGCATGCAGGTGCGCAGCAGCCACGCCGGCGATCATCCCTTGATCATGCTGGCCAGTGTGCCCCTGGGCGATGGCAACTGGGAGGCCCTTGCCGAAGGCGAAATTGTCGCCCTGCGCGAAGGCAGATTGGTTGCAAGGCGTTCCGGCGGGCTTGCTTGACCTTTTAGGAGCGCGCTGCTGTGCGCTTGTCGGACAATGATGCGTCCGTCGCGCATTTCCCTTCCGCTCTACCCCTATGCCTCGTCGTTTCCTTTGGATGATCGCTGCCGTTGTTGTGCTGGTGCTGGCCGCAGTTTGGCTGGTTGACTGGTGGCGCGGGCCGCAGGTCGTGGCCTACCGGGTGGCGAGCCGTCCGCTGGTGCAGGACGTGGTCGCCACAGGCCGCATCATCACGCCTTCGCGCATCAGCGTGGCAAGTGAGATCACGGGGGTCGTGATCAAGCGCCTGGTCGATCGGGGTGACGAGGTACGCCCCGGCAAGGTCTTGTTGGAACTGCGCAGTGACCAGGCGCGTGCACAGCGCGATCAGGCCCAGGCCGCGCTGCAGCAGTTGATTGGGCAAACGCGACCACAGGCGCACGAGACGCTCGTGAGCGCCGAATCGGTGGAGAAACTCGCGCGCAGCGAAGAGGCGCGCGCCCGTGCGCAGGTCGCGCAGGGCGCGGTTTCGCAGCAGGCACTGGAGCAGGCGCAGCAGGCGCTGGCCGCAGCGCAGGCCCAGGTGCGCAGTGCGCGTGCCGCTTGGGATGCCGACAAACCGGGTGGAGCGGCCGAAATGCAACTGCGCGCCGCACTCGCTGCGGCCAATGCAGTGCAGCAGCGCAGCTTCATACGCGCCGAGGTGGCCGGTCAGGTGCTCACGCGCAACGTGGAGGTCGGCGATACGATCACGCCTGGACAAGTCCTGTTCACCCTGGCGCGCGCTGGCTCCACACAGGTGTCGCTGCCCGTGGATGAACAGAACCTCGAGCACCTGGCGCTTGGCCAGGGCGCGCAATGCCTGACTGACGCTTTTCCCAATCGGCCTTTTGGTGCTGAGCTCACATTCATCGCCCCGGCGGTGGATACCACGAGCGGCACCATCGAGCTGCGACTGACGGTCGCAAAGCCACCCTCCTGGCTGAGGCAGGACATGACCACCTCATGCGACATCACCACCGGCCAGCGCGCAGCAGCGCTGGTCGTGCCGAATGACGTGCTGAGGGCTCATCGCGGCAACAACGCCCAGGTTTTAGTGTTGCGCGCAGGCCGCGCGCAGCCGCAGGACATCACTCTTGGCCTTCAGGGCTTGGTGGCCAGCGAGGTGACCAAAGGTCTGCATGCCGGTGACGTGGTCATCGCCGAGCGCAGCGTGCAGCCACACCAGCGCGTGCGTGCCACGTTGCAGGGGCTGCCCTCCACCGCAGGTTCTGGAATCGATACGGCCAGCAGCCCGCGCAACGAAGTCGCCGGCGCTTCCCGCTAGCGTCCCCCGAGCAAAGCAGCCAATGGGACTGACCTGGCGTATCGCCTACAACTTTCTGCGCGACGGACGCGCGCAGACCATCCTGATCATCGTTGGCGTCGCAGTCGGCGCGGCGGTCATCGTGTTCATCACCGCGCTGGTCGACGGGCTGCAAGGCAACATTGTGCAGCGCACCCTGGGCACGCAAGCACACATCGTGGTGAGCAGTCCCGATCTGCAGCCTCTCGTCTCGCCCGTGCCTTCGGGCACAGTGGACCTGCGCGCAGCCGACGCCCGCCCGCAACGCCTGCGCTCGGTCAACAACTGGCCAGGCGTGTTGGACGTGCTGCGGCACCTTGCCGGTGTGACCGCGGCCTCGCCCATCATCACAGGTCCCGCTTTCGCGCAGCGTGGCGCTGCCGTGCGCGCTGTCGCCGTGATTGGCATCGTGCCGCAGCAATATGTGCGGGTCATCCCGGTCGACAAGGACATCGTGCAGGGCCGATTTGAGGTGGGCGCCAGCCAGATTCTCATCGGTAACCGCCTGGCGCAAGATCTCGGCCTGCGCGTGGGCGATAAGCTACGCGTGCAAGGAGCCTCCGGCGGCTCTCAGGTGTTCGATATTGCGGGCATTTTTTCGCTCGGCGTGCGCGACCTCGACCAGCGCTACCTCTACATGGGCCTCAAGCCAGCGCAGGCGCTTCTGGGCCTGCCCGGGGGCGTGACGGAAATCGATCTGACCGTGCATGACATCTTCGATGCGGAGTCCATCGCCGCGCGCATCAGCAGGCTTACCGGTCTGAAGTCCGAAAGCTGGATGACCACCAATGGCCAGTTGCTCAACGCGCTTCGTTCGCAATCCCTCTCCAGCGGCCTCATTCGCTTTTTCGTCGCGTTGTCGGTGGCATTCGGGATCGCCAGCGTTCTGGCCGTGAGTGTGGTGCAGCGTACGCGCGAGATTGGCATCCTGCGAGCCATGGGGGCAACGCGACGGCGCATCCTCGCCGTATTCCTGCTCGAAGGCGCCGCGGTAGGTTTCGCCGGCTCGGTACTCGGTTCAGCAGCTGGGGTTGGCATGGTGTGGGTCTTCAACAATTACGGGCCCACACTGTTCTACGTTCCTGTGCCCTTCGCGCTTGTTGTCGAATCGGTGGTTCTGGCCACGTTTGCCGGTGTGGTCGCGGCAGCGCTTCCGGCCATGCGCGCAGCCCGGCTTGATCCGGTGGTGGCGATTCGCTATGTCTGATAGTCAATTCGATGCTGCTCAAGGACGTCCTGGCTCCGCTGGGGAACATTTGCGGGTCGACGCGTCACAGCAAGGATTACCTGCCCAGCCAGTGCTGCGTCTGGACGCTTTGCGCAAGTCCTACCAGGTGGGGACGCCGCTGCAGACTGAGGTTTTGCATGGGATCAGTTTCGCGCTTGCGCGCGGCGAATTCGCGGCGCTGGTGGGGCCATCGGGTTCGGGGAAAACCACGCTGCTCAACGTCATCGGCCTGCTCGACGCGCCCTCCGATGGGGAACTGTATCTGCAGGGAACTCCCACGCGCATGCTCGAGGACGCCGAGCGCACTGCATTGCGTGGGCGATCCATCGGCTTCGTGTTTCAGTTCCACCATCTGATCCAGGCTTTTCCTGTGCTGGACAATGTATTGATGCCTGCGCTGGTGCAAGGCGCACGCCGCACCGAGGAACTTGAACGGCAGGGGTTGGCCCTGCTCGATGCCGTCGGCTTGGCTGCGCACGCCCACAAACGGCCAAACGAGCTCTCGGGTGGGCAGCAGCAGCGCGTCGCGATTGCACGCGCCCTCCTGACCCGCCCGCCCCTTGTGCTGGCGGATGAGCCCACGGGCAATCTCGATACGCACAGCGCCGACGACGTCTTTGCCTTGTTGCGCCGATTCAACCGCGAGTTCGGGTGCGCCGTACTTGTCGTCACCCACGATCCTCGCCTTGCTCAGCGCTGTGACCGGATCCTGAACCTGGTCGACGGCAATATCGTTTCGGATCAGGCAACCGGGCAAACGCATGTGTAACTTGCCGTGCGCAATGCCTGGCCCTCAGGCGCACCACCAAGCCTAAGCTTCTGTGTTGCGCAGCCGCAGCGGGTCGAGCATGGCACGTCGCAGGCCGTGCGACTGAAGATCAGTGGGCAGCGTGTCCTCCAACAGCAGAGCGGCCGCCGCACGCGCCAGGCCGGGCGCGCTTTGGATGCCGTAGCCACCTTGGCCCGCGAGCCAGAACAACGCTGGAACACCGGGGTCGTAGCCGCATACCGGTTCGCCGTCGACGACAAAGCTCCGCAAGCCAGCCCAGGTGCTGCGTGGGCGCCGTATGGTGAGCGTGGTCGCTTGTTCAATGGCCCAGATGCCTGCGGCAATGTCCAGTTCCTCTGGCTGCACATCCTGCGGGGCTACGGCGTCTGCATTGGCGGGTGAACCAAGCAGGGCGCCGCCTGAGGGCTTGAAGTAAAAGCTCTCGTCGACTCCGATCACCAAGGGCCAGGCATGGCAGTCCATGCCTGCTGGAGCGTCGAAGGTGAAGGCGCTGCGGCGTCTGGGCTGCAGGCCGATGGGCTGTGCCCCTGCGCATTGTCCCAGCGCGTCGGCCCAGGCGCCGGCAGCGTTGACCAGCACATCGGCGGGCCAGATGCCTGCGCTGGTGCGCACTTGCCATGCATCAGCAGCTCGCTCCAGCGCCAGGACCTCGGCGCCTGTCACGATGGTCGCTCCAGCTTTGCGCGCACCGCGCAAGAAACCCTGGAGGATTGCGTCGACGTCCATGTCCTGGGCGTGAGGTTCGTAGACGCCGCCTACCAGAGCGTGACTTGGTCCCGTGCTTCGCAACACTGGGCACATGCGCAAGCACTGGGCGGCGGAAAGGCGCTGCACGTGAACCCCGCTTGCCAGCGCGTCACGCTCCACTGCATCAAGCTTTTCGTTGGCGCCGGCAGTGGTCACCAGCGGATCGTCCCGCGACCAAGCCACATGCAGGGCGCCACGCGGCGACAGCAGCGCGTGTTCGCTGAAGCCTGCCGGAGGTGTGGTGTAAAACGCGCCGCTACCGATCGTCAGTGCGCGGATTCCCGGCGGCCCGTAGGAGGGCATGTAGAGCGCGGCGGAGCGGCCGGTCGCATGCGCCCCACATTGCGCCTCGCGCTCCAGCAGGGTGATGCTCACGCCCTGCCGCTGCGCCAACACGTAGGCAAGGGATGCCCCGGCAATGCCGCCTCCCGCAATGACCACCCGACGCTGATCACCCACGCCGCTCAGCCTTCAGGCGTTGCGGCGGTCGGTGCATGTGCCGGTCTCGGCACATGCAGATCGGGCAGGAACGCTGCAAGCAGTCCGATCAGTGGAAGGAAGGAGCAGATCTTGTACACATTGACGATGCCCACCACGTCGGCGAGTTGCCCAAGCGCCGCAGCACCGATCCCGCCAAGCCCGAAGGCCAACCCGAAGAAGAGCCCGGACACCGCGCCCACCTTCCCCGGCATGAGCTCTTGCGCGTACACGACCATGGCGGGAAAGGCAGAGGCCAGGACGAAGCCAATAATGGCAGTGAGGAACGCTGAGACCTCAAGACTGGCATAAGGCAGCGCCAGCGTGAAGGGCGCCACACCGAGAATGGAAGCCCAGATCACGCGTTTGCGGCCAATACGGTCGCCGATGGGCCCGCCAAGCAAGGTCCCAGTGGCGACGGCGGCGAGGAAGATGAACAGGTGCAGCTGCCCGTCGCGCACGCTGATGCCGAAGCGATGTTGCAGAAAAAAGATGAGATAGGTGTTGATGGACGCCAGGTAAAAGAACTTGGAGAACACAAGGGCCAGAAGCACCGTCATCGTTCTGCGCACGACCCCTGGCGGATGAGACTGGGTGGTGACCATCACTGGTTTGCGCTTTCCGGGGCGCAACTGGTGCCTGGACCAACGCCCGACGAAGCCGAGGACGATCATTGCGAGCAGTGCAGCTGCGGAAAACCAGGCGATGCTGGCCTGCCCATGCGGAATGATGATGGCTGCGGCAAGAAGGGGGCCCAGCGCGCTCCCCGCATTGCCGCCCACCTGGAAGATGGATTGCGCAAGCCCGTGTTTGCCGCCCGATGCCATGCGCGCCACCCGCGAGGACTCGGGGTGGAAGATCGATGAGCCCATACCCACGCAGGCGGCCGCCAGGAGGACGTGGGCGAAACTGTTGGCGCGCGACAGAAGCAGCAGACCCGTGAAGGTGAAGCCCATGCCAACCGAGAGTGAGTAGGGTTGCGGTTTGCGGTCCGTGTACAGGCCCACCATCGGTTGCAGGATTGAGGCTGTGCACTGATAGGTCAGGGTAATAAGCCCAATCTGCGCAAAATTCAGATGCAGGCCATTCTTGAGCAACGGGTAGATGGCAATCATCAACGACTGCATCATGTCGTTGAGCATGTGCGAAAAGCTGATTGCACCCAATACGCGGTAGCGCGTGTTGTGCGGTGCAGACGCTGGACTAGCCAGCGCGGAGGTCGGAGTGGACATGTTGGGGCTGGGGGGGCGCGGTGCGCGCTGCAAGGAGGCAGCGCCAGGCAAAACTTTACGACCACCCTCGTTTTCTTGCTCAAGCCGGGAAAACAAGCGTGGTGCTTCTACGTTGACCAGGCCGTGCGCCGGCTTGGCATGAGCAGGGTCGCTCATGCCTGTCGCTGCGCACGCCTGCGTGGACACGACCCAGACGCGCAAACCCTGGCAGTGCGCTGTACATCAGCCACAAGTGCGGCCCGACGCCGGTGTTTCATGATGTGCCGCGTGTCAACTCGCACGCGCCGCTGCGAAGAAAGGGCGGGTGGGGCGTGGCACTTCGGCCAGGCCGCGGACATGCCCGCAAACCAAACCATATGGGGGTTCGAACCGATCGGGTGGTCGAGTTAATCCATCGGACGTTGTGCGGGCGGTGTGCCGTACTCGGACTGGAACCGCCGCAGGGCCTCGTCGCGATTGAGGCTGTAATTCTGCGGTCCGGCGCTGGCAATCTTGCAGGCGCCCAGGACGTTGCCCAATTTGCAGGCATCGGCCATGGTCCATCCCTGCTCGAGCGCCCATAGCAGCCCTCCACGGAATGCGTCGCCGCAGCCTGTTGGATCGACGACGGCGGTGGCCTGCAGCCCCGGCACGTGTATGTGCTTTTCCTGTTCATACACGTCGCAGCCCAAAGCGCCCTTGGTGACCACGACGCTGTGTACACGTTGGGCGACCTCATGCAGGCTCCAGCCGGTGCGCTCGACGAGCATTGCAGCCTCGTAGTCATTCACCGCGACCCAGGTCGCCTGCTCAATGAAATCGCGCAACTCGGTTCCGTCGAACATGGGCAGGCCCTGACCGGGATCAAAAACGAAGGGCATGCCGCATGCTGCCATCTGCGACGCGTGATCGAGCATGGCTTGGCGACCGTCCGGGGCGATGATGCCAATGTGGGCACCGATATTCGTTGGCACGGGTTGTTCGTGCGCATGGCTCATCGCGCCAGGGTGGAACGCCGTGATCTGATTGTTGTCGCGGTCGGTGATGATGTGTGCTTGCGCCGTGTGGGCCGTCGGTACGACGTGCACATGCTCGCGCGAAATGTTCAGACGGTCCAGCCGCACCTCATAGTCAAGTCCGTCCGCACCAAGCGCTGCGACGATTCGGGGCTCACCGCCGAGCAGCTTCATGCCATAGGCAATGTTTCCTGCGCAGCCGCCAAACTCACGCCGTAGCGTGGGCACGAGGAAGGCCACGTTGAGCATGTGGACCTTGTCTGGCAGGATGTGCTCGGAGAAGCGGCCGGGAAAGTCGGTGATGGTGTCAAAGGCGAGGGAGCCGCAGATCAGGCTGGACATGTGTAAGGCCCGGAGGAGTCAAGGAATGAAAATGGCAAACCTTCACTGTAGCGGCTAGGGTGCGTGCGCATGCGTACGTGGCTTGTGGCGTTCGAATCGACTGGCTATGCTGCAATGTCTAAGACCACGTGCTGCGCGATCCTGCGGCCGGTCGAAGGAGTTTGATGCCGGATACCCAATGCGCCATTCTCGCCCTGGATCAGGGGACCTCCAGCACGCGCGCCATCTTGTTCGACCAGGAAGGGGCCATACTGGCGCACAGCCAGCGCGAGCTCCCTCAAAGCTACCCCCGTCCTGGTTGGGTCGAACATGATGCGCGTCGCATCTGGGCCGACCAGCGCGCCACCGCGCGTGAGGCGCTTGCGGGGGCGGGTGCACGGCGCGTCATGGCGTTGGGCCTGACCAATCAACGTGAAACCACGCTGCTGTGGAACCGTGCAACCGGCGAGCCCCTGTATCCCGCCATCGTCTGGCAGGATCGGCGTACCGCGGACCTTTGTGCTGGATTGCGCACGCAGGGGCTGGAGGCGGAGGTGCATGCCCGCACCGGTCTTTTGCTCGATCCCTATTTCTCAGGCACGAAGCTCAAGTGGCTTTTTGACAACATCCCAGGCGCCCGTGCGCAGGCTTTAAAGGGAGAGCTCGCCTTTGGGACCATCGATTCCTGGCTACTCTGGATGCTGTCAGGTGGCGCCGACGCTGCCACGCGGGCCCGGGCCGTGCACGCGACTGACGTGAGCAATGCGAGCCGTACCCTGTTGTGGAACATTCACACCCAAGATTGGGATGATGTCTTGCTCGCCGCGTTCGATATTCCGCGCGAAGTATTGCCTCAGGTGCACACGTCCGGGTATGGCTATGCACACACAGCACCAGGACTGTTACCCGACAGCCTGCCCATCGGCGCGATGGCAGGCGATCAGCAGGCCGCATTGTTCGGCCAGGCTTGCGTGCGGGCCGGATTGGCGAAAAACACATATGGCACCGGCTGTTTTTTACTCCTCCATACCGGAGACGTTGCGCAGGAAAGCCAGCATGGGCTGCTTACGACCGCAGCTGCCCAAGCTGCGGGTCAGGGACCGCAGTATGCCCTTGAAGGTAGCGTGTTCGTGGGCGGTGCGGTGGTGCAATGGCTGCGCGATGGGCTCCACGCCATCAGCGCGAGTGCAGAAGTGGAGCAATTGGCCCAGAGCGTGCCTGACAGCGGTGGCGTGGTTTTCGTGCCTGCATTCACGGGCTTGGGGGCACCGTATTGGCGGCCCGACGCCACTGGCACCATCACCGGGCTCACCCGCGGCACGACGGTCGCGCACGTCGCGCGCGCGGCACTGGAGAGCATTGCATTTCAGAGTGCGGCTTTGCTTGAGTCGATGAACGCGGATACCCAGGCAGCGGGGGGTCGCCAAGTACTCGAGTTACGCGTGGATGGGGGCGCCAGTAGCAACGACCTGTTGATGCAATTCCAGGCGGACCTTCTTGGCATCCCAGTCGTGCGCCCACAGGTGCTGGAGACCACCGCCCTGGGTGTGGCCATGCTCGCGGGGCTGAGCTGTGGTGTATACGCAGGGTCCGACGCGATTGAGGCCTTATGGAAACCTGCACGTCGCTTTCTACCCCAGCTTGGCGTGGAGCGCGCGCGCCAGCGCATGCAGGAGTGGGAGCACGCTGTGCGCAAAGCGCTAACTCCCTAGAAAGGCAGGCAGTTCTGGGGCGGGACACGGCACCCGTGCCGGGCTACGAGTTTGGGGCCGCGTATGGCCCGGACGGATTACTGCAGTGCTGCTAGCGCTGCAGCATAGTTCGGCTCGTTGCCGATTTCCGGTACGAGCTCCGAATGCAGAACCTTGTCGTGTTCATCGAGCACCACCACTGCGCGCGCGGTCACGCCCACGAGTGGCCCGGTGGCGATCTTGACGCCATACTCTTGCATGAACTCAGGGTGACGGAAGGTCGAAAGCGTGATGACGTTATTCAGACCCTCCACGCTGCAAAAGCGGCTGGCGCCAAACGGAAGGTCAGCGGAAATCACAAGCACGACCGTGTTGTGCATCTTTCCCGCGTCGGCATTGAAATGTCGCGTTGACTGTGCACAGGTTGGCGTGTCCAGCGACGGCACGATGTTGAGGACCTTGCGCTTGCCGGCGAATGCATCCAGCCCGACGTCAGCCAGTTCCTTGTTGGTCAGCTTGAACGCCGGCGCCTTACTGCCTGGCTGCGGTAAATGGCCGTTGACTTCAATATGGGAGCCGTGGAGTGTGACTTGAGCCATGATGTCTCCTTTGTGCAGGGTTGTCGAGGAACGGGCCGAGCGGCCCTGGGTCAATGCCTGCGATGCATGCACCGGACCAGCCACCGCATGGTAGTCACGAACAGCGACGCCTGCAGGGGTGTGGCTATGCTGCCCCGAATGGAGCCGGTTCGTTTGGCCGACAGACTTTGCGCTTAGCAGTCTTCGCACTAGCGCCGACGGCGCATCACGATGACCATTCTCGACACGGTAAGTGATGAGTGTGGGTGATCAAGGGGGCGCGCGGGTCGGGCGCGAAGACAATTGACGCAGAGTTTTTGGACGAGACCGAAATGCTGCGCAACATCAGGCGGCACTCGCCCGCTGCAGCTGCACGGACGGACATGGAACCGACCCGTACGAGCAGTACACGCAGCAGTCGCCGGGCAGTGGTCGCAGAACCGCCTTGCACTGCTGACACTCGTAGAAGAACTGACATGCGTCCGTGGGCATGGTCTCCAGCTTGGCGAAGCCACAGTGCGGGCAGGTCAACACTGATTCGAGAATGGCTGCATCCATGGGCGGCTCACAGTTGAAGGTCATTTGGCGCCTGTCTTGGCTTGACTTGGACCAGCCACAAGCAGCCGCCCCTCAGAGCGGGCATGTCAAGCTATCGGTTCGGCAGCGCTCAAACACGCCGTGCCCAAGGGCCTAGCGTGGCACGTTCAAGACTGCCAAGCTTACGCTCAAAGCGTGCTGAGTCAAGCAGGGAGCGCTCGATGAGCCCAGCTCGGACCGCGCTCGCGTACTGCTCACGCATTGCATCAAAGGGCACGCGCAAGAGCGCCTTGGCTGCCGAGGCAAAGGGCACGCCGTCGCCAATGCCCACCAACCCGTCGCACGGCGCTGGAGGGCAGGCTGGACTATAGGCAGATGGGTAGGCGGCTACCACAGAAACCTCCGCCCTTCATGACCCGTGAGCGCGGCATGCAGCGGAAAACTATCGTGAGCCGTGCCGCGGTACTCGAGGTCGTGGATACGACGCTCGAGGTCTGCTGTATCGACAGATTGGGCGAGGTAATCCTCGTCAAGCTGCTCCTGCGACTCAATGCCTGAAAAAACTTTTTGAAGAAATTGCTTGAATGCGGCCATGGTGCTTCTCCCTCGTGAGGAGTGTTGTCATAGAAACTAGGGTTAACCCTAATCTAACAGCTTCTCGACAGGATTCAAGAGCGCACACCAACGTTGTTGCTTTGCAGCAAATGGTGCTTTCAAATGCTTTGCGCCCTTGAATTCAGCCCGAAGGAGCTATATCGAATGGTTGCCGCGTTGCGCCAATGCTGGCAGTTGTTGGGATGGCGTTGTCAGCAGTCGCGATCCACGCCATGTTGATGCGATGGTCGCCGCCCGCTCGAGGATCCAAGCGCGGCTGCGTTAGAGGCGTCGCGTTGCGACTCGCTGGTCCATGCGGCTGCAATACTCGCTGCGCCGGAATCCCATTGAGCTCGCAGACGATTCTCGGAGGCAACTCATGTCAGGCGACATTGAGAACTGACCCCCCTCCGACACAGAGGAGGCCAAGTGAAAGAGTCCGTCGCACTCGTCCGGCCTTTCCAGGTCGCAGCAGACCTTGGGAGCCAGACCATCCTGGTGCCGCAGGAATTGCAGAAGATGTTGGCGTTGTCGGCGCTGAGTTGGGCAGCAAAGGAGATCGGCTCGGAGTTCGGCAGCAGCGGTTGGCTGTTGCCTCGCGGCTTGTGCGTCGCGGTGAGATCTATCCCGCCAACTGCTCTTGCACGGCCCGCCGGAACTGCAGCGGAGCCGCAATCCTGTGAAACGGGTCGTGCGTGCCACCAGTGCCGACTATCGCAATCGAGCCGTAGTCGAAAATCCTTCCCGCAATCCCTTGGTCGACTTTGATGCTCTCTATTTTGTTGAGGACGATTTCCACGGACGTCCTGCGAATGAGGCCGACTTTCATGATGACCCTCTTGTTGGTCACTGCAAACTCGGACGTCTGGTAACGGACAAAGGCGCTGAGGAATCCCGCCAATCCGGCAGCCAGGAGAATGACGCCGATGGACGCGATATCGCCATCAAGAGCGAGGACGGCGAGGCCCAGGAGCACGATCAGGGAAGGAGAGATGAAGATGACGCGGCTGAGGTGACCGCGAAACATGACGTCCTCGTTGCTAAGCAGATTGCGGTTGATGTAGCTCATATCCCCCCGGTCTTGGTCCGTTAAACGATGGCTTTCACCGTCCGGACTGCGCGCATTCGAGTGTCCTGGTCGATGAGAGCCTGTCGCGCCATTCAAGGGCGCGCAATGGTCGGTACGTCACTGGGCGCGCTCCGCAAGAGGTGCACGCGGTCTCAGTTTAGGGGTTGCCGCTGAAACCAAGCCAGCACAAGTGCGACCCCGCGCATGCGCGGGGAAAGGCGCGGGATTTCCAGCGCGCTAAGCCATGTCTAATACTCCACTCGGCATAAGCTAAGTTTGTGGCATGACACTCTCATCAACGCAATTGAAATGCGCCGCCTCTCGGTTTCTCCGCAGAGGCATCGTTCAACACCATTGATGGAGTATCACCATGAAATTGAGCAAATCCTTCCTTGCCGCCAGCGCGATTGCCCTCGGATTGGGCACTGCAGTCACCGCCCATGCCTTTGATGGCCAGCAATACACCAAGGACGCCAAAGTCACGCTGGAGCAAGCCAGAGCCATCGCCCTGAAGGCCATTCCTGGCGCCACCATCACGGACCAGGAACTGGAGCATGAAAAGGGTGGCAGCGGTCTGCGCTACTCGTTTGACGTGAAAGTCGGCCAGGCCGAGCACGAAATCGGCGTGGACGCCAAGACGGGCGCAGTCTTGGAGAACAGCGTCGAGGGTCCGAACAAGGACTGATGAGCGAGTGGGGCTCCGGCATGAGCGCGGGGCCCCGCGCCAGCTCTGATGCGTGCCTGAACACGAGGTTCGCATGCCTGAGGCTCTCAGCCGGATCTGATGCGCCTGCAGTCGGTATGCGATGACCCGATGCGCGACAAGCCCCGCTGTTCAGGACGGGAAGGATAGCGCGGATGCCACAGGCATCCTTGTCAGACTTGCCGGGTGTTCTCTTGTGCTGTCTATTTATCCTGCAATGATGGCGGGACGCGCCCGGATCGCCTGCCAAGTGCGTGGTGCAGTTAGGCCGCCAGCAACAGGAACCCACCGAAGCGACTCTTCCCGGCTCGATGCAGGGGTGAGCGCCGTAGGAATCTCTGCCCTTTCCGCGCAAGCGGTGGCGACAGCCAAGGGCGGTGAGGATGTCAAGAGGCTAAGTGCCTCGCTCGATGAGATCGGCCATAGTGACAGGGATCTTGGCGCCGCCATTCCGTAGCCCAGCCGCCACCCCCGCACAATCACGTGGGCCATCGTCCTGGCAAAGCTTCCATTTGCCTTGGAGATGCGACACCTCGATTTCAATGCCGACTACGGCCTTGACCATGGCGTCCATGTAATCCGCAGGCGCGTCTGCCACCGCCCAGGGTGGGGTACGTCCGGCCTCATGCTGCATTGTCAGGGCTTCGACCAGCTGGCGCACCCAGAGCCCTTCGTCCTTGATGCAAAGCACTCCTCGTGCGTGGACCGCCACGTAGGCCCACGTTGGCACGACCTTGCGCGTCTCGGTTTTGCTCGGATACCAACTGGGGCTGACGTAAGCGTCGGGCCCACGGAACACGGCGAGCGCCTCGCTGCCGTCCCGCGTGCACCTCCACGCCGGGTTCGCCCGTGCTACATGCCCACGAAGGTAAATCTTGCTTGCCTCCTCGACGAGCAGGAAGGGGACAAGATTCGCGTCGAGGCCCTCGCTGCCCAACGTGACCAAAGTCGCCAAGGGATGGCTGCTGATGAGTGTGCGCACCGCCGCAGGGTCGGTCTGCTCAAAATGCCTCGGAAGGTACATCGATGTAAATCCTCTCGACAATGATCGGGTGCCGGCGCAAATGCAGTGCATTCCAGGCACGATGGCGGTTGGCGCCGCCTAATTTGCGCATGAACGCTTACCGCTCCGTCAGACTTGCTCGATCATGCGCAAACATGATCGAAGCTGACTTCCTGCTTCGTCGAAGCCGGTTTCACGCGAGCCTTGCGGCGCGCGCCAGAGCCTTCCTCTCCACAGGCTGAAACCGCAGAACTTGCGGCCAGGTTCTTGAGGTTCACGGCGGCGTTGTGATCGCGGTCGTGCGCCGCGCCACAGGCCGGACACGTCCATTCGCGCACCGATAGCGGCAGCACGTCCAGCACATGACCGCAGCCCGAGCATGTCTTGCTGCTCGGGTAGAAGCGATCGGCGAGGATGACTTCACCGCCGCGCATCGCAGCCTTGTACTCGACCTGACGGCGAAACTCCGCAAAGCCCATGTCGGAGACTGCACGCGCCAGATGGCGGTTTCGCACCATGCCGCGCACGTTCAGGTCTTCGAGCACGATGGTCGAGAACCGACGCGTGAGATCGGCGCTGAGCTTCTGCAGCCCATCTTGCCGCACGTTGGCAATGCGCGCGTGCAGCTTTGCCAGCTTTGCCCTTGCCTTGCGCCGATTGGCCGATCCCTTAACCTTGCGGCTCAGAGACCTGGACGTGCGCCGAAGCCGGGCCAGCAACATGGCAAGGGCCTTGGGGCCGTGAACAACTTCTCCCGTTGAGAGTGTCGCCAGCGCCTGGATACCCAAATCCACACCGACCATGCCTTGGTTTTCGGCTTGGGCCAGATGCGAAGTATCTTGGGTTTCGACGGCGATGGAGGCGAACCAGCGATCGGCGACACGGGAGACGGTCGCCGAGGTGATCTTGCCTTCAAAGCGCAAGGGTTCGCGCATGCGCACCCAGCCAAGGGCCGGGATGCGAATACGGGAGCCTTCGACGCTGAACTGGTCGTTGGTCAGGGTAAAGCGGTCGTGAACGCCCTTGCGTCGGAACGTCGGGTAGCGGGCGTGCTTCTTGAAAAAATTGTTGAACGCTTCGCCCAACTGGATGATCGCCATTTGCGGCGCGTTCTTCGTGACTTCGAGCATCCACGGGAACTGCTCGCGCTTGATGGCGTTCAACTGGCGGCGCAGCGACATCTGCGAAGGTTTCGGAAGGGCTGAATCGGCCTTGGTCGCTTCATATTGCCTCTTCCACTCCGCCAGCGCCCAGTTGTAGGCGAAGCGCGCAACGCCACATGCGCGGGCAAAGTAGGTCGCCTGCGCGTTGTTCGGATCGAGCGCGATCTTGTGGGCGAGGATCATGGTGCCGTGCCTTCCACAACGCCGCGCACGGCGTCGATGAGCTTCTGGTTCTTGCGCGAGCGGCTTCCATACAGCCGCGCCGAAAACACGGTGATGATCTCCAGAACGTCCTTCGCCAAATCTTCCTCGAACGTCGCGTCCTCCCCTTGGTTGAGAATGACGACTTCCACGCCCTTGGCCTCGCAAATCGCGAACACGAGTTCCGCGCCAAAGCGCAGCAGGCCGTCTTTGTGCGTGATGACCAAGCGCCCGACTTCGCCGCCAATGATGGCGTCCAGCAGGCGCTTGAGCCCTTTCTTGTGGTAGTTCATGCCCGTGCCGAGGTCGGCAATGACTTCGAACGTCCAGCCCTGCCGGGCGCAGTAAATCTCCAAGACCTGCTTCTGCCTCTCCAGATCGTCCTTCTGGTCGTGGCTGGACACACGCGCATACGCCACGGTCTTGCGTGCGGCATCGACTTGCGCGCGAAACATCTCCGGCTTGAGCCGCGCAAGGTCATAGCGGCGACGCCCGCCCGCCGTGCGCTCGTCAGGCAAGAGCCGTCCTTCGCGCTCCCATCGGCGCAAGGTCTGCGCCGACACGCCGAGCGCTTCGGCGGCTTCATGGATCGGGACGAGCTTCTTAAACATGCTCAACTTGTATATGATCGCGCAAGTTCGCGCAACTATTTATTGAGTGGTGCAAGCCCCTACCGCTGGCGGACTTGCTGCCTGCCCGCTCATCACTGCTTGGCCAAGGACGGCAGCCAGCTCGGCCGGCCTGCCATCGCCCCGCTCAGCGCAGAGGCAGGCGAGCTGTGTTGACGCTCAACGCTGGTGCACATGCAGCATTCACACGTTGAGCGCGCAGAACACCGTTCCCGACGTGGCGTGATGCGTCATGCTTTCAGCGCCGGGCCACCACCACCGCTTCGTTGCCCTGTGCAAACAGGTAGACCTGCGAATGCATGCCTGCCTGGGTGAAAGCTTCCTGGATTTCATCAGGTCGCAGGAAATGGTTGCCTTGCACATGCTCACTCAGGTTCTGAAACGCCAAAGCCTTGCGGCTGGGCTCGCGCAAGGCTGTGCGGTCTACCGGCCAAGCCGGCTCCCAGATGGCAACGTAGCCACCCGGTTTGAGGTTGGCGCGCAGCCAGGCGAATAGCGCTGGAGTATCCTTTTCCCACACATGATGCAGTGCACGGTTCATTGCAATCAGGTCGGCAGGTTCGTCCAGGGTAAGCGCGTGGATGTCGCCGTGGATGAAGCGCAGCCTCTCGCCCAGATCTTCCCGCGCCGCCAAGGCTTGGGCTTGGCTGATGTTCTCCTGGAATCCGTCAATACCCAGACCACGCAGCTTGCCGCAGCGCCGCGCCAGTGCCCGCAGATACCAGCCATTGCCGCAGCCCAGATCCACAGCCAATCCTCCACGGGCATCGACGTCAGCGAAAGCAGGGACTGCGGGGCAGATGGTGCGCTCAAATAGTGGTGCGAAACTGGCTTCGAGCATCGGGCCGAACCACGGTAGAACTGTCTCGCATTCGGCCAGCACCTGCTCGCCCGGGCGCTCACCGGTGCGCATGAGGCCGGTGGCGCGTTCGGCCATGTGTGCCGACAGGACAGATTGCACGGCCATGGGCATGAGAGTGTCAGGCGCTTCAGGACGCATGGCCTGGCCCATTGGCGTAAGACGGAATACATCACCGTCGACATCCAGGTAGCCGAACGCATAAGCCGCGTCACACCAGCGCAGGACGTACTCGGGGTCAAGCTGGCCTGCTTCGGCAAGGGCAGCCGAAGATGCAGTGCCAAGGTTGTGCAGGGTGCTGAACAAGCCGTTGACCACGCCAATATAGGCAATGTTCAGGCTGAGCGCAGACTGGGATTGCTGGCGGAATTGGGTTTTGAGATCGTCTGCAGTCATTGGGAAGTCGTGAAACCGTGAGGTAAGAATGGAATGATTGTGTCACGCCGGCTCCGGTAGCTGTGCTTCAGGATGCATTGACCGCATGTGGGCTTCCGGTATTCCCGGGAGTATCGAAAGTTTGCAATGACTGAAGGTATGGTTTTGGCTTGGAATGGGTAACCAACCGAATCCAGGCTGCAATCAGCACACAATCGGACCACGGCAAGCCCCTGGCGGCGGAAGGCAGTCACTGGCGGTGTCCGAGGGTTTCACACAGGGGCAAGAAGACATCCTTCCTATGCGGCTTGTACCCCCGCCCATTTGCCACCGTCTAAGGCATGAAAAGAGCTGCAAGGCCTTGATCTTTCTTCACTTTGCAACCTCGTATGAATACTGGCGAACCGGGTGTTGGTGGTGTTTTGTTGCCCCCGCGAACCCGGTCTCACTGCGATCCATGGCAATAGATCGGGCTCGTGCGGGATGCTGCGGATCAAGAATTCCTGCGACTGACGCTGCTGGATCCCATCATCATCCAGTCCATCCTGACCGGGCAGCAGCCCCGATGCATGGGCATGCGGTGGTCGCAGCGGGAACCGTTGCCAACCAACGGGGTGGCACAGCGGGCGGTGGTGGCGGGGTTTGATGCGTGATGCTCTGAATTTGATTCACGCCACCCTGGCCTGTCCAAGTACCCCTTGGCTGTCAACGCGCCAGCTGACGATACAGCTCATCGAACTGCGCAAGGCTGTCGACAAACGCCCGCTCGACGCCCTCACGCGTAGGAGCCGCCATCTCGCGCTGGTCGGGCTTGAGGCTCACTTGCTCGTCATCGCCGGCGCTGGGCAACGCTGTCGATTGCATCATCAGACGACCTTCTTTGCATCCTTGAGCAGCAGGAGAAGTTGCTGTTCCCGCAGGGGTGATGCGTTGAACCCGAACCGGGTGTAGAACCGCGCCGCTTCTTGATCGATGGGATGGGTCAGCATGGCCCGGATGCCGGCCTGCTCGGCAATCAGCATCGTGCGGCGAATCGCATCCTGCTGCAGGCCAAAGCCTATGCCTCGCCCCTGATCCACCACCGAGACAGCGAGCCTCGCCAGTATCACCACCGGTAAGGGGTACTGCCCCATTCCCTTGCGGATACGCTCCGGCGCTTCCAGCGAATCAACCTGCCCCACGGTCAGGCTGAAGTAGCCCGCCACGCGGCCATCGTCCTCGGCAACGACGAAGGTCTTGGCCGAGCCACTGCCCTGGGCTTGGCGCGAGTGGCGGAAGAGCCAGTCGTTTAGTGCGGGCTTGCCGCAATCAAAACCTTCCAGCCGATGTTGCGCGGCCAGGGGCTCCGGTGCGCGCAACGTCACTTCGCGTCCCAGGGAGCCTTGCGGGCAAACAGATCACGCAAACCCTCATTGGCCTGTTCGGGGCGCTCCAGCAGATCCATCAGGGCCTGGTACTGGCTGCCCGAGACCATGAACAATCGTTGATCGAGCAGTGTCTGCTCGGCGGCCAGGCAAGCGCTGTCGAGGATGAAATCGGTCAGCGACTTGTGGGCCACTTCAGCTGCACGGCGCAGCACCACCTCCTGTTCGGGGGTGGCGCGCAGCCCAAGTCGGGCGGAGCGAGCGGAAGGCGACGATGCAACAGCAGTCATGGCAGCACCTCTTGTGTTAGATCATTTGCCGCAATGTTAGTACAAGTGACATACACTGTTTAGTTGCGCTGGTACCCGGTGGCCTTGGGTGACATTGAACCGGCGCACGTAAGCTGTTTATTTTGCAAGACCAGCATCTGCGCCTACCCGCAGGGCCAAACGGAGAAAAGAGACGGCGCTGGCCGAGAAAGTAGCCGATTCGGGGCGTTTCGGCAGGTGGCCACCCGCAGCACGGATGGCCGGAATCCCGGGCGGCGCGGGAATTTCGGGAAAAGAAAAGGGCCCGGAGATTTTCCGAGCCCTTGTGTATGGTGGCGGACAGTTGACCATGTGCTGACTGGCCTCCCAAGCTTATGAGCACTGGCGAGGGCTGCTGCGGGCTTAAGTGCAATACTGTTCAGATAGAGTGTAATCAGCGATAATTCGTCCTCATTGAGACTTGGATGAGGGCGGGGCATGGCTAGAACACGCAAGACGCTTGCAGCGCAGGTGGATGTGGCGCACCTGATCAGCGCAGGCGTGCTCGCCAGCGTGTGTCCGCGGGCGCTGATTGAGGAAGTGCTGAGCGAGACAGGCCGAGCCAGTCAGCGTGAGCGTCTATTACCTGCACCGGCGGTGGTGTACTACGTGATGGCGTTGGCGCTGTGGCGCGAAGCGCCTTTGGAGGAAGTGCTGCGGGTGGTCTGCGAGGGCCTGCAATGGCTGGGTGGGGGTCGAGCCGGTGCGGTCCAAGCCAGCAAATCGGCGATTTCGCAGGCGCGCACGCGGCTGGGCGCCGAAGTCCTGCATCGGTTGGCCCAGCGGGTGTTGCGACCGCTCGCTCAGCCCGGGGCGCCGGGCGCCTGGTATCGCGGACTGCGCGTGATGGCCTTGGACGGAAGCTGCATGGATGTGGCCGACGAGGCGGCCAACGCCGACTATTTCGGCTATCCCGGTGCTGCCCGCGGCCAGAGCGCCTTTCCACAGGCGCGGCTGCTGGGCCTGGTGGAGTGTGGAACCCACGCGGTGGTGGCCGCCGACATTGCGCCCTATCACCAGAGCGAACGTGCCATGGCCAGCCAACTACTGCCTGGGAAGTTGACGCCAGACATGCTGGTGCTGGCCGACCGCGGCTTCTACGGATTCAAGCTCTGGAGCCTGGCGTGCGCCACCGGCGCCAAGCTGGCCTGGAGAGTGCGATCCACGATCAAACTGCCGATTGAAAAGACACTGCCCGACGGCTCCTATCTCAGCACGGTGTTCGACAGCGAGGATCGCCAGCGCGAGCGCGTCGGACACACCATCCGGGTCGTCGAGTACCTGTTGAGCAACTCCGCCACGCCGACGCAGGACAGCTACCGGTTGGTCACCAACATCCTGGACCCCGTGGATGCGCCGGCGCTCGAACTGGCGGCGCTCTACCACGAGCGTTGGGAGATCGAGAGCGTCTTCGCCGAATTCAAGACGCATCTGCGCTCCAACAGTACCGTCCTGCGCAGCAAGACGCCGGAGTTGGTGAGGCAGGAACTCTGGGGTTGCTTCTGGCACACTTCGCCATTCGCCAGCTCATGGCGCAAGCCGCCTGGCCGCGCAGTCTCGATCCGGATCGCCTGAGCTTTACCCACGCGGTGCGTGTGATCAAGCGAAAAATGCCGCAAGCCGCGGCCATTCCCCCCTGAGCATCTGCCCCAGTGGCGCGACGCGCTGCTCGAGGAAATCGCCTGCGGCCGCTGCGTGAGCAGCCGAGGGCAAACCAATCCGCGCGGCGTCAAGCGCAAGATGAGCAACTACCCCTTGCGCCGTCGCGGCGAAACCCTCCATCAACGCCATCAGCCGCAACCGATCCTCCGTATCTGAACAGTATTGGGCTTAAGTGAGAACTTGCGAATGTCATTCAGTCACAGCCACGTCACCACCCAATCGGTATCCCATCGCCTTGTAACCAGCCTGCCGCTTGTCCCACATCCGCAGTAGCGCCGGGTGGCCGGTGTCCACGAAGTCAATGATCCGCACGTCGGCCTTGCAGGCGTGCTCACGGTGCAGGCGCCCGGCGTACTGCTGAAGGGTGCCTTTCCAGGAAACTGGCATAGCCAGTACCAGGGTGTCCAACGGCGGGTGATCGAAGCCCTCGCCAACCAGCTTCCCAGTCGAAAGTAGAACGCGCGGCGCATCGGGCGGTAGTGCATCAAGGTCTGCAACCAGCGCCGATCGCTGCTTCTTCGACATTCGACCATGCAAGACGAACGGTACCGGTAGCAGGCCGTCGAGCTCGGCCTTGATGGCATCGAGGTGTTCCGTACGCTCGGTCAGGACCAGCACCTTGCGTCCCTGACCGACTGCATCACGCACCTCGGCGGCGATGGACTCCGTCCTCGCCTGGTCATTGGCGAGATGTCGAAACACGTCTTGGATGCCAGCATCGGTGGGCAGGTCGATACGCGTAAAGCGTGAACGAGGCAGCACTTCCAGGTCGTGTGGCGCGCCAGCGGGGCTGGCCGCCGTGTATCGGATCGGCCCGCACTGCATGAAGATGATGGGTTGCTGACCATCACGGCGGATGGGTGTCGCTGTCAGGCCCAGCACGTACTTGGCCCTGGTCCGCTTCAAGATGGCATCAAACGACACAGCGCCAACGTGGTGGCACTCGTCCACAATCACCTGACCATAGTTTTCTACCAACGGGTTCACTTCGCCCTGTCGGGAGACGGACTGCATCACGGCAATGTCGATCTTGCCAGTAGGTTTGGCTTTGCCACCCCCGATGGTGCCGACCACGCCCTTTCCAACACCCAGAAAAGCCTGCAGACGTTCCTGCCATTGCTTGAGCAGTTCCGTTCGATGTACCAGCACCAGTGTGTTTACACCACGGCGAGCGATCATTGCGGCGGCAGTGACCGTTTTGCCAAAGGCCGTTGGAGCGCACAGCACGCCGGTGTCGTGATGCAGCATTCCGGCAACTGCAGCCTCCTGGTCCAGACGCAAAGAGCCGACGAAGGAGACGTCGATGGGTTCCCCGCCGAAGCACTCATCGCGCAGGTCACAGGCGATGCCGGTGACCCGCAGCAGATCCAGCGCGGCATCGAGGCAACCGCGAGGCAAGGCGATGTGCTGCGGGTAGTTCTCCGCATTGCCGATGACACGGGGCTTGTCCCAGACCGACATGCGCATGGCCTGGGCTTTGTAGAACTCGGGATTCTGGAAAGCTGCCAGACGGATCAGGCGGTTGGCCAGTGCCTGCGGAAGTTGGGCCTTCTCAAAATAAACCAGATTGGCCAGCGTCACGGTCAGCGACTTGGGCATCTGCCCAGCCAGCTTATTGGTCGCCGTGCTCTGCCGCTTCCAGGGTGTGGCCAGGTCTTCATCATCGATGAAGGTGACGTCAAGTGGATGGACGCCACCTGTGGCACGCAGGATGGTCGGCTCGATGTCGTGTACCGGCATGGGCTGGATAGACGCCAGGAATCCCCACTGATCTGGATAAGGTTGCAGGTCAGCGTCGACGAACACGCTGCAGCCACTCTCGCGAGGCGACTTTTGCAGCGGCAAAGCGATCAGGTTGCCGAAGCCGCCTTTGGGCATCGTGTCCTGGTTCGGGAACAGCCGGTCGTAGGATTCCAGCTTCAGTTGCCGGGTACGCGAGCAGGTGTGGCTGATGATGGCGGTGCCAAGGCGCCGGGCGTCACGTGCAGAAACACGGCTGGCGAAGAAAACCCACGCGTGGGCGCCATTCCCAGACCGAGAGATTTCCAGCGCCGCTGGAACACCCAGTTCCTCACAGGACTGTATGAAGGCTCGTGCGTCGTCACGCCAGTCGGCCTCGTCAAAGTCTGCAGCGAGGAAGTAACAGGTGTGATCTTCCAGCAGCGGATAGACACCAATGGTGTGCTCGCCAGCCAGATGGTCGTAGATCACCGCGTCGGACAGCGGGATCAGCAGGCGGTTGCTGCAATCGCCGCATTTGACTCTGGGCTTTTCGCAAACACCGGCTCGCCACTCGTTGGCGCAGGCTGGCGCGTAGCCTGACTTGCCTGAGGTCTTGCCTTCCCAGCGGACCGGGTATACATCTGTGCGCCCGCGAAACAGGCGTCGGAACAGAGCTACCTTCTCGGCGGTGGAAAGCCGGGAAGGCTCCGGATCACTCGCCACGACGACGGCCGATTGCGGCATACGCCACTCAATGCCGTGGGATTCAAGGATCGCGATCAGGCGGGCGTTTTCGGCCTGCAGAGTTGAATAAGCGGTCCGTTCAGTCATCGACCCCGTACTCAGAAAGCAACTCATCCATATCGTCGCCCACACCGTAACCAAAGTTGTGGCTGATGTTGCGAACCACGTCCAGACGTTCCCAGAACGTAGATCGCGCCGCCTCGGGCAATGCGGCAATCGCCTTCAAGGCTTGTTCGAACATTCGCACTAGTGCGTCGAAGTAACCCTCATCCTGCAGGCCAATGTCGTTGCTGAACCCGGCTGCACGCTCACAGTAAAACACCATCAGTTCCGCAAGTCCGTCGGGTTGCCCAACAGCTTTCTTGTAATCCGAAACCGCCTTCTTCGCCTTGGCGACCGAGGTGTCCTGGTTCTTGAAAACATCCGGCCACAGCCAACGGTCAATGGTGACCTTGTAGGGTTTCAGAACGTCGTCGCCGAGCGCAAAGCGTGCATGCAGAAATACCTGGTTCTCCTTGCTGGCAGCGTACAGGTCTTGCACCAGCCCCAGCAAACCTGCGCGGTCGAAGTCGGCCAGCTTGGTTTTGACATCGCCCCAGCTCGGTGTAGCCCTTGTGGGTTTCTTCGTTGCCATGCGGGTCAGTCCTTGCCCGTGTTGGGCGCATCACCGGATTCGATCTGTTTCAGCAGCCGGTCAAAGTCGCTCTCAAACAGCCGATCCTGCACGATGCGGTATTTTTCAAACTCGCTTTCGGCATGGGCCTTGGCGATTTCCGCCGTCACCTTGCCGGCATCCTGGAGGACCTCGCGATCGGTGGCCTCGATGAAGCGGTTCAGGCGGGTTTCCCAGTCCTGCATGGTCATCGGGATTTTGCGCTGTGCCATGTCCTCGGCCACATCCAGATAGGCGTTGACCAGGCGTGAGAGTTGCGCCATTTCGGGCTCGGTCAGGTAGTTCTTGGCGACCACGACATCGAACTTCTGAATCTTCCCGCCCGGCGCATCCTTCCAGGTGGTCAAGCCCATATTGGGCTGGTCGGCATCGGCGCGGTGGTAGACCACCTCGGCTGCCGTCTGTCCGTGGATGGCCCAGTGCAGCTTGTTCTGCACGGTGGCGAAGAAACGCTTTGTGGCCTGGGCCGTCACATCGTAGTCAATGGCCGTGGCGTAGATGTCCGTGATCTTCTGGTAGAACTTGCGTTCCGAGATGCGGATCTCGCGGACACGTTGCAGTTGCTCTTCGAAATACTGATCGGTGAGGACCGAACCACCAGCCTTGATGCGCTCATCGTCCATCACGTAGGCCTTGATGGTGAACTGCTCGATGATGCCCGTCGCCCACTTGCGGAACTGCACAGCTCGCTCGGAATTCACCTTGTAGCCCACCGCGATGATGGCCGGCAGCTTGTAATGCTGGGTGTCGTAGCTCTTGCCGTCCGAGGCAGTTATCCGAAAATTTCGGATAACTGAATCAGCCTCCAGTTCGCTATCGGAAAAAACCTTCTTTAGGTGGTAGTTGATGGTTCGGACGTCAACGTCATAGAGCAGCGCCATCATTTTCTGCGTGATCCAGACATTCTCGTCAGCGTACACCGCTTCCACGCCGCCCTGGCCGCTGGCTGCGATGAACGTCAGGTACTCGGCCGCCGAGGAGCGGACGAGGGAAACCTCTGTTTTGTTAGTCAGATTCGGCGGTACTTTCCTGCTGACCATCACAGCCCCTCACTTGCATTTATCGCTGATCACAGCTTTGCTCCGTAGGAGTTCGCCAAGCGATCCAAGAGGTCCTTGTGCCGTGTCTCCAGGTCAGGTAGGGCAAACGCTGTTGTGGCCAGCAAGCGCTGAGAGTTCGGTAAGCTTTCGACGCGGTCCTCAAAGTAGCGTACCCGCTTGTCGGCGTAGTCAAGATTCCCTAAGGATGTGTTCTTGCGACGCGATAGAAGCATCAGGTTGCCCAAGCGGTGGAGCCAAGCGTCCCTCTGATCCTCTGTGAAATCCTTGACCCATTGGCTTGTCGCGGAAGGTGTCTGCGGCAAGATGTGCTCAACGCTAATTTCATCGGGCAGATTCAGCGGGGCTGCGTGGCTGGCGAGCAGGTATTCCAGCCGCAGCAACACGTACTTGGCAAAGCGGCGACCATAGATCGCGCCGTCCAGCAGGACAGCCAGTTGCTTGCCATCAAACTCGAAAACCTTGCTGTCCAGCACGTCAGCTGGCACTTTGGCACCGTCGATGGCCTTCAGCACATCGTTCATATTGCTGATGCGCTGAGTGGGTGTGAGCTGAAGAATCCAGTCAGCAGAAAACTTGTTGTCGATGCATTCAATCAGATTGAGCAATTTTTCTGCCTTGAACTTGCGATACCAGGCAAGCACCGGAGGAATCCAATCGGTGGACGGAAGCCCCTTGCGCATAACGTTGATGCGGTTGCGATACGCATTGCCCAGTGCAGTCGGCAGATCATCGAATTGAATGGCTTGATCAAATGCGTCCTTGTAAGCTTTGACGGCTTCAAAGGTATCACTGCCCAGCGCCAGCAGTGGCGGCTTGGAACCATAGATGCGTTCGTCAAACTCTTTGAGCAGACCTTCGCGCGCTTTGTCTTTCACATAGATGGTGCGCACCAAAGACAGGAAGCGGTCGAACTCATCGCGGCCCATCTCACCCTCGACCTCCTCCCAGTACTCCGCCCACTTGCTGCGATCCTTCTCGCCAGTGATCGCCCCCAGGTTCTTAGCCTTGAGGATGTCGCTGTTCGACAGAGGAATACCCCGATCGTTAAGAATGGTGAACAGCCGGAAGGCGTCATCCAGATCCTCGGTCGACACATAGATGAACAGCGCATTGTTCAGCAAGTAGCCCACAAAACGGTCAAATTCGCCCGCACTCTGGAAGCGCTCGGCGTCATCAAAACTAGCGTGGATGGTCTGCATACCTGCGGCCATATTCGCCAGCGACAGGTTTTTGCTGGAAGCGATGGCGGGCAAGTCCACGCTCCGCGACCCGTCGTTTGCCTTGATGTAGCGTTCAATGAATGCACCCACGTTGTCGCGGATGTCATAAACGATGCGATTGCGCCCAGGGATTTTTTTCCACTTGTTCTCTTCCTGGTACAGCATCTCGCGGCACGCGCCTTTGAGCTTGGCATCCGTCACCCGATCTCGAATGCAGGCCAGCATCAGCATCAGCGTGGTCAACCGCTGCTGACCATCGAGCAATTCATATTCCTCGAAGGCCACGCCATCCATCGTTCGCGTCGCTTTGCGCAGAACCATCGAGCCCAGGAAATACTGCCCCTCGGGGTTGTGCTCGCTGGCGTAGTTCACATCGTCGATCAGCTCAGAAATTTCATCCTTGCCCCAGACGTAGGCACGCTGGTAATCCGGAATTCGAAACCAGAAGCGCGAGAACACCTCGCCAATGACAATCTTCGCACTTTCAATTTGGCCTTTTTTACTTGAGCTCATCATTTCCTCGGATTAATTGGTTTTAGCAGACGAAATCTCATCAAGCTGCGAATGGCCGGTGATCAGCAGCAGCCTGTTGATGGTGTCATTCATAGTCGGCGGCCAATAAGCCCTCAAATAAGCTCTTCGCACTCGATGCCCCCAAAACCGCCTGCCGAACATCTGCGCGTGTTAAACAGGTACACCGGGCTGCTGCTCGCTAAGAAGCAGGTCTGCTTCCTGGCAGGCGCTGCGGAGAACGAAAGTCGACACGGGCATCCCTGCAACTTCTGCCGCGCGGCGCAGCAAGTCCCGCTGCTCGGGTGTCATCCGCAGCGCAATTCGAATCCAGCCGTTCATTGATTCGTTCTGGTCGGTCACTTCACTCCCCTTCGACCCTTGCAAATCGGCGCATCCAGGGATCGATGTGGGCGATATCAAAAGTGCCCGACTCGAACATCTGCATCATCTCCGCATAGATCTGCATCGGCGCACGCTGCAAGCGCCAGCCATTGATGCGCAGGAACACGTCGGCCGCCGCAAAGGCGATGCGCTTGTTTCCGTCCACAAACGGGTGGTTGATTGCCAGGCTTTCCAGCAGGGCAGCAGCCTCAGCCACAATGTCGTCGTAATAGCCGGTCTGCGGGCGGAACAGTGCGGCCTCCAGCGCCCCCGGGTCACGCACGCCCGGCGCGCCGCCGTAACGCTGCATCAGCACCGTGTGCATGCCCAGCACATCGGCCACGGTCAGGTAATCGTGAGCCACGGTTTACTTGGCCAGTTCGCGGTAGAGGCTGTCAAACTCATCCAGACTGGAAGCGAAAGAGGCCATCACGTGGCGGCGGGGGCGCTCCTTCTGCTGCCGGTCGATGTAGTCGCGCAGGGCGTCATCGAGCACCGCCTGGAACTGGCGGCCTTGGCTTTCTGCGATCTGGCGCAGCGCCGCTAGCACATCGGGCGCGGCCTGGGAGGAAAACTTTTCGCGGACAGCAGTCGTCATGGCCATCTCCATCATGATTCATCTTGACGATTCATGATAGAGCAAGATGGGAACGTTTGCCACACCGTGAATCCCGTTCGATGCCTGACCGGCGGCCTTGGTTGACGATGAACCGGCGCGCGTAAGTTGTTGATTTTGCAAGAGCCGAATCTGCGCCTACCCGCAGGCCAAACGGAGAATAGAGACGACTCTGGCCGAGAAAGAGGTCGATTTCGGGCGTTTCGGCTGGCGGCCACCCGCAGTACAGTTGGCCGGAACCCCGCGTGGCGCGGGGATTTCGGGCAAGAAAAAGGGCTCGGAGATTAT
The DNA here is from genome assembly GCF_000733775.1 of Thiomonas sp. FB-Cd. Classification (NCBI taxonomy): domain Bacteria; kingdom Pseudomonadati; phylum Pseudomonadota; class Betaproteobacteria; order Burkholderiales; genus Thiomonas; species Thiomonas sp. FB-Cd. The sequence goes on along the minus strand of NZ_JPOE01000005.1, from coordinate 430,831 downwards.
CCGAGCCCTTGTGTATGGTGGAGAGGAGGATGCTCGACCAGAATGCCGTTCTAACACGTTGATTAGACTAGAGAATTTCCTCTTTGACTCCAAAGGTACAAGGCTTTGTACAACAAACTCCACGACCTTTTCACTCTAGCACAAGGTCCGGTTCGAGGGATGAAATAACAATCGAATAGCCGAAGCGCATTCGCCTGAGCCACCGCTCCACAGGGGTCCATCAGACAGCCTCTTGGAACGGCTTGGCGGCCAGTTAACCTGGCTCATGGCGGAGTTCCGCCAGCCCCATTACTTTCACCTCGCCTCTTAGGCTTCAACGGCGGAGCACGCCGCCGCCAAACACCATTGGCTCGCCCCCCCATCAAGCCCAGGCCAAGCCTTGATTTCAGCGACGCGGGCGGTGAGCGGGGTGGCGGGGTTGGGCTGGCTCGAGCAACAAAGCGAGGCGATGAATGGCGGTGTGATTTGGACTTGCGATTCGTCGGCCATGGTTGCCTGGAATCTGCACGGTGTTCGTGTTCAATCACGTGGATTGGCGTGAGATGCCTAGCCCAAGGCCGCCAACAGTTTCATGAAGTTGCGTTTGCTGCGCCACTGGCCTTTCCAGCCCACCAGCTCGTCCTGGAACTTGTTGAGCTGACCGATGCGGCGGTAAACCGCCTGCATGGCCTTGACGATGGCGAACGCACTCTCATAACGCGCATTGCCCCGGCCCTCGTCGACCCGCAAGGGCAATAGGATGCGGTAAACCGTCAGTGCATCCTGGGGGTGTGATGGGGCCCTGAGCGCCGCCAGCGGCTCCCACAAATGCTTTGCGGTCTTGCCGCCGCGAAACAGCTCCCACGCTTGGTCGCTTTGCTTGCTCTGGATGGCAATGGCCAACAGCTCGGACCGATAATGGGTTTGCCAGGGCGTGGGCTTCGTCTCCTTGGCTTCCTCAACCCGCATGCAGTCGCCGAGCAACCACAGCGCTTGTTTTTCAAGCTCGCGCTTGCGCCCAAGACGTTTGGCGGTGTCGAGCAGCTGATAAAACGCGCGGTGGCCTGGTGCTGCCGCGAAACGCGACCAAGCCACCGCCTGCGCAGCATCCTTGTCCTCACGCCGGATGTGCAGGTTGATGGCGAAATCGGCAAGCTCCGTGGTGTGGGCGTATCCGAACGCTTCCAACCCGGCCATGGCCCAATGCAGCGCCTGGTCGAGGTCCCCATGCTCTTGATGAAGCTGCACCAACTTCTGGAAGCGCGTCGCATTGGAGAGGTTCTTCTCGAGGACCGCAGCCACAGCGTGGATATCTCCGGTGGTCCGCGCCAGCGCTTCCATCGCCTGCTCGACACTGTACCGGCCCGCATCCCACTGCCCTTTGGCCTCGCTGCCCAGGACCGGTAGCGCATCCCAATGCTCGCGCAGCAAGGCTTCGTAGTGGCGCAGGCCCTCGGCGCCGAGCGCGGTCCGGTATTGGGGCAAGACAGCACTAAAGGCAATACTGTTCAGATACGGAGGATCGGTTGCGGCTGATGGCGTTGATGGAGGGTTTCGCCGCGACGGCGCAAGGGGTAGTTGCTCATCTTGCGCTTGACGCCGCGCGGATTGGTTTGCCCTCGGCTGCTCACGCAGCGGCCGCAGGCGATTTCCTCGAGCAGCGCGTCGCGCCACTGGGGCAGATGCTCAGGGGGGAATGGCCGCGGCTTGCGGCATTTTTCGCTTGATCACACGCACCGCGTGGGTAAAGCTCAGGCGATCCGGATCGAGACTGCGCGGCCAGGCGGCTTGCGCCATGAGCTGGCGAATGGCGAAGTGTGCCAGAAGCAACCCCCAGAGTTCCTGCCTCACCAACTCCGGCGTCTTGCTGCGCAGGACGGTACTGTTGGAGCGCAGATGCGTCTTGAATTCGGCGAAGACGCTCTCGATCTCCCAACGCTCGTGGTAGAGCGCCGCCAGTTCGAGCGCCGGCGCATCCACGGGGTCCAGGATGTTGGTGACCAACCGGTAGCTGTCCTGCGTCGGCGTGGCGGAGTTGCTCAACAGGTACTCGACGACCCGGATGGTGTGTCCGACGCGCTCGCGCTGGCGATCCTCGCTGTCGAACACCGTGCTGAGATAGGAGCCGTCGGGCAGTGTCTTTTCAATCGGCAGTTTGATCGTGGATCGCACTCTCCAGGCCAGCTTGGCGCCGGTGGCGCACGCCAGGCTCCAGAGCTTGAATCCGTAGAAGCCGCGGTCGGCCAGCACCAGCATGTCTGGCGTCAACTTCCCAGGCAGTAGTTGGCTGGCCATGGCACGTTCGCTCTGGTGATAGGGCGCAATGTCGGCGGCCACCACCGCGTGGGTTCCACACTCCACCAGGCCCAGCAGCCGCGCCTGTGGAAAGGCGCTCTGGCCGCGGGCAGCACCGGGATAGCCGAAATAGTCGGCGTTGGCCGCCTCGTCGGCCACATCCATGCAGCTTCCGTCCAAGGCCATCACGCGCAGTCCGCGATACCAGGCGCCCGGCGCCCCGGGCTGAGCGAGCGGTCGCAACACCCGCTGGGCCAACCGATGCAGGACTTCGGCGCCCAGCCGCGTGCGCGCCTGCGAAATCGCCGATTTGCTGGCTTGGACCGCACCGGCTCGACCCCCACCCAGCCATTGCAGGCCCTCGCAGACCACCCGCAGCACTTCCTCCAAAGGCGCTTCGCGCCACAGCGCCAACGCCATCACGTAGTACACCACCGCCGGTGCAGGTAATAGACGCTCACGCTGACTGGCTCGGCCTGTCTCGCTCAGCACTTCCTCAATCAGCGCCCGCGGACACACGCTGGCGAGCACGCCTGCGCTGATCAGGTGCGCCACATCCACCTGCGCTGCAAGCGTCTTGCGTGTTCTAGCCATGCCCCGCCCTCATCCAAGTCTCAATGAGGACGAATTATCGCTGATTACACTCTATCTGAACAGTATTGGCACTAAAGGTGTCCCACTGACCTTCCATCTGGAAGGCCAGCAGGCGCTCGGCCAGCGCCACCGGGTCGGGCCGCAATGCGAGGCAGGCTTCCAGATGGACTTTCTGCAATGCCTCGATGGCCGGGAAGACATGGCCGTTGGAATCATCGATATGTTCAAGAGCACTCTCAGCATGCGCAATGGCCATTTCGAGGACTTCGACCAAGCGCTTGTCGCCATCTGCGATGCGTGCGCTCAGCATCGTGGCCAGGTCTTCGAGCTGCTCGGCATAGCCGTGTGCATCCTGCCAGTCGAGGAAGCCACTGATGCGTGTGGCCTGGCGCACGGCGGCCTTGAGCGCGCCGATAGCCGAGCCTTTGTCCATGCGTGCCATGAGCAGCACCTTCTCGCGCAGGCGCTTGCTGATTTGGCAGCCTTCGAGGATAAGCTGGCGCAGCGTGCTCTCGTCCTGCTCGAGCAGGAACCCAAATATGACGTCGACCTGTGTATGAGGGTGGCGCGCCCTTGCGTTCGCGGTGGCGGACGGCGCCGAGCCGTCGCCGGCCTCGTCCTTCTCGCCTTGCGCGAACCATGCCAAGGCAGTAGCGACGGCATGCTTGCAAAACACCCCATCGTCGCCCACTGGGCAATCGCACGCATAGGCTAAACGGCCGCCTTCGGCGACGAACAATCGCACTTCGTAAATGTCGCCTCCAACGACTTCGGCCACCACCTCACCGGCCATCACATCGGTGAGCGTGACGAGGTTGCGCTTGAAGTAGTCCATGCCGCGCCCCAAGGTGCGCTCATCCGCAAGCTCGCGCAGCGCGTCCGACGTGAGAACCTGTCCCAGGAGGGGTCGATTGTTCATGGATGATTGGAGGGTGCCTTGGCAGGATGGGCGTGAAGCGTTGGGGTCATGGTCCGGTTCTGGGTCTTCTTTGAGAACGATTCAACAGCCCATTCGGCTCTTGCATGCAGCTATCCGAACGCCAGACCGAATCGGTCAATGCGGTTCAGGTGACGCGGCCGTCGGCCGCCGCGAGTAGGCTTCATCGAAGATGCGCTCGAGCGTGGGGTGCACGCCGCGGATTTCATCAATGACTTGCTTGGCCCAGTCGAAATAGTCTTGCCGACGCGCCAGACCCCAACCCGCCGGTGGGGCGAGGGCCATGTCGCGCAGATTGCAGATTTTGTCGGCCAGTTTCACGAGTTTGGCGCGACGGCTGAGCGTCTTGGCATGGGTAATCTGAAGCCGCTTGCGCTCGGCAACGGGTAAGGCCTTGTCGTCGGTGACCTCCTTGACGAGGTCCACCAGCTCCTTGCCGAAGAGCTTGTCGAGTTCCCGTTCGGTGGTTTGGGTGTCCTCGAGTGTGTCGTGCAGGACCGCGGCGACCATGAGCCGTTCATCCTCGAGTCCGCCTTCGTTGGCAAGCACGTCGACCAATGCAATGGGGTGATTGATGTACGGTGACGCCGCGACATCTTTGCGGCGTTGGTTGCGGTGCTTGTCAGCGGCGAACGCCAGGGCTTTGATGAGGAGTTTCATGATGATGGAACTTTAACTGCACCGAGCGCGGGCCTTTCGCCGGCACGTTCGGCGAGCATCGTCGCCAAGTCCTTGCAGAACCGTAGCGTTAGGCAATGACCTCTCGCGGCACGCTGGGCTTGGTGCGGCCTCGCTCCACGTTCAGAGCGATGAAGGACGACGGGGCGGTGAGTTCTAGCAGGCGCAATATCGGGGGCAGGCGTGTAGACCTGCGCGCGAGGCCCTGCAGCCCGCACGTGTGCTGGCAACTATTTGCCAGCGACAAAGGCCCTTGCGATTCCGCACATTCGCTTGCTGCAAGAGATGTGCCCAGGGTCTTGCCGGTGACGAGAGGTCGCTGGTGGCCTCGCGCACCAACGACCTCCGTCAGCTCTGGGCCGCCTCCTTGGGGAGGTACTCCGCAATCGCCGCTCGGTTCTTCAGCGTGATTTGCTGCGCTTGCGGCGGCTCGACGCCCTCTTTGAGCAAGCGCAGTGAGCGAAGCGTGTAGAAGAGCATCGATTGGCGGCACTGCAAGGTTGTGCAGCCGTCCACCATCCCGTAGTCCATGGCAATGGCGTGCTGCTGCCCAGGGCTCAGCTCAGGATGCGGAGCCAGAACCAGCGGAACCATGCGATGCCAGGCAGCGTCGTCCGACCCATCGGAACCGGGGCGTTGGCTTGGACCCACTTCGAGAAAGCGCCCCAACTGGAAGTCGATGTACCGCTCCCGCAGGGAGCAATAGGCACGGACGTGCCACCGCATCCCGTCATGGGCAAGAGCGTGCGGAGCAATGACGCGCTCCCGTGGCTGTGGCGTGCTCATTGATTGATAAACCACCGTCAAGGCCTTGTTGCCGCGGATGGCATCCAATACCTGGAGAAAGACATCCGCACGCGCGACGCGCGCGGGGCGCGGCATCATGGCCAGCGGCGGGACCCAGCCGATGAAGCTGAGGCCCTTGGGCATGACGCCAGCTTCACGTGCCAGCAACTCGCTGAGATAGCGCTCGGGATTGTTGTCGGGAAAAAGCGGTTTGAACTCCCTGGCTGCCAGGTAGCTGCGTGAGCTGCGGTCGTAGACGGCATTGCCCGGAGCCAGTTCCAGGTACCGCCCGATGTCCATGGAGGCCCTCGGTGTGGAGATGCTGAAGAACTCCATGAGGTCAGACCGGTTCAAGCGGCCCTCCCAGCGCAGGCGAAAGTCGATGAATTCGAGCCGGCGGCCTTGGCCCCAATGACTGGCGCGGTCGAGCGTCGACGGCGTGGATGGGTGGAGTTGCGTGTTGACCATGGGTTCATTGTGCCACACGTCTACTTTATTGACGCGCATATAAACTAGACGTATAAGTTGTAGTCGTTCATGGTGATGCCGCTTCGCACCACAAATGCAGACCCATCAATCCCATGAAAAAGACGACCACAACAACATCAACAAAAGGAATGCACATGAATCCCACGAAAGCCCCCCTCGCCCCAAAAATTGGCGCGGACCAGCACTCAATACCGGCAGGGACGTTCTACAGGTTCCGCGCCGAATGCGAGGGTGACGCGCTGCTCGTGCGCGTAGCGCTGGCAAACTGGCTTATCGGTTGGCAGGAACGTCATGACTTCTCATTCCCCGACGTCGAGGTCGAGCTCGAGCTCTCAGATGCTGCGCCCGACCTCCCAGGCATCCTCTCTGGTTCATTGAACAGCTGGTTGACTGCCATGTCGCGGCAGAGACGCTTGAACTTGCCCAAAACTACACAGGCGAACGGCATGGCGAGCCTCGGTTACGGACCTTCCGGGTGAGTCGACCAACGAGACACCACATTTCAGTGACGCATGGAGCGGCACGGTCGATGAGAAACAAATCAAGCGCCCCGGTGGCGTGCTGATGGCAGCGCTGGTGCGATGTGCCGCAGAGCGTGGGCAGTCGATTACCCAGCTCGCCGAGGCGCTGGGTTACAGCTATCCGTATATCAACTTGCTGATGTCCGGTCTGCGGCGTGTTGACCAGGTGTCCGATGATTTTGTGCAGGCGTGCGCGGTCTATCTGCGGCTGCCGCGGTTGGCGGTGCTGATGATGTCGGGGCGACTGAAAGCGGAGGATTTTTTTGAGGTTGGGGCGTTCAGAGCCAAGGCCGTCGAAGCGGCGATGCGATGCATCGAGGACGACCCTCAGTGGGGGTCTCTGCTTACCCCGGAGCTCCGCAAGGCCAGCCCCGAAAGCCGCTTTTGCCTCGTCAAACTCTATGAGTCTGCGACTGGAAGAAGGCTCTTGGACGGCGAGCTCGACCCAAAGCAATTCGGGGAACAGCTCCATGCGCATTTCAGCGATCGTGGACGCCTGTTTCAGTCTGATCGTGGACGGCGTTTCAGCGCGATCGTGGACGCGCCGGGGGTGCGCGCAAGCGATGGGTTCAATGTTAGTCAGTCGTCCACGATCAGCCTGAAACGGCTGTCGCGAAGCGCTTCGTGATGGGGCGCTGCGCAGCCTTATCCACGGTGGCGGACGGCGCTTGCGACGGACCGGCCGCCGCGGTGGATAAGGCGTGTTCGGCGACGTGCTCGGGGTGGTTTCGCGTGCTCATTGGTTCTTGTCCTTCTCGCGCAGCGATTGGCCTTTGAGTTCGATCTTGTGGCTGCTGTGCACGATGCGATCGAGGATGGCGTCGGCCAGCGTGGGGTCGTCGAGGTAGGTATGCCAGGCCTTAACCGGAAGCTGGCTGGTGATCAGCGTGGAGCGACTGCCTACGCGGTCGTCGAGCAGTTCGAGCAGGTCGTTTCGCTCAGCAGCGCCCATCGGCGAGATCGCAAAGTCGTCGATTAGCAGCAAATCAAGCTTGGCCAGTTGCGTCATGCGCCGGGCATAGCTGCCGTCGCCGTGTGCGACCTGCAACTCGTCGAACAGGCGCGCAGCGCGCGTGTACAGCACGCTGAAGCCCGAGCGCGCGGCCTGATGCGCCAGGGCGCAACCCAGCCACGTCTTGCCGCAACCGGTGGCGCCCGTGATGAGTAAATTCTGCGCGCTGCGCAGCCAGTCGCCGCCGGCCAGGTTGGCGACGAGGTGGCGATCCAGGCCGCGGCTGGCGCGCCAGTTGATGTCCTCCACGCAGGCCGCGGAGACCTTGAGTTTGGCGGCCTTGAGCAGGCGCTGCATACGGCGGTCGTCGCGCCAGGCGATCTCGCTTTGCACGAGTAGCGTGAGCCGCTCGTCGAAGCCCAGGGCGGTTGCTGCCGTGCTGCTTGCCTGGTCCGTCAGGGCGTGGACCATGCCGTCCAGGCGCAGTTCGCGCAGTTGGTTGAGCGTATGTTCATTGAGCATCGTTCTTCTCCGTCAGTGGTAGTAATCGGCGCCGCGCACGTTCTCGTGCTCGGGCAAGGTGGTGGACGCCTCCGTGGGGGTCGAGGCGTGCTGGCGGTCCAGCCCGCTCTTGAGGATCGAGGCCACGCTGCGGTAGGTCGGCGAGCGAATCGCCATCGCGCGGGCGCAGGCCGCTTCCAGGCGCGCCGGGGTGTACTCGCGTGCAAGGCGCTTCAGGCCCAGGCACGCGCGGTAGCCCTGCTCGGGATGCGGGCGGTTCTCAAGCTGCCAGGTCACGACGCCGGCGGCGGCGACGCCAATGCTGCTCCCCCACTTGATGAGCTTGGCCGGGGTCCATTCCAGGTGCGCGCGGTGCGAGGCCGGCATGTGCTCGGGCAGGGTCGTGTGCTTGCCTTGCCGGGCGTCCAGGGCGTGGCAGGCCACGCGCTGGTTGGCATGGAAGACCTCCAGCAGCCCGGCGCCCGCGCGCATCTCCACCGCGCTGCCCACCAGGCGGTGCGGCACGCTGTAGTAATGGCCCTCGAACTCGACGTGGTAATCGACGTTGACCTTGGCCTGCTTCCAGCTGCCGACTGTGTAGCGCGTGGCTGGCAGGGGCGAGAGCGCCGGAGCGTCGAGCGAGAGGAAGGCGTCGCGGCGGCAGCCGGGCAGCTTCTGGAACGGGCGCAGGTTCAGATCAGCAATGAGCGCGCCGATCGCCGCATTGACTTCGACCAAGCTGAAGAAGCGACGATTGCGCAGTCGCGCCAGGATCCACCTCTCGACCAGCAGCACCGCGCCCTCGACCTTCGGCTTCGAGTAGATCCAGAACTGCATGTCGTGCAGCGACTGAAGCGACCGTAGAGGTCGAAGTCACGCATCCCTTCCACCCCGACAAGGGCCAGCGATTCGTGCTGGCCACGCGCAAGCAAAACTGGGGCGAGGACCGCGTCATGTACTTCGACCAGCAGGGTCGCGTGCGCTCGCTGCCGGCCGCATGGACTGACATCGATCCACCAGACGCGCGCACGCAGGTGGCAGCTGGCCGCGCATACCTGCGCGCCGACGATCTTCTGACGCTCGTTGAGCTGGTCTTCGAAGTCAGGAGCGGACACAAGAGCGGACAGCGCTGTGTCAAGAGAATTACGCCGCATGTGTAAATCAATTTATGCCGCCCTGTGCGCAGGCGGCGCGCCCACTCATCTGCGACGTCTAGTGCGGCGCTCTAATTGCGCTGGCGAATGGCGGCAAGTTGTGCTTGACAAGGCGATATGTGCGGCATATTGTTCTTTGCATAAAGAACAGCCATCAGACCGTGTCCAAGTTCACGACCAAGATCGAGCGCCTGCGCCAAGCCGGCACGCTCAATCCCCGACCGCAGCGTGTGCTGGCCGCCTGGTTCCAGACCGGCGGCTTCTTCGACGCCAACGACCTGGTCCAGGTGAAGTACGAGATGCTTCGCCACGCGCAGCAGGACGGAGTCACCAAGGCCGAGGCTGCCAGCCTGTTCGGCCTGTCTCGGCCGACCTACTACCAGGCCGAGGCCGCTTTCGAGCGCGACGGCATAGCCGGCCTGCTGCCACAGCCTCGTGGCCCCAAGTCGGCACACAAGCTCACTCCCGAGGTGATGGCCGTGATCGAGGCGCACCACCTCAGCGGCGCGCCCTTGCAGGCCCGCGAGATGACCAAGATCGTGCGCGCACAGTTGGGGATCACGGTTCACCCGCGCAGCATCGAGCGGGCGATGGCACGCAAAAAAAAACGCTGACGCCTTCGTCAACACCCGCCACGGGTTGGAGCGCAGATGCGACCCAGGCCTACGAGCGGGTGCGGGCCGAGGTGCTGGCCGGCCAGGCCCGACCGGAGGCACTGGGTGCGTTCGCCTTCCACGGGATGTGGCATGGCCTGCGGGTGCTGTCGAGCACCACGGTTGCATCGTCGCATCCACCGACCGTGTCGCTGGGATCGCCCGCGGCACCTGCCAGCGCACTCGATCGCCAGCTCGTGCGCCTGTTGGCCGACATGGTGCTGGCCACCCAGTTGGAGGTCCATCATGCTCACTGACTCGGCCTTGAAGGTTGGCGCCGACCATCTTCGCCGCGATGCGTTCCTGTACGTGCGCCAGTCGTCGCTGCGCCAGGTGTTCGAGAACACCGAAAGCACCAAGCGTCAGTACGCGTTGCGCGAACGGGCTGTCGCACTGGGCTGGCCCATCGAGCGGGTGCATGTCATCGACAGCGACCTGGGCCTGTCTGGGGCCCAGGCGCGCGACCGCGATGGATTCCAGCATCTGGTCACCGAAGTCGCGCTGGGGCACGCCGGTATCGTGCTGGGACTGGAGGTGTCGCGCCTGGCGCGCAACAACGCCGACTGGCATCGGCTGCTCGAACTGGCGTCGATGTCGAGCACCCTGATTCTGGACGAGGACGGGGTCTACGACCCAGCGAGTTTCAACGACCGGCTGCTGCTGGGCCTGAAGGGCACGATGAGTGAAGCGGAGCTGCACATCCTGAAGTCACGCCTGCAAGGCGGGATCTTGAACAAGGCGCGCCGCGGTGAGCTCGAATTGCCCCTGCCCGTGGGCCTGGTCTACGACGGCGCTGGCCGGGTGGTGCTGGATCCTGACCGCCAGGTGCGCGACAGCGTCGCGATGCTGTTCGCGGTCTTCCGCGACCTCGGCTCGGCCAGCGCCGTGGTCCGTCGTCTGCAGATCCAGGAGGTGATGTTCCCTCGACGTGTCCGGCGCGGCATCGGCAAGGGTGATCTGCTGTGGGGTACGTTGGATGTGTCTCGCGCATTGCAGATTCTGCACAACCCGCGCTATGCAGGTGCCTTCGCCTACGGAAGAACGCGGATCGCGTTCAACGCCCAACTGCGCCCCGTACAGCGTGAGGTCAAGCAGCAGGACTGGCCGGTGCTGATCCGCGACGCCCACGAGGGCTACATTGACTGGGCGGAGTTTGAACGCAACCAGCACAAGTTGCGTCAGAACCTGGGCTTCTCTGCGGGCGAGCGCGGCAGCATGCCGCGCGAGGGCAACGCCTTGCTGCAGGGCCGGCTGCTGTGCGGCAAGTGTGGCTGCCGCATGCGGGTCCACTACGAGAAACTCTCGGGTCAGCTGCGACCGTACTACTGCTGCACGGAAGAGGCTGTGCGCCGGGCCGGCAAGCCTTGCCAGCGGGTGCATGGGCTGGCGGTCGACGAGGCCGTCGCAGCCCTGCTTCTACAGACCGTCGCGCCGGCGGCCATCGAGGTTGCGCTCGCTGTGCAGGACGAGATCGCCCAGCGCATTGAGCAGGCCGGGGTGCGGCGGCAGGCTCAGCTCGAACGCGCAAGCTACGAGGCCGAGTTGGCGCGTCGCCGATACGCCAAGGTGGATCCGGACAATCGGCTGGTGGCCGATGCCTTGGAGGCGGACTGGAACCAGCGACTGCGCGAACTCGACCACCTGAAGCGCGAGCACGAGCGCCAGCAGCAAGACGAGCAGGCTCAGCTTGATGCGCCAGCGCGCCAACGCATCACCGAGCTGGCGCGCGACTTCCCTCGCGTGTGGAGCGACAGCAGGACCAGTGCGCTGGAGCGCAAGCGCATGCTGGCCATGTTGATCGAGGACGTGACCCTGGTCGCCGGAACAAGCATTGCGGTACATGTACGCTGGCGTGGCGGGCGCACCCAGAGCCTATGCGTCGATAAGCCGCGGCCGATCGCGCTGATCCGCAAGACGCCGCCGGATGTGGTCAAGCTCATCGACGAATTGCTCGGTTCATCCACTGATACGCAGGTCGCAGCACGACTGAATGAACTCGGGCACCGCAATTGGCGGGGCGAGTCGTTCTCACAGAAGAAGGTCATCGTTGTGCGAGTCGCGTACAAGCTGCGAAGCCGCTTCGAGCGGCTGCGCGAGCGCGGCATGCTCACGGGTGACGAGATGGCACAGCAGCTCGGGGTGTCAACCAGCACCATCCACGAACTCGGTCGCCAGGGCCTGCTGGCACGGCACCTGTACGGCAACAACCACCGCTGCTTGTACGAGCCGCCCCTTGGTGGTCAACTCATTCGTGGCGCTGGCGGCCGCCACGGTGGCCGGCCCGCCCGGTTCATCGCCGCTCCATCAACCACATGAGGTGCAAAGTGCAGCCCAAGCCTTGTCCCTCGGGTGCGCTGGGCGTGCGGCCAGCAGCGCGCATCCGTAATGGCTGGCGAATTCCTCGTACGTGCGGTTGGGTAGCGGGTCGTAGGTGTCGGGATGCTTGATCAGGGCGCGCGCCTGGTCGGGCACGATCAGCCGCGGCACGCCGCCGAAGAATTCCAGCGCCTGCACCTGCGCGCCAATCCAGTCGGCGGTGGTCTGGCGCGGCGTGGCGCAGGCGAAGGTGTAGGTCGATGCCCCCAGCGTGGCCACGAAGATCTGCGCGGCGCTGACCTCGCCGGTGGTCGGGTCCGTGATCGGCACCGTCTGCCCGGCGTAGTCGACGAACAGCTTCTCGCCTGCCACATGCACTTGCCGCATCGAGCGCTTGAGGCTCTGTGCCCACGCGCGGTACTTGATGCAAAAGCTCGTGTACTTGTAGGCCAACGCGTTGCCGCTGGCGTACTCCTCCCACAGCAGCATCAGCGTCACGCCGGCGCGCTTGAGCTCTTGGTGAATGGCGGCGAAATCGGGGGCCAGCTGATCGCTGGCGCGCGGCACAGGCGGGCGGTATAGCCGCCCCTCCAACTCGGCGTCGCTCAGGGTCTGGGCCACCGCCCAGTCCACACCAGCCACCCGGGCCAGCAACACGTACTTGCCCACCACGCTCTTGGATATCTTGAGCGCGCCGGCTACCTCGCTGTAGGTCAGCCCAGCCTGCAGATGCAGGCGCAATGTCTCTCGGATCTGGCGCATCGTGATTCTTGTTGTTGGCATCGGCTTCGATCAAAAATCGACCAGCCTATGCCCGTTTAGGGAATCACTTGCCGCCCCCCCCCAATCGTCCACGATCACGCTGAAACAGCGTCCACGATCAGACTGAAATGCCGTCCACGATCACGCTGAAACCCCGTCCACGATCAGCCTGAAATACCGTCCACGATGGGCTGAAATACGCAGCTCCAGGAAATGAAGCTGCACACGGCCCGCCAGCGCCGCGCGTTGGAGGCAGCGAAACAGGCTGCCTGATGAACTTCTTTGCCCGCCAATTTTGGCGGGCCTTTTTTTTCTGTGCCCATGAAAAGGCCCCCAAGGTCCAAGGCGTTGAGCCAACGTGTTGGCGTCGGCGGCACATTGGTGGAATGACCCTGTGTCTTCAGGGCTCTACGCCGCAATGCGGTCTGGCACGATTTCTCGCCAGCGGTTTCCGGTGCCCGGCGCTAGATTGGGCATTCATGGCTCTGCTTCTATTTCGTATTGATGTTGCGGGACGATTTCCGAACCGAACGTCGGAGTTGGCGCCACAATGTAGCTACATTGTGGTACTATTCAAGCTACCGATGAAGGAGTACACCATGTTGACCGTTGATGTTCGTTCCCGTGTCGAGCCCGAGCTCAAGCGTGAGGCTGCGGCGGTCCTGAAGGCCTCCGGCTTGGACGTGAGCACAGCCATTCGCTTGTTCCTGCGCAGCGTAGTCGAGAAAGGCGGGCTTCCCATGGACCTGCCCCGCGCCAATCCTGTCACTCTGGCCGCTATCCGGGACGCCAAAGCCGGAAAGACGACGCGCACGACGCTTGAGGATTTCTGAGCGTGCCGCGAACGCTTGACGAGACCAGTCAGTTCAAGCGGGACAAGAAGCGCATCAAGGGCTCCGGTCGTTACGACTGGGAGGAGATGCGCGATGTCGTGAAGGAATTGATGAACGACCGCCCGCTGGACCCGAGGCATCGCGACCATGAACTCTCAGGCGAGTATGCGGGCGTCCGCGAGTGCCACGTCGCACCGGACTGGCTTCTTATCTACGACAAAGGGGGGCCGCTCAAGGGCGGCTCGCTCAGGCTCATCCGAACCGGGTCGCACAGCGAACTCTTCTAGCGGTTGAGGAGTTGCCGGCCAAGGCCTGAGGCTGCCACAAAAACACCACCCCAGCGTTTGCGGCTGGAGTGGTCGGTGAATCATCAACACGTTGGCTCAACACCTTGCCCGAGGTCGGGGGCGATGAAATCAAGCAAAATCAGTCGGCTCGGTTAGCCTCCTGGGCCGCTGCGGCTTGCTCTGCGGCGAGTGCACTTGCCGGGCGAGCAAGCTTGGTGGCCTCGAATGCCAAAATCAACAGCGTGCCTGTCGGTTTGCCCTCACGCGATAAGTAATAGTCGACCTTGAGCTTGCCGGTCGTCTTCACGAAGTCACCTTTGTCGAGGAGCGGGTTCCGAATACTTGCATGTTTTGTCCTCATTCGAATGAACGGCATGATTGCCGCTTCTTCGTGTAGCGACCGTCATCCAGCGTCGTCGCAGCCCCTCCCATCCTCCGGCATCAACGGCGACACCGGCACCTCCCATCGCCCGTTGTCGGCGGCCGCTTGTAGGGCAGGTAGTTGTCGTTGAACCATCCGTCACAGCTCCAGCGATTGCTGGCATCAATCCGCACTTTCGGCAGCCACGTCGGCAACATTTGCACGATGACATGGCTGCGCTCATCGACGAGCACCGTCCTGCCGTCCTTGCGCTTGAATGGAATGGCAGTCCAAACCTCATACACGCCGTCGCCGTACCTCCTGATGTGCTGCCGGCCCTCCATGAGGACCTTCTCGTTAGCCTCCGCGGCGAGTTGTTCGACGATGCGCAGGGCTCCGGGTTGGTCATGTCGCTGACGCGCCGGACCGAGGAGACCGCATCGTGGCCATGGTCCGCGAGCCAATCGACACCGCGCTGTTTCAAGCCGTAGACCGTTTGAAAGCGGTCCGTTCTGTAACGCCGTAACAGGTCCGATTTGACCAGGCCGCGCACGGCCCGCTGCGCTGCTGTCAGCGCCGCTTTGAATGGGCGCTCGGGGAAGCATGCCGCCACGATGTCGAGGGTGCGAATGACCCGAAACCGGTTTGCGAGTAACAGGGACCGCTCGTAGATGGCGTCGCGCAATTGCAAGCTCGATGCCCTGGCGGTGAGCCCGCGCGGCGGCGGCGACTTCGTTGCACCGTGGATGCTGATGAGCGCCGCATGTTCATGGGCCACGCACCCATCGACGTGCATGCAAGGCATTACGACCTTCCGGCGGCGGAAGACTTGCAGGTGGCTTCCAAGGCCGTGAGTGATATGGTGGCCCGAGCCCTCGCTGGGCGCGACTATCCGGCGCTTGACAGTATGCGTCTGGCGAACCCATCTTTTCAGTGAAGGACGGCTGAGCGAAGCTTGGGGTTTTGGGAGGCTGCATGCGATCAGACAAGCTCAGTGAGGAGAGGATTGGGGAGATTCTGGCGATCCTCGATGAACTCAAGGCCAGCGGTGGGCGTGCCGAGGTTTTTGCCCAAAGCCATGGCGTCAGCTACGGGCAGCTTCGGGGCTGGCTGTCCCACGCACCGCGCTGGCGGGCGCAGTTGGCAGGGCAGGAGGTGCCTGCGCGTGCGAGCGGGTTCGTGCAAGCCCGGCTCAGCCCGAGGTCTGGTGCGGTGGCCGCCGATGCGCTGCCGGCCCACGCGCGCATCACCTGCGTGGCTGGCGCTCGGCGGGCGCAGATCGACTGGCCTGTGGCCCATGCGGCGGAGTGCGCGCAGTGGCTGCGAGCCTGGCTGGGGTGAGCCATGCTGCGCATTGAGGCCGTCTGGCTGGCGGTGGGTGCCAGTGATCTGCGCGGCGGCATGGACAGCCTGCTGGGGCAGGTTGTGGCCCGGTTTGGCTCGGCCCAACGGCACCACGCCTACGTGTTTGCCAACCGCAGCGCGACAAGGCTGAAGGTGCTGGTGTTTGATGGCGCCGGGATCTGGCTGTGCACGCGCCGACTGCAAGAAGGCCGGTTCGTCTGGCCGCAGGACGATCGTGAGGCGCTGCACCTGAGCGAGCAGCAATGGCGCTGGCTGGTGGCCGGGCTGCCGTGGCAGCGGATGACGGCGCACGCCACGGCAGCAGCCATTGCCGTGGTGTAGACCCGGGTTGTTGTCGATCCGGACAACTCCCACTGCTCGCGCGCGCTCACGCGCGCGAGAATGTGCCCATGCTCGACGCCATCGATTCCGACCGACTGCAGGCCCTGGGGGACGATCCGACGGCGCAGTACGCGCGTGCGGTCATTGCCCGCATGCAGGCGGATCTGAAGTTGAAGCAGACGAAGATCGAGGCCCTGAGCTTCGAGCTGGCGCGCCTCAAGCAATGGCGTTTTGGGCAATCGAGCGAGGCACTGGACACCCAGGGCGAGCTCTTCGATGCCAAGACGCAGGCGCTGCTGCAAGCCGAGGAACAGGCCGAGGACCGGGCAGCCGATGAGGAGCGCACAGCCCCAGGCAAACGTCGCCCCAAACGCCAACCACTGCCCAGTCAACTGCCGCGCATCGAACACCGCTACGAGATCGAATCGGGGCAGTGCCCGCAGGGCCACGCCCTGCGCCGCATCGGTGAGGAGATCAGCGAACAGCTCGACTGCGAGCCCACGCGTTTCTTCGTGCACCGGCACATCCGCGGCAAGTACGCCTGCGCATGCTGCCAGACGGTGTTGGCTGCGCCCATGCCGGCCCAGATCATCGACAAGGGCATCCCCGCTCCCGGCCTGCTGGCGCAGGTGGTGCTGGCCAAGCACGACGATCACCTGCCGCTGTACCGCCAGGAGGAGATCTATCGTCGCAGCGGCGTGCACATCCCGCGCTCGAGCATGGCGCAGTGGGTGGGCATCTGTGGCGTGCGCCTGGAGCCGCTGGCCCAGGCACTCAAAGACCATCTGTTGGCGCAGCCCGTGCTGCACGCTGATGAGACCCCGGTGGCCGAGCTGGCCCCGGGCACCGGCAAGACGCACCGCGCCTATGTCTGGGTCTACCGCAGCGCGTTGACCCCGGCCGTGGTGTTTGACTATTGCGCCAGCCGCGCCGGTGCGCATGCGCGCGACTTCCTGCAGGACTGGTCAGGGACCTTGCTGACCGACGGGTTCAGCGGCTACGCCGCCCTCCATGCCCAGGACTCGATCGTCGAAGCGGGTTGCTGGGCGCATGTGCGGCGCAAGTTCTTCGAGGCGCACAAGCTGGCCGGCAGCGCCATCGCGCAGGAGGCACTCGAGCGCATTGGGGCCTTGTATGGCATCGAGCAGACCCTTCGGGAGCATCCGCCCGATGCGCGCACCGTCATGCGCCAGCACCAAAGCCAACCCTTGCTGGATGCCTTGCACGCCTGGCTGCTCGACCAGCGCCCACTCCTGGCCAAGGCGGACGCCACGGCGCGGGCCATCGACTATGCGCTGGGCCGCTGGAGCGCCTTGTGCGTGTTTGCCAGCGATGGGCGCGTGCCCATCGATAACAACCCCGTGGAAAACGCCATTCGTCCCCTCGCCCTGGGCCGCAAAAACTGGCTCTTTGTGGGCTCGCCCCAAGCCGGCAGCCGAGCCGCGGTGCTCATGACGCTGATCGAATCGGCCAAGCTGTGCGAGGTCGACCCCTGGGCCTATCTCAAGGACGTGCTGACGAAGCTACCCACCTGGCCCAACAGCCGCTTGGGCGAATTGCTGCCGCACAACTGGGCCAAAGCCAACACCCCTGCCGTCAGCACCTGACTCTTACTGCAGGGGTCAAGATGGGTTCGCTGGACGCTTACGCTTGACATTGCTTACAGGCCAGCGTCAACCGCGGCTTGGAGCATGGCGCTGATGTGACTGAGCTTGTTGGTCACCGTCTTGGGGTGCAGCGAGCGGGCGAGCAGCGCATCGCGGTACGCAGCGACGAGGCGCCGGTCGAGTTGTGCAACGGGTCGCTGAATGAAGCGGTCGAAAGCTTCGGCGCCGGCTTCGAACTCGACGATGGTGCGCAGTGGGCGGCTCGGATTCAAGTCCCGCCAGTATTCAAAGACGGCGAGAAAGGTTTGCGCGTGCGGGACGGGGCCTTTGCGGGCCTCGGGCGGGAGGCCCATGTCGGGCTTCAGGCCAGGACCCGTATCGGGCTTTCCCGAGCTGTTGCCGCCCGTCGCGGCGTCGTCGACACTCGGTGGCTGAGCTACGAAGGTCGCTGGCAACTCCAGGCCGGAGAAGCGTGCCAGCCATTGGGCGGCCAAGTGCATGCTCAGCACCTTGGCGGCCGCAAGGTCGCTGGTGCCCAGCTGAACGCGGATGAGTTGGCCGAATTGGGCTTGATTTTTGCGCGGCACGCGCAGCTGGAAGATATAGGTGCCGCGTTGCTGCGTGAAATAGACCATGAAAAAGGCTCCGGGGACGTGGTGGACCAACGTCGCAGAGCCTTTGTAATCGAGCAAGTTGTACAACAAAAAGTACAACAACGCGCTCAATCAACTGGTGAAAAACTTATTTTCACCAGTTAAATCAACAACTTATCTTGTAGGTGGTGGAGAGGAGGAGGATCGAACTCCCGACCTTCGCATTGCGAACGCGACGCTCTCCCAGCTGAGCTACCCCCCCAACAGTGCGTAATCATAACTGAGCTGTTTGGGGTTTGGCTCGGCGGTAGACCCAGCGGGTGGTGGTCGAAGCTTCGGCACTGTAGCCGTAACCTTCAAGATCAAAGGCTTTGAGGCGATCTGGGTCGGCTATGCGACGGGTGATTGCATAACGAGCCATAAGGCCCCGCGCGCGCTTGGCATAAAAGCTGATTGTCTTGTAAACACCTGCATTGCCGTCTTGGAAAACAGGTTGCACGACGGGGAGGCCGAGCGCTTCCATACGTACGGCGCCAAAGTACTCGTCTGAGGCCAGATTCACGAGCACCGGGTGGGTATGGCCTTGAAGTTGTTCGCGAAGGGTCTGCGCGATGCGGTTGCCCCAGTAGGCGTAGAGGTCTTTGCCTTGACGGTTCGGGAGCAGCGTACCCATCTCCAGGCGGTACGGCTGCATGAGGTCGAGGGGCCGCAGCACACCGTAAAGACCACTGAGCAGGGCGATGTGGTCCTGTGCCCATTGGAGGTCTTTGCCCTTGAGATGGGCTGCGTCCAGTCCTTCGTAGACGTCACCGTTGAACGCGAGAATGGCGGGCCGGCTGTTGTCGGGCGTGAAGCGCGGCGACCATTGCGCATAGCGTTGTGCGTTGAGCGTCGAGAGTTTGTCAGAGATGTGCATCAGACTGGAGAGCTCGGCCGGGCTTTTCTCACGCAGGATCTTGATCAATTCTGCCGCTTGAGGGATGAATCGCGGCTGGGTGACCGGGAGTTCGGGGATCGCGCTGGTGAAGTCGAGGGTCTTGGCGGGGGAAAGAACAATCAGCATGGCGGCGTGAGCGACAAAGAGGCCTTAGGCCCCAGGGCGTGGGTCAATAAGAAGCGGGAAATCGCGCCCCGTTTCAGCGGTTAGGCGCGATGCGCGGGGCATGGCGCGCCGCGGCCTCAAATGGCCGCGAAATCCGCAAGCAAGGCTTGGCGCGTAGCAGGCGGGATGACGTGGCGCATATCGTAGTGGGGGTGCTCGCAACCGACGACCGTATCAGCGCCGGCACGCATCGCGGCGATGACCGATGGGCTGAACTCAAAGCGTAGAAAATGAACAGCGGAAGTCTTCTCGGAGTTCTCGCGCGGCAGATCTTCATCGGCGATGGCGTAGATGCGAGGGTGGCCAGGCACCTCGATGTACACCTTGTCTTCCACGCCGATAAGGCGCGTCAGTTCGCGCCGGCGCTGCTCGACATCGGGAAACTCGAGCAACAACGTCGCCTTCCAGTTCCGGCCGTCGGGAATGAGCGGGGAGTAGGTGTCGATCTCATTCTGGATGCCCTGTTCCTCGAAGATTTTTTCGATGCGCAGCATTTCCTGAATCTGGTAGCGAATGGTATGTTCGTCTTCAAATTGCAGGGTCATGTGCTCGCCGAGCTGCACTGAGCGCAGCTGGCGATGGCGAATAATCTCGGCCTTCATCTGCTTGCGCGCCTTGGCATAGGCTTCGAGCGTCAGTAGGCTGTCGCGGGTCAGCGGCATGTGGGATCTCCGGAAGGATGTATACAGTAAAGGTGTATCTCAAATGCCGTAGGCGATGCGCAGAAGGCTTAGCGGGTGCTCGAGTTGAGGATGCGAGCTGCCTTGCTCGGCAATGCCTTGGGCGATGTGGTGGCCGCCGAGCGGGCAGTCTGAACTGATGTAGTCGGGCTGCGGCGCGTCCATCGACTTGAAAACCGCTTTGCCAATCTTCATTGCGTCGGCGTGATGCGCCTTCTTCACCCCGTAGGTGCCCGCATGGCCCGAGCAGCGCTCAATCGTGGTGAGTTGGACCTCGACAGTCTGAGCGATGAGCTTGAACAGCTCCTCGGTTTTGCGCCCCATGTTCTGTACGCGGCTATGACACGGGATTTGGTAGGAGACCTTGCCTAACGATTGCTTGAAATCGGTCTTGAGGAGGCCATCCTTATGACGCGCCACAAGATACTCGAACGGGTCCCAGATCGCGTCCTGGACGGCCTTGACGTCGGCATCTTCGGGATACATCAAGGGAATCTCCTGCTTGAACATCAATGTGCACGACGGTACACCGGTGAGGATGGCATAGCCGGCGCGGGCGTACCGCGCAAGCGCGGGGATGTTCACTTCCTTCGCTCGGGCCACCGCATCCAGATCGCCGATTTCCAACTTTGGCATACCGCAGCACTGCTCCTTGTCCACAAGTTCGTAGGCGATCCCGTTATGGTCGAGTATCTTGAGGAGGTCGAGCCCGATCTTGGGCTCGTTGTAGTTGATGTAGCAGGTCGAGAATATGGCGACGCGTCCAGGCGTGCGCTCGCCGTCGGGTGCCTGCTTCGCCCCTGCATGGGGGGCAGCAGAGCGGAATTTTTTGCTCGCAAGATCGGGTACCCAGGCATGGCGGTCGATGCCGAGGGTGCTTTCAAGCAGGGCGCGAACTGGGGCCGTCTTGTTTGCCGCGTTTGCCACTTGCACCACGATGGGAATGCCAGCCAGTTTGCCATGCACGTCGGTCGACGCTAGCAGCACGTTGGCTCTGGAGACCTTGCCTTGCTTAAACTGGATCGCCTTGGCACGCAACATGGTGTGCGGAAAGTCCAGGTTCCACGGATGAGGCGGCACATAGGGACATTTGGTCATGTAGCAAAGGTCGCAGATGTAGCACTGATCCACAACCTTCCAGAAGTCTTGCTTGTCCACGCTGGCGACTTCGCCAGTGCTGCTTTCGTCCACCAGGTCGAACAAGGTGGGGAAGGATTGACAAAGCGATACGCAGCGCCTGCATCCGTGGCAGATGTCGAAAATCCGCTCGAGCTCGTGCAAGCACTCCTGCTCGTCATAGAACGCTGGATTGAGCCAATCCAGCGGATGCCGGGTTGGAGCCTCAAGATTGCCTTCGCGCGTGGACATGGAGGTAGACCTTTGCTTTGTCGAATTCAGGATCCGCAGCCGCCACGGGCGCAGAACGGCTCGCGGCGGCTTGCAAAACACCAGGCCACAATGCGCCACGGCAGCGCGAGGCTGCCGTGGCGCATGCGACCGAGAGGCAGGTGCGATCAGTCTGCCAGCACGTCCAGCGCCTTTTGGTAGCGGTTGGCGTGTGAGCGTTCAGCTTTGGCCAAAGTGGAGAACCAATCGGCGATTTCGTCGAAGCCCTCGTCGCGCGCCGTTTTGGCCATACCGGGATACATGTCGGTGTACTCGTGCGTTTCCCCAGCCACAGCCGACTTCAGGTTGTCGCGGGTCGGCCCGATGGGCAGGCCGGTGGCCGGGTCGCCTACAGCTTCGAGAAACTCCAGGTGCCCGTGCGCATGGCCGGTTTCACCTTCGGCAGTAGAGCGGAACAGCGCTGCCACGTCATTCTGTCCTTCCACGTCGGCCTTGCTTGCGAAATACAGGTAGCGGCGGTTGGCCATGGACTCACCGGCAAAGGCGTCTTTCAAATTTTGCTCGGTCTTCGAGCCTTTCAATGCGGTCATCGTTTTCTCCTAGGGTGCAGAAGCGGAACACAATCTTGCCGCTGCACGCGGCAGCATGCAATTTAGAACGGGAACTTGACGTTGTCCAATTCACCCTTTCAATCCCGCCCATAGGCAGGCTCTATCCAGTGCAAGGTTATCCCTTGAGAGCGTCAGATCGGGACATCGAACTTGCGGCGCTGTTGCACGCGCCCATAGCATCGGGGACATTGCCCCCACGGTCATGATCATGAACGCAAGCGCCACCTCGCATTCCAAGCTCCTTTCCGAACCCGACACGCGCCAGCCCCTGCTTACGCTTGGCTTTATCGGCTTGGGTGCAATGGGGTGGGCCATGTGCGGCCACCTGCAACACGCAGGCCATAGGCTAAGGGTTTTTGCTCGAGATCGCGTCAAGCGCGAGCGCGCTGCGCATGCCGGCATGCAGGTCTGCGACAGCCCGGCGGAGGCTGCGATGGGAGCGGCGTTCGTCTTCACGAACGTGACGTCCACGCCGGATGTCGAGCAGGTCCTTTTGGGGCCAGAAGGAGCTGCTCTTGGTGCAAGCCCAGGGACGATCTGCGTTGACCACAGCACGATTGCACCTGCGGGTGCCAGGCGTATCGCCGCGGCTCTGGACGAGGCTGGCATTCATTTTCTGGACGCGCCGGTGTCTGGCGGGGAGAAGGGCGCGCGCGAGGCGACCCTGTCGATCATGGTGGGAGGCGAACCTGAGGCTTACACGAGAGCGCTGCAGCTGCTGTCCCTATTGGGCTCAACCATCACTCACGTCGGTCCGGCGGGCAGTGGACAGGTTGCAAAGCTCTGCAACCAGATCGTCCAGGTGATCAACATCGAGGGCATCGCGGAGGCCATGCGTTTCGCGCAAGCGGAGGGTGCCGATTTGCATCGGGTACTCCACGCCATCTCGGCGGGCTTTGCGGGTAGCCGCATGCTAGATCTGATGGGCCCCAAAATGGCAGCACGCGACTTTGCCGCGGGCATCCCGGCCCGCCTCCATGCCAAGGACTTCGGCCTCGCTGCGGAAGCCGCGCGGCAGGCTGGTCTTGCCCTTCCGGCGCTCGGCGCCGTGCATGCGCAGCTGGATCGTCTTATGGCGCTCGGCATGGGAGACGACGACACCAGCTCGCTGTTGAGGACATTGGAACAACCGCAAAACTAAGCCCGGGCAGAGCCCGGGCCCCTCGCACTGCGCCGTTGGCGCTTGCCGTCAAGCGGCGAGTAATTGTCGAAGCACGTACGGAAGGATGCCGCCATGGTGGTAGTAGTCCACCTCGATCGGGGTGTCAATGCGCAGCTTGACCTTGACTTGTTGGTCGGGCTGGCCTTCGCGGTGGACGACGAGTGTGGCGTCTTGCTGCGGCCTGATGCTGTCGCCAAGCAGCACGTCAAACGTTTCGTCTCCAGTAATGCCCAAGGACTGCCACGAGTCGCTGCCCAAGAATTGGAGCGGAAGGACGCCCATGCCGATAAGGTTGGATCGGTGGATGCGCTCGAAGCTGCGCGCCACGACTGCTTTGACACCCAACAGTTGCGTGCCCTTGGCTGCCCAGTCCCGGCTGGATCCGGTGCCGTATTCCTCGCCTGCCAGAATCACGGTTGGCCGACCCTCGGACATGTAGCGCATTGCTGCATCGAAGATGAACATCTTCTCGCCTGAGGGCTGGAACAGCGTCACGCCGCCTTCCTCGCGTGAACCGTCCGCCATGGGAGGGATCATCATGTTTTTGATGCGCACGTTCGCGAAAGTGCCGCGCATCATGACCTCATGGTTGCCGCGCCGCGAGCCATAGGAGTTGAAATCTTCCTTGCGCACTCCGTGCGCCAGAAGCCACTGCCCGGCAGGAGATGTTTCCTTGATCGAACCGGCCGGGGAGATGTGATCGGTTGTGATCGAATCAGCGAAAAGCGCCAGGGCCCGCGCGCCTTGCACGCTGGAGGCGGCCGTCTCGGGCTTCATGTTGAAGTCCTGGAAGAAGGGTGGCTGCGCGATGTAGGTGCTCTCGGGCCAGTTGTATACCTGACCCGCGGACTTGGCAATCTGGTTCCACAGTTTGCCTGGCTTGTCTTGCAACTGCGCATAGTTGGCCTTGTAGGTCTTCGGATCCAGGGCCACCTTCAGCAGTTTGTCCACCTCAGCAGCGCTCGGCCAGATGTCGCCCAGGTACACCGGCTTGCCTCCCTTGCCCGTACCCACGGGCTCTGTCATGAGGTCGCGCGTGACGGTGCCTGCGATGGCGTATGCCACGACGAGCGGGGGCGAGGCGAGGAAATTCGCCTTGATGTTGGGGTGGATACGTGCCTCGAAATTGCGGTTTCCCGAAAGTACCGCCGCGCACACTAAATCGTTGGTGGTGATTGCCGCGTCGATATCTGCAGCCAAGGGGCCGGCGTTGCCGATGCAGGTGGTGCAGCCGTAGCCAGCCAGATAGAAGCCCAGCTTTTCCAGGTAGGGCAGCAGGCCCGCCCGCTCCAGATATTCGGTGACCACGCGCGAGCCAGGGGCTAGGGACGTCTTGACGTGCTTTTTCACCTTAAGCCCGGCTTCTACCGCCTTTTTGGCCAGCAGTCCTGCTGCCAACAGCACGCTGGGGTTGGAGGTGTTGGTGCATGAGGTGATGGCCGCGATCAGCACGTCGCCATCATGCAGCTCGATCCCCCCAGAGGTGGTGACCGACGCATCAAGGCGTTGCGGTGACTGGCTAAATCCCCCCTGATCCATCGGCGCGGAAAATAGCGATGTAAATGTGGACTTCACCGCCCCAAGTTCGATGCGGTCCTGAGGGCGCTTGGGCCCGGCCAGTGATGGGGCGACAGTGGACAGATCCAGAGCCAGCGTCGTGGAGTAATCGATCTGCCCGGCGCGCGGGATGCCAAAGAGCTTCTGTGCTTTGAAGTAGGCTTCCAGCGCCTCGATTTCGGCTTTGCTTCGACCGGTGCCCTTGAAATAAGCCAGTGTCTTATCGTCAACCGGGAAAAAGCCCATCGTGGCGCCATATTCGGGAGCCATGTTGGCGATGGTCGCGCGGTCGGGGACACTCAACGATGCGGTGCCTTCCCCAAAGAACTCGACAAACTTGCCAACGACCTTGGCCTTGCGCAGCATTTCGGTCACGGTGAGCACGAGGTCCGTGGCGGTAACGCCGCCGCGCAGCTGACCCTTGAGTTCGACACCCACCACGTCGGGAGTAAGGAAGTACACCGGTTGGCCCAGCATGCCGGCCTCGGCCTCGATGCCGCCTACGCCCCAGCCCACCACGCCCACGCCGTTGATCATGGTGGTGTGGCTGTCGGTGCCGACCAAGGTGTCCGGGTAGTACACGCCGTGGGCGCCCTTGTGCACCCCACGGGCCAAGTATTCCAGGTTGATCTGGTGCACGATGCCAAATCCGGGAGGAACCACGCCAAAGGTGTCAAACGCCTGCATGCCCCATTTCATGAACTGGTAGCGCTCGCGGTTGCGCTGAAATTCCAGTTGCATGTTCAGGTCCAGCGCCTTCTTGGTCCCATAGTTGTCGATCATGACCGAATGGTCGACAACGAGGTCGACGGGCACCAGCGGCTCAATCGCCTTTGGGCTCTTGCCCATGTTGGCCGCGACGCTGCGCATGGCAGCGAGGTCAGCCAGTAACGGAACCCCGGTGAAGTCCTGCAACACCACGCGGGCGACGACGAAGGGAATTTCATCCGTGCGCGGGGCATTGGGCTTCCAACGGGCCAGTTGGTTCACATGTTCGACGCCCACCCGCTTGCCATCGCAATTGCGCAGCACGGACTCCAGGACGATGCGGATCGACACCGGCAGGCGCGAAACATCCACGCCCAAGGCCTTGCCGAGCGCCGGGATCGAGTAGAACTTTCCCGCCTTGCCGCTGGCAGTTTTGAAGGATTTGAGCGCGCTTGCGAACGCGTGTTTGGGGGCTTTGGCTGTCTTGGGCTTCTTGGTCGCAGTGGCCATGGCGAACTCCGGTGGCAATGTCGAGGAAAGCGGCCGTGGGCCGCGGAAACTTTGGGAAACGCGTTGGCGTGTCAGGCCTGGCAGTACAGGTCGACATACTCATGAACCGGCATGGCGGACAGATGCGCGGTGTCGAGCGAGGCATGCAAGATGCGCTCCTGTTGCTTGGCCGCAAATCGCCGTGCCAGATTCGTTCGAAACTTGGCTTCAAGCAGCGGAATGCCGTCGGCGCGCCGGCGCTTGTGGCCGATTGGATACTCCACTTCCACCTCGGGAAGATGGCTGCCATCCTTGAAGGTCACAGTCAGGGCATTGGCGATGGAGCGCTTTTCAGGGTCGTGATAGTCCCTCGTGAACTGCGGGTCCTCCTCGCAGGTGATCTTTGCCCGAAGGGTGTCGATGCGCGGATCGGCGGCAACGGCGTCCTCATAGTCGCCCGCAGTCAGGCGGCCGAAGATGAGCGGCACGGCCACCATGTACTGAATGCAATGGTCACGATCGGCCGGGTTGTTCAAAGGTCCCTTCTTGTCGATGATGCGGATGCAGGCTTCGTGGGTACGGATGGTGATGGACGCGATGTCATCCACATCCTTGCCCATGGATGCGAGTTGGCTATGAAGTTGCATCGCAGCCTCGACCGCTGTTTGGCTGTGAAATTCGGCAGGGAAGCTGATCTTGAAGAGCACGTTTTCCATGACATAGGACCCATAGGTCCTCTGGAAACGGAAGGGTTCGCCCTTGAACAACACGTCGTAGAAGCCCCAGGTCTTGGCCGTCAGGACGCTCGGATAGCCCATCTCCCCGGTCCGGGCAATAAGGGCCAGGCGGACGCCGCGGCTGGTTGCGTCGCCGGCAGCCCAGCTCTTGCGGCTGCCTGTGTTCGGGGCGTGGCGATAGGTGCGCAGGCTTTGCCCGTCCACCCAGGCAAGCGAGATGGCATTGATGAGCTCATCGCGGGTCAGGCCCAGCAGGCGGCCCACCACGGCCGTGGTGGCGACCTTGACCAGAACGACGTGGTCGAGACCGACCTTGTTGAACGAATTCTCCAGGGCGATGACACCCTGGATTTCGTGAGCCTGGATCATGGCATTGAGGACGTCCCGCATGAGCAACGGTGCTTTGCCGCATGCCACTGCCGATCGGCTGAGCCAGTCAGCGGCAGCCAGGATGCCACCTAGGTTATCCGACGGATGACCCCATTCCGCAGCAAGCCATGTGTCGTTGAAATCGAGCCAGCGGATCATCGCGCCAATGTTGAACGCTGCTTGCACAGGGTCGAGCTGATAGGGAGTCCCCGGCACCTTGGCCCCATGGGGCACAACCGTGCCGGGAATAATCGGGCCGAGCAACTTGGTGCAGGCGGGATACTCCAATGCCTCGAGCCCGCAGCCCAAGGTGTCAATCAGACATAGGCGGGCCGTTTCAACAGCCAGACCATGGAACTGTTGGTGGCCGAGCACGTAGTCGGCAATGTCGGCCAGAACCTGGTCGGGCGTAGGGCGGGTGTTGGAGATGGCGGCGGACATTGGAGCAGGCAGAAAGTGAGTTGAAGTTATCGGCTGGCGACCATGGGATTGCAGTCGTCGGCCAGGCGTGTCATGTGCTTCTTGTCGAAGAGCATGCTCTTGGCGGGAATCTGGATCATGACCAAACCGGCCTTTGCATCGTCAAAGTGGTAGGCGCCGGTCGTGGTTGGCTTGCGCGTAAGCAAGTAGTGCCGCCCTTTCCAGGTGACGAGGATGGACTGGTCGTGCACATCCTCTTGTTTGACGTCCATGAACTCATGCGAGCCGCATTGCATGCGCCCGATTTTCATCTGGTAGATGGGGTTCACGGCCTGTCGCTCGGCAGCGGCAGCCGCCGCCCGTTGCTCGGGCGTCGGTGGAGCGTTGCTGTCCAGCAGGGGTTTGGACTCCGCTGCGGCGATATCCTCAGCAGCCGCCTTGGCTGAGAGTTCATGCCCCTTCAACTGGTGGCGTGCTGCGGGCGCGGCGCCGTCTGGCGGGCTGGCCGCCTGGGCCGCAGCCAAGCACAAGCCGCTGCCCAGACAGGCGGCAAGCAGCAGCGGGGCGGGGCGGAAGGTGATGAGTCCTTGCAGCATGATCGTGTCTCCAAAACGCAAAAGGGCAGGATTCGCCGCGCTCGGCAGACTCAGGGGCGCTGCTCCAGCGGCACAAATGACAAGTCGTCTGGACCAGTGTAATTCGCGCTCGGGCGAATGATTTTGTTATCCACCCGCTGCTCGATCACATGTGCACTCCAGCCGCTGGTGCGGGAGATGACAAAGAGCGGCGTAAACATGGCGGTGGGCACGCCCATTAGCGAGTAGCTGACGGCACTAAACCAGTCAAGGTTCGGGAACATGTTCTTTTCCCGGCGCATCACCGTCTCCAGCCGCTCCGCGATGGTGAACAGTTTTGTGTCGTGTGCCGCGACGGCAAGTCGGTGTGCCACGCCTTTGATCACCTGGTTGCGGGGGTCGGCAATGGTGTAGACAGGGTGGCCGAAACCGATGATCACTTCCTTGTTGGCCACGCGGCGCGTGATGTCGCTCTCTGCATCATCGGCGTCTGCATAGCGATTCTGAATCTCAAACGCGACCTCATTGGCACCACCGTGCTTTGGCCCACGGAGCGCGCCAATGGCTCCGGTAATGCAGGAGTGGAAGTCGCTTCCGGTTCCGGCGATTACGCGAGCGGCGAACGTCGACGCATTGAATTCATGCTCGGCATACAGGTTGAGCGAGGTGTGCATCGCGCGCACCCACAACTCTGGCGCCGGTTTTCCATGCAGCAGGTTGAGAAAATGCCCGGCGATGGAATCATCGTCCGTCTCGACGTCGATGCGGCGCCCGTTATGGCTGTAGTGGTACCAATAGAGAAGCATCGACCCCAAGCTTGCCATGAGTCGGTCGGCGATGTCGCGTGCGCCCGGGATATTGTGGTCCTCCTTCTCGGGCAAGATGCAACCCAATGCAGAGACGGCCGAGCGCATCACGTCCATGGGGTGGCTTGAGGCGGGCAGGGCTTCGAGCACCAGGCGCACTTGTGCGGGCAATCCGCGCAAGGCCCTGAGTCGGGCCTTGTAGGCGGCGAGTTCCGATTTGTTTGGCAGCTTGTCGTGCACCAGAAGGTAAGCGACCTCCTCAAATTCGCACACGTCCGCCATGTCCAGAATGTCGTAGCCACGGTAGTGCAGGTCGTTGCCGGTGCGGCCCACCGTGCACAGCGCAGTGTTGCCTGCGACGACGCCAGAGAGGGCGACGGATTTCTTCGGCTTTGGAGTGGCGGCGGCTTGTGCTTCTGACATGACGGTCTCCTTCGAATTGGTGGTTGTTTGACAACGCTGACGGCTTACTTGGCCTTGCCTTGTTGGAACAGGCTGTCAAGCCGTCGCTCATAGTCGTGGTAGCCGATAACGTCATACAACTCGGCGCGAGTTTGCATCAGGTCCATGACGTTTTTCTGCGTACCGTCTTTGCGAATCGCGCCATACACGCTTTCCGCCGCCTTGTTCATTGCGCGGAATGCCGAGAGTGGGTACAGCGCCAAGCCCACGCCGGCGCTGCGCAATTCATCCACCGTGAGCAGCGGCGTGCTGCCAAACTCCGTGATGTTGGCGAGTATCGGCACCTTCACAACGTCAGCGATGCGCCTGTACATGGACAACTCGGTGATGGCTTCCGGAAAAATCATGTCGGCGCCTGCCTCGACACAGGCAATGGCGCGCTCGATGGCGGCATCCAAGCCTTGCACCGCCAGCGCATCGGTACGGGCCATGATGACGAAACTGTCGTCCGTGCGCGCATCCACGGCGGCCTTGACCCGGTCAACCATCTCGGCCGTGCCGACGATCTCCTTGCCCGGGCGGTGGCCACAGCGCTTGGCGCCGACTTGGTCTTCGATATGCATGCCAGCAGCGCCAAATTTCACCAGGCTCTTGACCGTGCGTGCGATATTGAAGGCGCTGGGACCGAAGCCGGTATCGACATCCACCAGAAGTGGCAGCTCGCAGACGTCAGTGATGCGGCGAACGTCGGTGAGCACGTCATCCAGCGTGTTGATTCCCAAATCAGGCATGCCCAGTGAGCCCGCAGCCACGCCTCCACCGGAAAGGTAGATGGCCCGAAAGCCCGCGCGCTGGGCCAGCAATGCGTGCTGAGCGCAGGTGGCGCCGACGACCTGCAAGGGTTGTTCCTGGCGCTGCGCGTCGCGCAGGCGCTGGCCCGGTGGGGTTGGGTTCATGGCATTTCTCCGTGATTTGCGCTAGGTTTGCAGGAAACATCGGGCCAGTGCCTTGCGCTTTCGCCGCAGGGCAGCGTGCGCGTGGCCGCGCGGCCGGAGCCGCGGCGGACCTTACAACAGGTGCTTGACACCCTCCCGCTCTTCGAGCAACTCGTTCAGGGTCTTGTCGATGCAGGATTTCGAAAATGCGTCGATGGGAAGGCCCTCGACACGCTTGTACTTGCCACCCTCGCAGGTCACGGGGACGCCGAACATGATGTCTTCCGGGATGCCGTAGGAGCCGTCAGACGGAATGCCCATCGTGACCCAGCGATTGCCCGTTCCGAGGAACCAGTCGTGCATGTGGTCAATGGCCGAGTTCGCCGCCGACGCCGCCGAGCTGAGCCCGCGGGCCTCAATGACAGCCGCCCCACGCTTGCCGACCGTGGGCAAAAACACGTTGCGATTCCAGTCGTCGTCGTTGATCATGTCTTTCACCGATTGCCCCTCGATAGTGGCGAATCGGTAGTCGGCATACATGGTGGGCGAGTGGTTTCCCCAGACGCAGAATTTCTCGATCGACGATACGGGTTTGCCCAGCTTCGCCGCGATTTGAGACAGCCCCCGGTTGTGGTCCAGGCGCAGCATGGCGGTGAAATTGCCTTTCGGCAAGTCGGGTGCGGACTTCATGGCGATGTAGGCATTGGTGTTCGCCGGATTGCCGACCACGAGAATGCGTGCGTCGCGCTTGGCCACAGCATTCAGCGCGCGTCCTTGCGCTGTGAAGATCTGTGCATTGGCCGACAGCAGATCGCGTCGCTCCATGCCGGGGCCGCGCGGGCGAGCGCCGACGAGCAACGCTGCATCGATGTCCTTGAACGCTGTGTTCGGGTCGCCGTGCGCACTCATGCCGGCCAGCAGGGGAAAGGCGCAATCTTCCAGTTCCATCATGACGCCCTTGAGCCCCTTCTGGGCCTTTTCATCGGGAATCTCCAGAAGTTGCAGGATCACAGGCTGGTCCTTGCCCAGCATTTCGCCAGAGGCAATGCGGAACAACAGGGCGTAACCGATCTGGCCGGCTGCGCCGGTGACGGCAACACGCATGGGGGCTTTGGTCATGATGAACTCCGGTGAGAGGGGTGCGGATGAGAAATATGGGCGTTTGGGCTGGGCGCGGCAGCTTGCGCGCCGTTGTTTTCGTGAGCGCTTCATTAGACCGTTCATGATGCAGCGCATCAAGCAGTTTAGGGGTGACGGGGCGCCGCGTCAACAAACTTATGTCATATATAAGACATCTATTAGGTCATGCTGGACAAGGGCCTGTGACTGTGCTGCAATGCAGCGCATGGCCGCCCCCACACATCACTCCTCACCGCAGCCGGTCGGCCCGGCCGCAGGTGGTGCCGCGCCGGTGTTCAGCCCGCTGTATCAGCAGATCAAGGCGCTCATTACGCGAAGCCTGCAGAGTGGCGAATGGAAGCCCGGCGAACTCATTCCCAGCGAGGCCGAACTGGCTGCGCGCTATGGGGTAAGCCAGGGTACCGTGCGCAAGGCCATTGACGAGCTCGCCGCGGACAATCTGCTGATGCGTCGACAGGGCCGGGGTACGTTCGTCTCGACACATCACGAGGAACAGGTCAAGTTTCGTTTTCTTCGTCTGGTGCCCGATGCCGGATCCAGCCAGGCTTTGCGCATGGAGCGGCAGTTCCTGGAATGCCATCGTGTGCGCGCAGCGGCAGACGTCGCTTCGCTGCTGGGCATCAAGAGCGGCGAAATGGTGCTTGAAATACGGCGGACGCTGCATATTGGAGGTGAGCCCGTCGTCTACGAGGACATTTACCTGCCGGGGGCTCCATTTCGTAGCCTCACAGCCGAGCGTCTGGAGCGTTACAGGGGGCCTCTGTATGCCCTATTTGAGTCCGAGTTCGGCACGCGCATGGTTCGAGCTGAAGAAAAAATCCGCGCAGTCAACGCCGGCCGGCAGGAAGCAGAAATCTTGAAAATTCCCCTGGGGCAAGCTCTCTTGTCCGTCGAGCGCCTGTCATTCAGCTATGGCGATCAGCCGGTCGAATTACGCCGAGGCCTGTATTCCACAGCAAGGCACCATTACCGCAATACGCTGAGCTGAGCACCCGCACGACGCACCGTATCAAGGTTTTTGCAACGCAATAAACTGGCATCACAAACAGGTCGAGGTCCAACAGCCATGCAAACCGTTCACACACGAAAACGACCCGAATACCGCAATATCGGTATCACCCAGATTGCGAGGTACCGCCTCCCACTGGCCGGGCTTGTCTCGATCTTGCACAGGGCCAGCGGAGCCGTGATGTTCCTGCTGCTGCCATTCGTGCTTTGGTTGTTCGACACGAGCCTTCGTTCCCGCGATGGCTACGCGCATATCGCGCAGATCCTGGGGTGGTGGCCCTACAAGCTGCTGGTGCTCGGACTGTTCTGGGCGATTGCACATCATCTTGTCGCAGGCGTGCGGCATCTGGTGATGGACATTTTTCAAGCGGTGAGCAAGGAGCAGGGCCGCATGCTGGCGTTGACGACCTTCGCTGTCTCGCTCCTGGCCACGGCCGCCTTCGCAGCGCATCTTTTCCTGGGGGCCTGACATGAGCGCATCCAATTACGGCGCGCACCGTTTGGTGGTTGGCGCGCATTATGGATTTCGTGACTGGCTGGCACAGCGTGTGACGGCCGTCATCATGGCCGTCTATACCATCTTCCTGCTGGGCTGGTTCGTCGGGCCTGGCCCTCTCAGTTACGAGAGCTGGCAAGGCCTGTTCTCAAACGAGGCAATGAAGATCTTCAGCCTGGTGGCGCTTCTGGCTTTGCTCTACCACGTGTGGGTGGGCATGCGTGATATCTGGATGGATTACGTCAAGCCTGTGTGGGTTCGCCTGTCGCTTCAGGTGCTGACCATCGTCTGGCTCGTCGCTTGCACTGGGTGGGCCGTGCAAGTGTTGTGGAGGGTATAAGCCGTGCAAGTCAATAAACGCAAATTCGACGTGGTTATCGTGGGCGCTGGAGGATCGGGCTTGCGCTGCGCCCTGCAACTGGCACGCTCTGGCCTGGACGTGGCAGTGCTGTCTAAGGTGTTTCCTACGCGCTCGCACACGGTTGCGGCGCAGGGTGGCATCAGTGCATCCCTGGGCAATATGAGTGAAGACAATTGGTACTGGCACATGTTCGACACGGTCAAGGGTTCCGACTACCTCGGTGACCAGGATGCGATCGAGTTCATGTGCCGTGAGGCGCCCAGCGCGGTCTACGAGCTTGAGCACATGGGCATGCCCTTTGACCGCAATCCTGACGGCACGATCTACCAGCGTCCATTCGGCGGGCATACAGCGAATCTTGGAGAAAAACCGGTGCAGCGCGCCTGCGCCGCGGCCGACCGCACGGGCCACGCGCTCCTGCACACGTTGTATCAGCAGAACGTGGCCGCTCGTACACATTTCTTCGTGGAGTGGATGGCATTGGACCTGATTCGCGATGCCGATGGCGATGTGCTCGGCGTCGTGGCCATGGAGATGGAAACCGGTGAGGTGACGATCCTGGAGGCGAAGGCAACCGTCCTGGCAACGGGCGGTGCGGGGCGCATTTTTGCGGCGTCCACCAACGCCTACATCAACACGGGTGATGGCTTGGGTATGGCCGCGCGTGCCGGTATTCCCCTGCAGGACATGGAGTTTTGGCAGTTCCACCCCACTGGCGTTGCCGGCGCGGGAGTGCTGATCACGGAGGGCGTAAGAGGCGAGGGTGGAATCCTGCTCAATGCGAATGGCGAGCGGTTCATGGAGCGCTATGCCCCAACCTACAAGGACCTTGCTCCCCGCGATTTTGTCTCCCGATCAATGGATCAGGAAATCAAGGAAGGGCGCGGCGCCGGGCCTCACAAGGACTATGTCCTGCTCAAACTCGACCATCTCGGCGCGGAAACCATCCAAAAGCGCCTGCCGTCGATTGCCGACATTGCCCTGAAATTTGCCAACGTGGATTGCACCAAGGAGCCCATCCCAGTCGTGCCGACAATTCACTACCAGATGGGGGGCGTGCCGGCAAATATTCACAGCCAAGTGCTGACGGTTGGCGCGGACGGCAGCGAGCGCGTGGTCGGCGGCCTCTATGCGATTGGCGAATGCTCATGCGTGAGCGTGCATGGGGCGAACCGGTTGGGCACGAACTCGTTACTCGACCTGGTCGTTTTTGGACGTGCCGCGGGCAATCACATCGCCACAAGCGAGCTGCTCAAGAATAGCCACAAGCCTTTGCCTGCTGATGCTCCCGATGCCTCGCTGGCACGCCTGGCCCGACTTGACGCGTCAACGTCGGGCGAGGCCATCCAAGACGTGGCGGGCGCCATCCGCAGCAGCATGCAGAAGCATTGTGGCGTGTTCCGCACTGCCGAACTTCTGCGCGAAGGTGTCGCCGCCATCGACGAGATCGCGCAGCGCGTGGGGCACATTCACCTCAAGGACAAGTCAAAGGTGTTCAACACAGCGCGCGTCGAGGCGCTGGAGGTGGAGAACCTGATTGAGACGGCCAAGGCGACCATTGTGTCAGCCGAAGCGCGGCAGGAAAGCCGGGGCGCACATTCGCATCGTGATCACCCGGAACGCGACGATGTCAACTGGCTTAAGCACAGCCTGTGGTTCCGCGAGAACAATCGCTTGGCGTACCGGCCGGTTCAGATGAAACCGCTAAGCGTCGACACTTTTAAACCCAAGGCGCGCACCTTCTGAACGGGCCGCCCGGAGATTGCCATGACCCGTAAGATGAAATTCTCCATCTACCGCTACGACCCGGACAAGGACGTCAAGCCGTACATGCAGGACTATGAGGTGGAGTTGCAGTACAACGACAAAATGTTGCTTGATGCGCTCATGCGCATCAAGGCTGATGTCGACGAGACCGTAGCCTTCCGCCGTTCCTGCCGCGAAGGTGTGTGCGGCTCGGATGGCATGAACATCAACGGCAAGAATGGGTTGAGTTGCACGACGAACCTGCTCACGCTCAAGGAGCCGGTCGTCCTGAAGCCGCTGCCCGGCCTGCCCGTGGTCCGCGACCTGATTGTGGACATGACGCAGTTCTTCAACCAGTACCACTCCATCAAACCCTATCTCATTAACGACACCCCACCGCCTGAAAGGGAACGCCTTCAAAGTCCCGAGCAGCGCGAGGTGCTCGACGGTCTGTATGAGTGCATCCTGTGCGCGAGCTGTTCCACCTCATGCCCGAGTTTCTGGTGGAACCCGGACAAGTTCGTTGGCCCCGCCGGGCTATTGCAGGCCTATCGGTTTATCGCCGATAGCCGGGACGAGGCCACCAACGAACGATTGGACAACCTTGAGGATCCCTACCGCCTGTTCCGCTGCCACTCCATCATGAATTGCGTGGACGTCTGCCCCAAAGGGCTTAACCCGACCAAGGCCATCGGCAACATCAAGGATCTGATGTTGCGCCGAGCCGTCTAAGGCATGCTGCAGCCTGCAAGCGTCGATGCAGAAAGCCCGGATGCCGTGGCGGTGCGCCGTCTGCTCTGGCGCGCGCGTCGCGGCCTTCTGGAAAACGATCTCATCCTCGGCCGCTTTTTCGCCCGTTACGCCCAGGCGTTGAGCACAGCCGAGTGGAAGGGTCTTCAGGATCTACTTGAACTGGATGACAACACGCTGCTTGAGCTGCTGTTGGGCCACGCTGAACCCCCACCCGAACTGAGTGGCGCGGCGCAATTGCGCGTGCTGCGCCTGCTCAGGGCGGTGTGATTCTTGCTTGATCCGAGCGATCGATGCGCTGTTCAAGGCGCCCAGCGCGGTCAAGACGTCCAACCAACCTCCCTCCCTCCCGGAATTTCATCATGACCCCATCCGATGTGAAAGCCACGCTGTCCTTCTCCGACGGTTCACCGAGTGTCGAGTTGCCGATCCACAAGGGGACGGTTGGTCCAGATGTGATTGACATCCGCAAGCTCTATGCACAAACGGGCAAGTTCACCTATGACCCGGGTTTTCTTTCGACGGCATCGTGCAGCTCCGCTATCACCTACATCGATGGTGACCAGGGCGAATTGCTCTATCGCGGCTATCCCATCGAGCAGTTGGCCGTCAATTGCGACTACATGGAAACCTGCTACCTGATCCTTTACGGCGAACTTCCCAACGCTGTCCAGAAAAAGGATTTCATGTCGCGTGTGACCCAACACACCATGGTCAACGAGCAAATGCAGTTTTTTCTGCGCGGCTTTCGGCGCGACGCCCATCCAATGGCTGTGCTCACGGGTCTGGTCGGCGCAATGTCCGCCTTCTACCCCGACTCAATCAATCTTCATGACGCGGAGCAGCGTGACATCTCGGCCATCCGTCTCATTGCCAAGATGCCCACCCTGGTGGCAATGGCCTACAAGTACAACATGGGCCAGCCCTACATGTACCCGCAGAACAAGTTGAGCTATGCGGGCAATTTCATGCGCATGATGTGGGCCACACCCTGCGAGGACTTCGAGCCCAACCCTGTGATCGAGCGCGCGCTGGACCGCATTTTCATTCTGCATGCCGATCATGAACAGAATGCGTCGACTTCCACTGTGCGTCTGTGCGCTTCGAGCGGTACCAATCCCTTTGCGGCGATTGCCGCTGGGGTGGCCTGCCTGTGGGGGCCAGCCCATGGGGGGGCCAATGAGGCCTGTCTGAACATGCTCTACGACATCCAGGCGCAGGGCGGTGTGGCAAAAATCGGCGAATTCATCAATCAGGTCAAGGACAAAAACTCCTCGGTGCGTCTCATGGGCTTCGGGCACCGTGTATATAAGAACTACGATCCGCGTGCCAAGCTCATGCGCGAGACGTGCCACGAGGTGCTCGACGCGCTCGGCCTTCAGAATGACCCGCTGTTCAAGCTCGCCATGACTTTGGAAAAGATTGCGCTGGAGGATGATTACTTCATTCAGCGCAAGCTCTACCCCAATGTGGACTTCTATTCGGGCATCGTGCAGAAGGCCATTGGCGTGCCGGTGTCGCTGTTCACCGCAGTATTTGCGCTTGCTCGCACCGTCGGCTGGATTGCGCAACTCAACGAGATGATTTCCGATCCAGAGTACAAGATCGGTCGCCCCCGGCAATTGTTCACCGGATCGATCAAACGCGATGTGTTGCCCATGGCCCAGCGGGGTTGAGTCGATCCTCCCTGCACTGAGCCCGGCTGCGGCCGGGTTTTTTCTCGCCGGCGGCCTTAACATTAACGTTTGGCACCAATTTTGGCATGGGTTCGCGTTTGGGCCTTCTGCCTTCGCAAGCCTTTGGAGCGCTGATGGCACGTACGCTTTACGACAAACTCTGGGATGAACATGTGGTCGACGTCGAATCCGACGGCACGGCGCTTTTGTACATCGACCGGCACCTGGTGCACGAAGTCACCAGCCCCCAAGCCTTCGAGGGCCTGGAGCTGGCCCACCGTAAAGTGTGGCGCGTCAGCGCCAACCTGGCGGTGTCCGATCATAACGTGCCGACAACGGACCGCTCGGCCGGCATCGCCGACCCCGTCTCGCGTCTGCAGGTGGACACGCTGGACAAATATTGCGACGGGCTGGGAATCACCCAGTTCAAGATGAACGACCGCCGTCAGGGTATCGTCCATGTCATTGGCCCTGAGCAAGGGGCGACCCTGCCCGGCATGACCGTGGTCTGCGGTGATTCGCACACGAGTACGCACGGGGCTTTCGGCGCACTGGCCTTTGGCATTGGCACCAGCGAAGTTGAGCATGTTTTGGCCACCCAGACCTTGCTGGCGCGAAAGATGAAGAACATGCTGGTGCGCGTTGGCGGCCAATTGCAAGCGGGCTGCACAGCCAAGGATGTGGCGCTGGCCATCATCAGAACCATAGGGACTGCCGGCGGTACGGGAACGACGATTGAGTTCGGCGGACCGGTTGTACGCAATCTCAGCATGGAAGGCCGGATGACCTTGTGCAATATGGCCATCGAGGCGGGTGCGCGGGCCGGACTGGTGGCCGTCGATGACACGACACTGCGCTTCATCAAGGGACGACCCTTCGCTCCCACCGAGGTCGAGTGGGTACAGGCCGAGGGCTACTGGCGCACTCTGCATTCCGATCCGGATGCCAAGTTTGACTTTGTGGTCGAGATTGATGCTTCCCGTATCAGACCCCAGGTGACTTGGGGCACGTCCCCGGAGATGGTGGCTGGTATCGACGAATGCGTGCCCGATCCCGACAAAGAAAGGGATCCCGTCAAGCGCGCGGCGATGGAACGCGCCCTTCACTACATGAACCTCGAGCCCGGAAAGCCGCTGGCGGATGTCTACGTTGATAAGGTGTTCATCGGTTCATGCACCAACTCACGCATTGAAGACCTGCGTGACGCGGCGCGCGTGCTGGTGGGCAAGCGCGTGGCCGGCAACATCAAGCTAGCACTGGCTGTGCCAGGGTCTGGATTGGTGAAGGCACAGGCCGAGCGCGAGGGGCTGGACAAGGTTTTCAAGGCCGCTGGCTTCGAGTGGCGCGAACCCGGTTGCTCGATGTGCCTGGCCATGAACGCCGATCGCCTCGAGCCTGGTGAGCGTTGCGCTTCGACGTCGAACCGAAATTTCGAAGGCAGGCAGGGTCAGGGAGGGCGCACGCACCTCGTGAGTCCTGCCATGGCTGCTGCAGCCGCCATCGCTGGCCACTTTGTGGACGTCCGTGGCGTCTGATGACCGGAGCGGCCGCACGCACCAGCGTTCCTTGCATCACAACACCCCAGTCCACCGAACACCGAGCCGTTTATGCAAGCATTTACCGTCCACCAGGGGTTGGTCGTGCCGATCGACCGTGAAAATGTCGATACCGATGCCATCATCCCGAAGCAGTTCCTGAAGTCCATCCGGCGCACCGGTTTCGGGCCGAATCTATTTGACGAGTGGCGCTATCTTGATCATGGTGAACCTGGGCAGGATCCCGGAAGCCGCAAGCCGAATCCGGATTTCGTGCTCAACCAACCTCGCTACCAGGGCGCGAGCATCATGCTTGCGCGCAAGAACTTTGGCTGTGGATCATCGCGCGAGCAT
Source organism: Thiomonas sp. FB-Cd (assembly GCF_000733775.1). NCBI lineage: Bacteria > Pseudomonadati > Pseudomonadota > Betaproteobacteria > Burkholderiales > Thiomonas > Thiomonas sp. FB-Cd. Next base: position 391,881 of record NZ_JPOE01000005.1, on the reverse strand, counting down.
GCGCCTTGGGCAATCGAACAATACGGGATTCGAGCGGTCATCGCGCCAAGTTTCGCGGACATCTTCTTCAACAACAGCTTCAAGACCGGACTGTTGCCCATCGTGCTGCCGGAGCACGAGGTGGCACGGATGTTTGACGAGGTCTACGCCTTCGTTGGTTACCAACTGACCGTGGATCTGCCGCGTCAGCGGGTCATCAAGCCCGACGGCAGCGAGCTGCCTTTTGACATCACGGACTTCCGCAAGCATTGCCTCGTCGGAGGCCTCGATGAGATTGGCCTGACGCTTCAAAAGGCCGACAAGATTCGCGTTTTTGAGGCCGAGCGTATCGCGCGCATGCCTTGGCTCGCTCACCGTATCCTGTGACTCGTCCATGCCCATGAAAATCGCTGTTCTTCCCGGTGACGGGATCGGCCCGGAGATCGTCGCCGAGGCCGTCAAAGTACTCCAACGGCTCGAAGCCGATGGACTGCGCTTGACGCTCGAGTGGGGTGCGGTTGGTGGCAACGCCTACGCCAGCCATGGCAGCCCGCTCCCAGAGGCCACGCTGAAACTGGCGAAGGCGGCGGACGCCGTGCTCTTCGGTGCCGTGGGGGACCCGCGCTTCGACACGCTGGATCGCCACCTTCGCCCCGAACAGGCCATTCTGGGCCTGCGCAAGAACCTGGGGCTGTTCGCCAATCTGCGCCCGGCCCTGTTGTACGCGGAGCTGGCAAGCGCATCGAGCCTGAAGCCCGAGATCGTGGCCGGGCTCGACATCCTCATCGTGCGCGAGCTGACCGGCGATATCTATTTCGGCCAGCCCCGCGGCAGGCGCAAAAGCCCCGATGGCGCTTTCCAGGGAGCCGACGAGGCGTTCGACACGATGCGTTACAGTCGCCCGGAGATTGAGCGTATTGCCGAGGTGGCCTTCCAGGCGGCGCGTGCTCGCAAGGCAGCCGGCCACCCGGGGAAAGTCACAAGCGTGGACAAGGCCAACGTGCTGGAGACCTTTCAGTTCTGGAAGGACGTCGTCACTGAAGTGCACGCGCAGTACCCTGATGTCCAGCTTGAGCATATGTACGTGGACAATGCAGCGATGCAGCTCGTGCGCGAACCGAAGAAGTTCGATGTGATCGTGACCGGGAACATGTTTGGTGACATCTTGAGCGACGAGGCCGCAATGCTCACGGGCTCCATTGGCATGCTCCCATCGGCCTCGCTGAATGCTGAAAGGCGCGGCTTGTACGAACCCTCACACGGTTCGGCGCCCGACATCGCAGGAAAAGGGGTGGCCAATCCTTTGGCCACCATCCTGAGCGCAGCGATGATGCTGCGCTACTCGCTTGGAGAGCCCGAGGCGGCGACCCGCATCGAAAGGGCGGTCCAGACCGTGTTGCGGCAGGGTATGCGTACGGCCGACATTGCGGAGCCGGGTACGCGCACCGTAGGTACGGCGGCGATGGGCGACGCAGTGGTGGCAGCCCTGGGCTGACCCACCATGAATAGATCCAAATCGGATGCAAGAAGATGGCAAACAAGCGAGTAGGACTGATCGGCTGGCGCGGGATGGTGGGGTCCGTGCTCATGCTGCGCATGCGCGAAGAGGGTGATTTCGCCCACATTGATCCCGTATTTTTCTCGACGAGCAATGCTGGTGGGCGTGCCCCGGACTGGGCCTCGACGAGCATCCCGCTGCAAGACGCGTATGACCTGGAGGCGTTACGTGCCTGCGACATCATCGTGACGGCCCAAGGTGGCGATTACACCAGCGCAGTGTTTGACAAACTGCGGGGCAGCGGGTGGGGCGGGCACTGGATCGACGCGGCCTCCACCTTACGCATGCGCGATGACGCGGTCATCATTCTGGACCCTGTCAACCGCTTGGTCATCGACGCCGCGCTTGCTCGTGGCGGCAAGAACTGGATTGGGGGAAACTGCACCGTGAGCTGCATGCTCATGGGCGTGGGCGCGCTGTTCAAGGCTGGCCTCGTGGAGTGGATGAGCAGCATGACCTACCAGGCGGCGTCTGGAGGGGGAGCGCAGCACATGCGTGAGCTGCTTGCCCAGTTTGGCACCCTGAACGCTGCTGTGAGGCCGATGCTCGACGATCCGGCTTCCGCGATCCTGGACATTGACCGCGATGTCATCGCCACCCAGCGTGCACTGCCGCCCGATGCCAGCCGCCACTTCGAGGTGCCGCTGGCCGGTAGCTTGATTCCATGGATCGACAAGGATCTCGGCAACGGGATGTCGCGCGAGGAATGGAAGGGCGGTGCCGAAACCAACAAGATACTTGGGCATGCCGGCAGCGCAGCCATCCCGGTGGACGGTTTGTGCGTGCGCATCGGTGCCATGCGCTGCCACAGTCAAGCGCTCATGTTCAAACTCAAGCGCGACGTGCCGCTCACTGAGATCGAGGCCATCATCGCCAGCGACAATCCCTGGGTGAAGGTTGTGCCCAATACACGCGAGGCCAGCATCCGGGAGTTGACTCCGGTGGCCGTAACGGGCACCCTTTCCATTCCCGTCGGGCGGCTGCGCAAGCTTGCGATGGGCACGCAGTACCTGGGCGCGTTTACGGTCGGTGACCAGCTCTTATGGGGTGCAGCGGAACCACTGCGCCGCATGTTGCGTATCCTCCTTGGGGCCTGACCCGGCGCACCTCCAGGCCTCACCTGCGAAGGGGCCAACGGCACGCCGCGAAGCCTCCGATATGGCCTCAACGCGACAATTCAGGCCGTTTGGCATGTTCAGCGATTGGCCGAGCTTGTCAGGCTAACTAGCGGATGCTATGTTGATTTAACGATCAAAATGCAGTCTGCCGTGAACAAAGCCAAAGCTCAAATCAGGGGGTTCAAAGTGGCCAATTGGCGTCAAACAGTGGGCCTGGTATGTTTGGCGGCCTTGCCAGGGGCAATCTCGCAGGCCTATGCGTTTGGCTTGGGCCATGCAACGGTCAAATCCGCGTTGGGTCAACCCCTGCGCGCCGACATTGACATCACCCAGATTACGGCTGACGAAGCCTCCTCGCTCAAGGTGGGCGTGGCGCCGGCGTCGGCCTTTCAGTCGCGAAATCTGAACTACAGCAGCATCCTGCCCGACGTCACCGTCACGCTGGAGCGCAGGCCCGACGGGCAGCCCTATTTGCGTCTGACCAGTTCCCGTCCGGTCCAGGACGCCTTCGTTGATGTGCTGTTGCGCGCGTATTGGGCCAACGGCGAGTTGACGCGCGATTACACGCTGCTGTTCGACCCGCCGAATTTTCAGGAGCCGCAGCCTGCCACCTCCATTGCGCCTCAGGCGGGGCCGCAGGTCTCTGAGGGGTTGGCGCAGCCGGCCACGGCTGCACCAGCGGCGGCTTCGGCTGTGCCGCCCGCCGCGCAGCGTACCTACACGGTGCGCAAGGGTGACACGCTATCGAGCATCGCTCGCGGGCTGGGTATCGAAACGGTGTCACTCGACCAAATGCTCACCGCGCTTTACCGGGCCAACAGCGGTGCCTTCATCGACCGCAATATGAATCTGCTGCGGGCGGGTGCCGTCCTGCGCATTCCGAGCGCCGAGGATGCACAGAGCGTTCCGCAGAAGCAGGCGCAACAGGTGATCATCGCCCAGAGCCGCAGTTTTGAGGCCTATCGGCGCAGGCTGGCAGAAATGACGGGACAAGCCGCGCCCAAGGCGGAGTCGAACGCCCGTCAGGCGAGTGGCAAGATTCAGGCCGAAGTGCAGGAGCCGACACCAGCGGCGTCCATGCCCAAGTCGCAACTCAAATTGGGACAGGCCAAAGTCGGTGCCGCTCAGGGCCTCGCGGCCCAGGCGAACCTGATTGCAGCGCAAAGGCAAGCCGAAGCCACTGCGAAGAAGCTGAGCGAGGCCAAGGCCAACGTCGCAGCGCTGTCTCAACTCGCGGCAAGCGCCAGCGCAGCTGTGAAGGCGGCGGCAACGAGCTCCCCAACCGCAGCCGCTGCCGCATCGGCGCCCGCTGCGAAGGTTCCTGCAGCCCTTTCCGGGGCTGCGCCTGCGTCGACGCCCAAACCTGTGGCCTCGGTGTCGAAGCCGGCACTGCAAGTTCCGCCGACGATCGCGGCCCCCAGGCCGGCGGCCAAGCAGCCGAGCGGATCGGAGCGGGGCTGGCTTGCCAGTCTTCTTGCCAATCCTCTGTTCGCGCCGGCTGCAGTGGTCATTGCCCTGTTGCTTGCGGCAGGGGTTTTCCTGCGCCGCCGGGCGCAGTCCAGACCGCAGCGGGATAGCTCCGTGTTTGACAGTCGGCTGAGTGCGGCAGACAGCTTTTTTGGGGGTACTGGGGGTGAGCGAGTCGACACGCGCAACAGCACCCTGGGGTCATCGGTTGCCTACTCGCCCAGCCAGCTCGACAGCAGCGACGTGGATCCAGTGGCCGAAGCCGATGTGTATCTGGCCTATGGGCGAGATCTGCAAGCAGAGGAAATTCTCAAGGAATCGTTGAAAAACCATCCGGATCGCAGCGCTGCCCGGTTGAAGCTTCTGGAGATCTACGCCAAACGCAAGGATGTGAGATCCTTCGAGATGACGGCTGCTGAGGTGTTTGCGCTCACTGAAGGCGTCGGGCCCGACTGGAAGAAGGCGCAAGACCTCGGGCGCAATCTCGATCCGGTCAACCCCTTGTATCACAGTACGATGCCCCCGAGCACCGTCAACGCTCAATCCACAATACCGGCGAGCGATTTTGCGCCTACGGGGTCGTCAGGGTTGACATCACCGGCGACGCAGCCAGCCACCGAGTTGCTCACCAGCCTGCCGTCGATCATGGGTTCCGCGGCCTCCGGGAGCGCCAAGCCCGAGGGTTCTGGCCTGGACCTCAATCTCGACCTCGTCGGATCATCCGCGACGGCACCGAGGGTGGATGCAACGGCTGCTCCCGTCCGGGCCTCGGATCCGGTGAGCGCGCCACCTGCAGCGCCCGCGGCTGGAAATCCGGGTGCGCCTTTGAATTTCGATTTCTCCAGTTTTCATGCGGCGGACGCGAGCGCATCCATTGCCGAACCCGAGGAGGCGCATCCGCCGAGCCGACAGCCGCTGGAGTTTGACCTTGGGTCACTGTCGCTTGATCTCCCGGCTAGTGGTGCCTCAACACCACCTGCTGCGCCAGTGAGTCGCGATGCCGCGCACGCCGGGCCACTCACCGAGCCAATGCCCGAATCGGCGGACGACTTGGACACGCGCTTGGCCCTGGTGGCGGAATGCCGTGCCATGGGGGACCTGGATACGGCTCGCAATCTGCTGCGAGAAATCATCGCCGAAAGCGGCGGTGAAGCCAAGGCGCGGGCCGAGAAGATGTTGGTCGAACTCGGCTAACCCCAATGTGTCGCCGTTGGAGGCGGGCGCAGCGCCCATGCGTATTGCCCTCGGGCTAAGCTATCGGGGCCTGTCGTATCTTGGGTGGCAGAGCCAGCCAAGCGGTCACACCGTGCAGGATCGCCTTGAAGCCGCGCTGGCTCGCTTTATCGGCGCGCCGCTGCGCGTGGCCTGTGCGGGCCGCACGGACGCTGGTGTGCATGCGCTGCAGCAAGTGGTGCATTTCGACTCCCCTGTGGTGCGCGAACCGTTTTCCTGGGTGCGCGGGGTCAATGCCTTCCTACCCCCGGACATCGCGGTGCGTTGGGCGCAAGAAGTCGGAGGCGCATTTCACGCCCAGAAGTCCGCGCAATCGCGGCGTTACCGTTACGTCTTGCACCAAGCGGCCGTGCGTCCCGCGCTGCTTCAGGGTCTGGTGGGCTGGACCCACCTGTCACTCGATGCCGATGCCATGCGCGCCAGCGCGGCACTCCTGCTTGGCACCCATGATTTCTCGGCATTTCGTGCCAGCTCCTGCCAAGCGAGAACCCCCGTCAAGACCCTGCTTGCCGTGGATATCGCGCGGCAGGGCGATATGTGGATGGTCGACTTTGAAGCCAACGCCTTTTTGCACCATATGGTGCGCAATATCATGGGTTGCCTGATCGCTGTAGGCAGCGGCTCTCGGGATCCGCAATGGTTGCAGCATGTTTTGATTTCACGCACGCGCAGCTTGGCCGCGCCGACCTTTATGCCCGATGGTCTGTACTTCCTTGGGCCACGCTATCCGTCACAATGGGGGCTGCCAGAGCCCGCTGACGACCGGCCCATCCTGGTGACCTAGATTTCCCAAGCTCCACGGAACCCCATGCATCGCACCCGAATCAAGATCTGCGGTATCACCCGCGTTGAGGATGCCTTGGCGGCCGCGGAGGCTGGCGCCGATGCGGTGGGGCTCGTGTTCTATCCCCCGAGCCCACGATGTGTCACGGTGCGCCAGGCGACGAGCATCGCCCGGGCTCTGCCGCCATTCGTCAGTACAGTGGCGCTGTTCGTGAATGCGCAGCAGACGCAGGTTCGCGCCGTCATGGATGCAGTGCGGCCCGGTCTGCTGCAATTCCACGGTGACGAAGAACCGGCGGAGTGTTCCCGCTATGCCTACCCGTACATCCGGGCCGCGCGCATGCGTCCGGGCCTGGATTTGTTAAACTTCAAGGCTCGATTCACGGATGCCCAAGCTTTGTTGCTCGACGCGTATGTCGAGGCCTACGGCGGTGGCGGTGAGATTTTCGATTGGTCACTGATTCCAAAAAGCGCCAACTTTCCCATCGTTTTGTCTGGTGGGTTGCATGCGTCAAATGTGGGGCAGGCCATTGCGCAGGTCAGGCCTTGGGCGGTTGACGTTTCAACAGGAGTCGAGCTGTCCAAGGGCATGAAAGACGCATCAGCCATGCGCCGCTTTGTCGCGGCCGTTCGCGATGCGGATGCTGCCGCGCGGGACTGAACCCGTCTCCGCGCGACTTTCCGGCGCAAGCCGCCCCGTTCCGGCATACGAATTCCCCAATGTTGAACTACGCATACCCTGACGCCCGTGGCCACTTCGGTCCTTACGGTGGCTCTTTTGTCGCTGAAACTCTGTTCAAGGCGCTCGATGAGCTCAAAGAAGCCTACGAACATTACCGCACTGATCCTGAATTCATTGCCGAATTCCAGCGTGATCTCAAGCATTTCGTCGGCCGCCCAAGCCCGATCTACCACGCCGAGCGGCTGAGCCGCGAGTTGGGCGGCGCGCAAATCTACCTCAAGCGCGAAGATCTAAACCACACCGGCGCGCACAAAATCAACAACACAATCGGTCAAGCCATGCTTGCCAAGCGCATGGGCAAGCCGCGCGTTATTGCCGAAACCGGGGCCGGGCAACATGGGGTGGCATCCGCCACGGTGGCGGCCCGCTACGGCATGGAATGCGTCGTGTACATGGGCTCAGAGGACGTCAAGCGCCAATCGCCGAACGTTTACCGCATGCACCTGCTGGGGGCCAAGGTGGTGCCTGTCGAAAGCGGCTCCAGGACCCTGAAGGATGCACTCAACGAGGCGCTGCGAGACTGGGTGACCAACGTGGAAAACACGTTCTACATCATTGGCACCGTGGCCGGGCCGCATCCGTACCCGATGATGGTGCGAGATTTCCAGCGTGTGATCGGCGACGAGTGCATCCTGCAAATGCCCGAGATGATCGGGCGTCAGCCCGATGCCGTGTTGGCCTGCGTGGGAGGGGGCAGCAATGCCATGGGCATTTTTTACCCTTATCTCGAACATGAGAAGGTGCGCCTGATTGGTGTGGAGGCGGGCGGAGAGGGGCTAACCACCGGAAGGCATGCAGCTTCTCTCTCAGCGGGGACACCTGGGGTGCTGCATGGCAATCGCACCTACCTGCTGCAGGACGCGGGCGGACAGATTATGGAGACCCATTCCGTATCGGCAGGGCTCGACTATCCTGGCGTGGGTCCCGAGCATGCGTGGTTGAAGGACATTGGGCGCGCCGAATATGTTGCTGTGACCGATACGGAGGCGCTGGCGGCTTTCCATAAGTTGTGTCGTACCGAGGGCATAATCCCTGCGCTCGAATCCAGCCACGCACTGGCGCAGGCCATGAAGATGGCGCCTGAAATGCGCAGCGATCAGGTCTTGCTGGTGAATCTTTCTGGCCGCGGTGACAAGGATATTGGCAACATCGCCGATCTCACTGGCGCGCAGTTCTTTTGCAGGCCATCATGCCGTCAGGAAGCAGCACGATGAGCCGCATCGCATCAACTTTCGCGCAACTCGCAGCTGCCGGGCGTAAGGCGCTGATTCCCTATGTGACAGCAGGCGACCCTCTTCCCGAGGCCACCGTGCCGCTGCTGCATGCCTTGGTGGCGGCCGGCGCCGATGTGCTTGAGCTGGGTATCCCATTTTCCGACCCCATGGCCGACGGACCGGTCATCCAGCGCGCCAGCGAGCGAGCGCTGGCGCGCGGTGTGAACTTGGCGCAGGTTTTGGGTTGGGTGCGCGAGTTTCGCGTGCAGGACGACCGTACGCCCTTGGTGCTCATGGGTTATGCGAACCCCATTGAACGCTTCGGGGTGGCAGCATTCGTGCGTGACGCTGCGCAAGCGGGAGTGGACGGTGTCCTGGTGGTTGACTATCCGCCCGAAGAGGCAGCTGACTTTGCCGTGGCGATGCGGGCGGTGGGAGTCGACCCTATTTTCCTGCTCGCACCCACCTCCACCGAAGACCGCATGGAGCAGGTCGGTGGGTTGGCCAGCGGCTACGTCTACTATGTGTCGCTCAAGGGCGTAACTGGGGCAGCCACCTTGGACGCTCACGCCGTATGCGAGCGGTTGCGGGCCATACGTACGCATGTGCAGCTTCCGCTGGGCGTAGGGTTTGGCATCCGGGACGCGGACAGCGCTCGGGCCGTCGCAGCCTGCGCCGATGCCGTCGTGATCGGCTCGCGCATCATCGAGTTGATGGAAAACCAACCCGTCGCGGCGAGCCTGCAGGCTGCAGCCGATTTTGTGCGTACGATTCGCATCGCGATCGACACGCCGGCGTTGGCGGTTGCCGCCACGCAGGCGCACCAAGACTGGAGTGCATCATGAGTTGGCTTGAAAAACTGCTTCCCCCAAAGATTCAGCATTCGGAATCTGGCAGCCGCCGCCAGATGCCCGAGGGCCTGTGGATTAAATGCCCTTCATGCGAGACGGTCCTGTACAAGACGGATCTGGAGCATAATCAGTACGTTTGCCCGAAATGCGCACACCACATGCGTATCGGGGCCAGGCAGCGCCTGGACGCGCTGCTGGACGGCGAGGGTCGCTACGAGGTTGGCCAAGAAGTGCTGCCGGTCGATTCACTCAAGTTCAAGGACAGCCGTAAATATTCCGAACGCCTGAAGGAGGCCTTGGAAAATACACAGGAAACCGACGCCCTGGTGGTCATGGGGGCGCGATCCAGAGCATTGCTGTGGTTGTGGCTTGTTTCGAATTCGAGTTCATGGGCGGCTCAATGGGCTCGGTGGTTGGCGAGCGTTTCGTGCGCGGCGTCGAAACGGCGCTGGAGCAAAAGGTCCCTTTTCTTTGCTTCACCGCCACGGGCGGCGCGCGCATGCAAGAAGGTTTGCTCAGCCTGATGCAAATGGCAAAGACAAATGCTGCCCTGGCGCGGCTGGCGAGCGCGCGCATTCCCTACATCAGCATCCTGACCGACCCCACGATGGGCGGTGTGTCGGCAAGCTTTGCCTTTGTCGGGGACGTGGTCCTGGCTGAGCCCAAAGCCTTGATCGGTTTCGCCGGCCCACGGGTCATCGAAAACACGGTGCGCGAAAAGCTTCCCGAAGGATTCCAGCGCGCCGAATTTTTGCTGCAAAAAGGTGGTGTGGACCGTATTGTCGACCGGCGCGAGCTGCGCGACGAGTTGGCCCATCTCCTGGCAATGCTGCAGCGCCAACCGGCTGATGCTGTTGCCGGCTGATCCCACAGCGCAAGAGCCGCTTGCAGTCAGAGTGACGGCACACCGGGCCGCGGGCGACGTGCCCATGCAACATTGGAATTTGCAGCAATGGCTGGCGCATGCCGAAAGGCTGCATGCGCAGGCCATCCAACTTGGTCTTGAACGCGTCGAGCGCGTGCGGGCGGTGCTCGACCTGCGATTTTCATGCCCGGTGTTCACGGTGGCGGGAACCAACGGCAAGGGTTCGACCTGCGCGTTTATCGAACACATCCTTCTGGCAGCGGGATATCGTGTCGGTGTCTACGGCTCTCCGCACTTGGTGCATTTCGAAGAGCGCTGCCGCATCGGCGGCCGCATGGTTGAAGAAGCCGCCCTTTTGCCGCACTTCCTTGCCGTCGAGCAAGCCAGGGTCAGCTTGCAGCCGGCCCCAGACCTGACCTATTTCGAATTCACCACATTGGCGATCCTGCGCTTGCTTGCTGAGTCGGGGCTGGACGCAGTGGTGCTGGAAGTCGGGATGGGTGGTCGTCTGGACGCGGTCAACGTGGTGGACGCGGATTGCGCCATCGTCACGAGCATTGCGCTGGACCACACCCAGTTCCTCGGTCCGGATCGTGAGGCGATTGGTTTTGAGAAGGCGGGGATCATGCGGCCGGGCCGTGCGGCGATCGTCGCTGACCCGGATCCTCCCCAATCCGTGTTGCGCCAAGCACGCGACATCGGAGCCGACCTGTGGCGCATGGGGCACGAATTTGGCTACACGGCCGCTGGGCAGCAGCAGTGGAGCTATAAGGGGCCCACGCTGAAGCGCTCAGGCTTGGCCTACCCAGTAATGCGCGGCGTCAACCAGTTGCTGAATGCCAGCGCGGCACTGGCAGCGCTGGAAGCGCTCCAGGAACGCCTGCCCACCAGCGCGCAAGATGTCCGCCAGGGACTGGCGCGGGCTGAATTGCCGGGGCGCTTTCAGATTCTTCCCGGCCAGCCGACTGTGGTCCTGGACGTCGCGCACAACCCGCATGCCGTCGCGGTATTGGCCGAGAATCTCGATGCCATGGGCTTCGCCCCTTGTACCCATGCCGTGTTTGGTGCGATGGCGGATAAGGACGTGGCGCAAATGATTGAACGCATCGCACCTTTGGTGGACCGTTGGTATGTGTGCGATCTACCCACGGCGCGTGCCGCGCGTGCCACGCATATCGCACAGGTGCTTGAGCCACGCTTACCCCCAACGGCAAGGGTTGTCGGGTCCTACGCGGATCCATCTGCCGCGTTCGGCGAGGCCATCTCGGTCGCCGAGGCGCCCGATAGAATTGTGGTTTTCGGCTCGTTCTACACGGTCGGTGGCGTGTTGGCACAAGGTGTGCCGCGCATTGACGGCCCCCACTTGACGCATTCATCCTCATGAAAATCCCTGGAAAACGCGGCAAGGATGCCAGCCGAGCGCCCAATGCCGCGGCGGCCGGCGCCCAGGCGCAAAGCGAAGAGACCCTGCGCATACGTGCAAGGCGCCGCCTCATCGGCGCCGTGGTGCTCGTGCTCACCGGCGTGGTTGTGTTTCCTCTGATTTTTGAGACGCAGCCTAAACCTGTGGTGTCGACCATGTCGCTGGTTATTCCGTCCCAAAGTCAGGCAAGCATCGCGGCGGCGCCCGCGCCCCGGGTACCAGCGGCCGATGCGCGCGCCGCGGCCGCAATTGCCGAATCGTCTGCCGAAATGGCCAGCGCGCCGCATGGCCTTGGCGCTCGAGCTAAAGAGCGGGCAAGCCCAATCCCCAGCGACGAGGAAAAGTCCAAGGCAGGGGGTACGGCGCAACAGTTGAAGGCACCGACGGCTGCGTCTCAGGCGGGGGCGACGTCCAGCCAGTCGCAAGAGGCGCCTGCCGCGAAACCTTCAGCTGCGGCCAGGCAGGCGCTGGCGCGAGTGCAGCCGGCTGGCGCTGTCGCGGCGCCCACCAAACATCAGCAAACGCAACACCAGATTGCCAGCGCCCGGGTCGCTCTGGCAGCATTGGAGGGCAAGCAACCCGATCAGATCTCGACCCAGCAAGCGGAGGCGGCATTGGCGAAATCCGCCGGGGCTGTGGCTGAACCCAATTCCGCCCGATACGTCATTCAGGCGGGGGCTTATGCCGATACGCGTGTCGCGCACCAAGTGCGGCAGAAGATCGAGCACGCCGGGTTCAAGACCTACACTCAAGTTGTGGATACGGCTGGCGGCAAGCGCATCCGCGTGCGTGTTGGCCCCTTTGCCAGCCGCCAAGAGGCCGACAAGGCGCTGGCTCGCATCAAGGCTCTGGGCTTGGTCGCTGTCGTGCTAACTCTGTGAGTACGCTGGACTGGCTCGTGATCGCCGGCCTGGGGCTGTCGGCTTTAGTGGGCATGCTGCGTGGTGCAGCCTACGAACTGATCACCTTGGCGGGCTGGCTGGTGGCGTTTGTCGTTGCACGCCAGTTCTCGCCCTGGCTGGCCGACAGATATCTGCACGGGATTGCCGCACTATCCTTGCGCAATGGGGTGGCATGGGTCGCCTGTTTCGTACTCACGGTCCTTGTGGTCGGACTGATGGCCACTGTGATGCGGCTGTTGTTGCGCTCCACAGGTCTGGGTCTACTTGACCGAAGCATGGGTGCGGTGTTCGGGTTGCTGCGCGGCGGCGTACTCTTGATGCTCGCGGTGCTGGCGGCGCGCTATACGGCCCTGCCCGAAAGCCCGATGTGGAAGACTTCCTTGCTCATCCCCCCGGCCACGGCAGCCGTCGCCGAGTTGCTCCCGTTGCTGCCCATGGCGGCAACCCAGGCGTTGCCACAACGATAGTCCCGGATTCATCTATTCAGCGTTTCAGTCTTGGAGTGCACGCATCATGTGTGGAGTTGTTGGCATCGTTTCCAAACAGCCGGTTAATCAGCTGATTTACGACGCTCTGTTGTTACTGCAGCATCGCGGACAGGACGCGGCGGGCATCATCACCGGGCACGGTGGCAAGTTGTATATGCAAAAGGCCCGCGGCATGGTGCGAGACGTGTTCCGCACACGCAATATGCGCGGATTGCCTGGGAATTACGGACTGGGTCAGGTGCGCTACCCGACCGCAGGCAGCGCTGACAGCGAAGAAGAGGCTCAGCCCTTTTACGTCAACGCACCGTTTGGCCTGGCGCTTGCGCACAACGGGAACCTGACCAACACGGAAGTGCTGCGCGATGAGTTGACCACCCGGGACCACAGGCACATTAATACCGGCTCGGATTCGGAGGTTCTGCTCAATGTGCTCGCACGTGAGTTGGATCTTGCCTCAGATGGTTTGCCACTGAAGGCAGCCGACCTGTTTCGAGCCGTGCGGGCAGTGCACCGGCGCGTTCGCGGCTCGTATGCCGTCGTCGCGCTCATTGCCGGGCACGGACTTTTGGCTTTTCGCGACCCGTATGGCATCCGCCCCCTATGCCTCGGCATAAACGAGGCTGACGGCGACATCATGGTGGCGAGCGAGTCCGTAGCGCTGGAAGGCAACGGATTCAAGTTGGTGCGCGACATTGCACCGGGTGAGGCCCTGTTTGTGGACCTTCAGGGGCGTATGCACGGTGAGCAATGCGCGGAGCATCCCACGTTAAACCCATGCATCTTCGAGTTCGTCTACCTTGCCAGGCCCGACTCGGTGCTTGATGGCATCTCTGTTTACCAAGCGCGGCTAAACATGGGCGAGACCCTTGCTCAACGGGTCATCTCCACGATGCCGCCCAGCGAAATCGACGTGGTGATCCCGGTCCCCGAATCCAGCCGGCCTTCGGCCATGCAGTTGGCGTGGAAGCTCGGGCGACCCTACCGCGAGGGCTTCGTCAAGAACCGCTATGTCGGGCGCACCTTCATCATGCCGGGGCAGGCCGTGCGCAAAAAATCCGTGCGGCAGAAGCTCAATGCCATTTCCCAGGAATTTGCCGGCCGCAACGTCCTGTTGGTGGATGATTCGATCGTGCGCGGTACGACCTCGCGTGAAATTGTGCAAATGGCGCGTGAGGCCGGTGCACGCAAGGTGTATTTGGCGTCGGCAGCGCCTCCCGTGCGGTATCCGAATGTCTATGGCATCGACATGCCTACCGGCGGCGAATTGGTTGCGCACGGGCGCGACATTGAGCAGGTGCGGAGCATCATTGGCGCCGATGCGCTGATCTACCAGGACCTTGAAGCCATGAAGCGTGCCGTGCGCCGTGTGCGAGAGGACATCACCACATTCGAGGCATCCTGCTTTGACGGCGTTTACATCACCGGGGATGTCGACGCCGCGCTCAGAGCGGGGCTCGCTGCAGCTCCCGGTGAGGTCCCAAGTAGCCGGTTGAACCTGCAAAGTGCCGAACAAGAGGAGCCACAGTCGTGAATGCCGATGAGCCACGCGCTTGCACCGGAGCGCCGCATTGGCATCCCGATACCTTGGCCGTGCGAGAAGCCGTCGAGCGCACGGCGTACGGCGAGCACAGTGAGGCGTTGTTCCTAACCAGCAGTTTTGTTCAGCCAAGCGCACAAGCGGCCGCATCCCGTTTTGCGGGAGAGGAAGAGGGCTACATCTACTCGCGCTTTTCCAATCCAACTGTGGACAGCATGGAGCGCCGGTTGGCTGCTCTCGAAGGCACTGAGGATGCGATCGGCACGGCGAGTGGCATGGGTGCCATCCTGCTGCTGTTGTTCGGTTTGCTCAAAGCCGGCGACCATATCGTGTGTTCCCAGTCGGTGTTTGGCGCAACCATTAAGCTCATCGCCGGCGAATTCGGAAAATTCGGGGTGGCCAGCAGTTTCGTGCCACAGACTGATCTGGACGCCTGGAAGGGCGCAATCCGTCCCGGTGTGACCAAGTTGTTGTTTGCGGAGACACCCACCAACCCGCTCACCGAGGTGTGCGATATCCGCGCGTTGGCCGATCTCGCGCATGGCGCGGACGCCTTGCTCGCGGTGGATAACTGCTTTTGCTCACCAGCGCTGCAACGGCCGGTGATGTTCGGCGCCGACCTTGTTGTCCATTCGGGAACGAAATACCTGGACGGCCAAGGCCGAGTCATTGCCGGAGCTGTGTGCGGGACGCGCGATCTCATTGAGGGCAAGCTGCTGCCCGCACAGCGCAGTGCCGGCATCAGCCTGTCGCCTTTCAATGCCTGGGTGGTGCTCAAGGGTATGGAAACGCTTTCCTTGCGCATGCACGAACATAGCAGGCGCGCCCTGCTCCTGGCGCAATGGTTGCAGGCGCAGCCAGCCGTACGAAAGGTGCATTACCCCGGCTTGATTTCACATCCCCAGCACGCGTTGGCCATGGCGCAGCAATCCGGGCACGGCGGTGCCGTGCTGTCTTTCGATGTGCAAGCGGCCACGCCCGAGCAGGCACGTGAGCGTGCCTTTCATGTCATCGACCAGACCCGGCTGTGTTCGATTACGGCCAATTTGGGCGACACGAAAACCACGATCACCCACCCGGCCAGTACTTCGCATGGTCGTCTGAGCGAACAGCAGCGCCAAGCGGCGGGCATCAGCCAGGGGCTGATCCGCATCGCCGTCGGCCTTGAGCACCCGGACGATATCCAAGCTGACCTTGCGCGCGGGCTCGGCACCTTGCGTTGAGCCTTTTCCACACTCCGAATCCATGTCAGCATGAGCGCAACCATTGCACCCATTCGCACCCGTTTCGCGCCCAGCCCCACGGGTTTTATCCACTTGGGCAATATCCGTTCGGCTCTCTATCCGTGGGCTTTTGCCCGGCATCATGGTGGAACTTTTATCCTGCGTGTCGAAGATACCGACACGGAGCGCTCCACGCAAGAGGCGGTCAAGGTCATCATTGACAGCATGGACTGGATGGGACTGCATTACGACGAAGGCCCGTATTACCAGATGCAGCGCATGGAGCGCTACCGCGCAGTGCTGGATCAACTCGTGGAAGGCGGCCATGCCTACCCCTGCTACATGAGCACCTCGGAGCTCGACGCGTTGCGCGAGCGGCAGATGGCCGGGGGACTCAAGCCACGCTACGACGGTACGTGGCGGCCAGAGCCGGGCAAGGCATTGCCGGAGGTGCCCGCAGGCGTGCAGCCTGTGCTGCGGTTTCGCACGCCTGCGCAGGGCAGTGTGGGTTGGGATGACAAAGTCAAGGGTCGCGTTGACTTCGCGAACGATGAACTCGACGACTTGGTCATCGCGCGTCCCGATGGCACACCAACCTACAACTTCTGTGTTGTGGTCGACGACATTGACATGCGCATTTCGCATGTGATTCGTGGAGACGACCATGTCAACAACACCCCGCGGCAAATCCATATCTTTCGTGCGCTCGGTCATGAGCCCCCTGTTTACGCGCATCTGCCGACCGTGCTCAACGAGCAGGGCGACAAGTTGTCGAAGCGTAACGGTGCCAGGAGTGTGCTGCAGTACCGTGATGAAGGGTATCTCGCCGATGCAATGGTGAATTACCTTGCCCGCTTGGGCTGGTCGCACGGTGATGCGGAAATCTTCACGCGCGAACAATTCGTGCAGTGGTTCGATCTCGAGCACCTGGGTCGTTCTGCCGCGCAGTTCGACGGCGAGAAGCTTAAATGGGTGAACGCCCATTACCTGCGCGCCCTGGCACCGGCGGATCTGGCCCAACAGGTGCGCCCCTTCCTGCAACGCCTGGGACTGCGTGAGCAGGGGGTTGACCTGGCAGCCGCGGCGACGTTGTTGCGCGAGCGTGCGCACACGCTCTTGGACGTCGCACAACTCTGCGGCATGTTTTATGCTGAACCCGAGCCGGACGCCGACTTGTTGTTGCAGCATCTCACCCCTGCTGCACGCGCCGCAATTTTGGATCTGCGCTCGGTACTGCAGGCTTTGCCTGTCTGGGAGGCGCCAGCCATCGCAGCAGCGATGAAACAGATTCTTGGCACTCACCAACTCAAGATGCCGCAGGTAGCCATGCCTTTGCGCCTGCTCGTCACAGGGCGGTTGCATACGCCTTCCCTGGACGCGGTCCTGGCCCTATTCTCGCGCGACACCGTGATGCATAGGCTGGCAAGCGTCGCTTGAGGGCGAACGGAGTCTAGGACAAATAGGTCGCTTAAGCGCGCTTGATGTTGTGCCTTCGCGACGTTTTGGGTTACAATTACATGTGTTGATCAAGCGGGTCGGTTCGACTTGAACCCGCTAATCATTGTTTCGATGACCCAAGTTCCGTTAGAGGGCGAGCCGTGGCGAAAACGACTACTACGCGCAAAACCGTGGACTCCGATACCGATGTTCTGGCCAACAAGCCACAGGCATCCAAGGAAGCCAATCCCTGGGATCTCATGATGGAAAACGCTGCCGAAGTGGCTTCGACATTTCGCAAGCGCCCCCAAGTCAAGGTCTCCTCACCTTGGCGCGAAGGTTTCGGTCGGCCACTGTCCCAGCGCTCCCGCGAAATCTACGAGCACATTACCGCCAATAAGACGCGGCTCAAACAGAAATAAGCTTTGGTTTTTGGCCCCGATTGGGGCTGGTGAAGGGGGCAGCCTGTTGAAGCTGTCCCTGGACCCTGCCAAGGCAGGCATCGCTTGCCTGCCGGGTGGCCACAGCGATCATGCCAAGACGGAATGGCTCATGGCGGTTGCCTGGCAAAGGCAGCCGTCGGTGCGCATTCATGGCGTGTACGCAAGGGGCCAACATTACCCTAACCCGGACGGCGCCGGTTCGGATACCCCCGTTTTTCGATGCACCGTGGGACTATGGCCTTGGGACTGTACCCACTGAACGGCTGCGCAAGCAGGTGGGCTTAGGCTAGCTTGGCCAGCGCGTTGGCGCAGCCTTCAACGAGCTTTGGCCCATGGTAGATCAGCCCCGTGTAGATTTGCACAAGATTGGCGCCGGCCTCAATCTTTTCGACGGCGTCCGATGGTTTCATGATGCCTCCCACACCGATAATCGGATAGGTCGGGCCAAGGCGCGTGCGCAGTTGCGTGATCACGCGCGAGGATTGCGCACGTAATGGTGCTCCGCTGAGGCCCCCGGCTTCATCCGCGTGCGGAAGACCGGCGACAGCTTCGCGCGCGGTGGTCGTATTGGTGGCAATCACGCCGTCGATTCCATGGCGCATTAGCGCATCGGCCAAGGCGGTGATTTGCTCGGGCTGCAAGTCAGGCGCCACTTTCACGAGCAGCGGAACGTGCTTGCCGTGTAATTGTGCGAGTTTTTCACGTTCGTCCGCCAAGCCGTCAAGCAAACCCTCCAGCGCCTCATCGGTCTGCAATTGTCGCAAGCCTCGGGTATTGGGGGAGGAAACGTTGATCGTCACGTAATCGGCATGGGCGTAGACGCCGCGCAGGCAGGCCACGTAATCGGCTAGAGCGTCCTCAATCGGCGTGGCTGCATTTTTGCCAATGTTCAGGCCGAGTGGGACCTCTCGCCGGCTGTGCCGGACATGGTTCAGAAAGGACTGCAATCCCGCGTTGTTGAAACCCATGCGATTGATCAGTGCCTGCGCTTCGGGTATCCGGAACATGCGCGGCTTGGGGTTTCCGGGCTGCGGTCGAGGTGTAACGGTTCCGACCTCAACGAAACCGAAACCAAGGGTCGCCAATGCATCGATGGCTTCGCCGTTTTTATCCAGTCCAGCGGCTAGACCCACGCGATTGGGGAATCGCATGCCAAGCAGATGCACGGGGTCGTGCACGCGCGCATGTGCGTACAGCAGTGCTAACCCCGACTCATGCAGCAGACGCAGGCTGCGCAGCGTCAACGTATGGGCCACCTCGGGGTCGAGGAGAAACAGCAGCGGACGGACCAACGCGTAGGGCAGGAGCATGTGGACGGAGGCGGGAGGATGTCTTCGGATCACCGTGCATGGCGAGGCGAGCGGCGATAATACGGCCACCCTTTTCACAATCAAGAACATGACACAGGACGAACTCAAACAAGCCGTGGCGCGAGCCGCGCTACGCCACGTGCCAAATGGCGCAATCATCGGCGTGGGGACTGGATCGACGGTCAATTTTTTTATCGACGCCTTGGCTACGCTCAAAGACCGGGTGCGCGGCGCGGTGTCAAGCTCCGAGCGCAGTACAGAGCGCCTCAAGGCCTACGGTATCCCTGTGCTGGATTTGAATGCGGTGGATGACCTCCCGGTGTACGTGGATGGCGCGGATGAGATCGACGCAAACGGCGCGATGATCAAGGGCGGTGGCGGAGCGCTCACACGCGAGAAGATCATCGCCGAAGTGGCTGCACAGTTCGTGTGCATTGTCGATGCCAGCAAGCTGGTCCCGGTGCTGGGCAAGTTCCCGCTCCCGGTCGAGGTGGTGCCGATGGCGCGGGAACTCGTGGTGAGACGATTGCGGGCGCTGGGCGGCGAGCCCAAGCTTCGTGAGGGCTACGTTACCGACAACGGAAACGTCATTGTCGATGTGCACGGCTTGGCCATCACCGAGCCGCGCCAAGTCGAGAACACAATCAACCAGATCCCAGGTGTCGTGACCGTGGGCCTGTTCGCACGCCGTGGTGCCGACTTGGCGCTGGTAGGCACGGCCGGCGGTGTCGAGGAGCGCTCATTCCGCTAATGGCGCCCGCTACAGGTCAGAATTGGAAGCCGGGTGGAGCTTTGGGGTTCGGCGGAGGCTGAACCGGTGATGCAGGCAGTGCGTCTGCGTTGTCTGCCTTGTTGGCGCCCGCGCGCGATGCACCAGGGGTCGGCGCCAGTGGCTCGGGTGCGGCGAACGTGTAGTCGTCGGGCAGGATGGATCGCTGCGGATAGCCGGCGGTCGTGAGCGCTTGGCTCCAGGCTCCAGGGTCGAAGCCCACGCGCAATTGCACACCGGCCACGGTCAGAAGCGGCAGTGTTTCGGAGCCATGGCTCACACGCTTGTATGCCGTGACATCGGCTGGGGTGGTGATGGTCTTGTCGGTGTAGGGCACGCCTCGCGCGCGCAAGAACTTGACGCCGTCGTCACAGGCGGGGCATTGGGGTGTCGTGTAGATCACAACCGGGTATTGGCGCACGACGGGCGCAAGTTCCGTGGGAATGACGCTTGCGCCCTGACCGCGTTGTGTCGGAGCGGGGATGCCGATGCGCTGGACCTGTTCTCCAGCGCGGCTCGGTGGAATGTCGGTAAACGTCACGTGCCCGTCCGGGCCGATCACCTTGTACACCGCCCAGGCTGAAGGCGCCAGCAGCAAGGCCAAAACCGTGGCGAGAGGAATGGTGCGTGGATGCATGGGCAGCGAGTCTCCAGGGGTCGGGTTGGGGTCAGGCCGATGCGATCATGCCTTGGTGGCGCAGCAGGGCATCAATGTTGGGATCGCGCCCGCGAAACGCGCGGAAGGACTCGAGCGCTGGGCGACTGCTTCCGCGGGCGAGGATCTCGTCGCGAAAGCGCGCACCGATGCCGGCGTCGAGCACGCCTTGCTCCTCGAATTGTGCATAGGCATCGGCCGAGAGGACTTCGGCCCATTTGTAGCTGTAGTAGCCCGCTGCATAGCCGCCGGCGAAGATATGCGAAAAACTATGCTGGAAACGGTAGAAGTCCGGCGGAAACACGACCGATACCTCTTGCCGTAAGGCGTCGGCAATGTCTGCCACGGCCTGTGGCGTAAAGCTTGAAAGGCCATGGTGCAGTCTCAGGTCAAACAGCGAGAACTCAACCTGGCGAAGGGTCTGAAGCCCCGCCTGAAAGTTGCGCGCGGCCAGCATGCGGTTGTAGAGCGCGCGCGGCAATGGCGCGCCGCTGTCAATGTGGCAAGTGAGCTTGTGCAGGACATCCCATTCCCAGCAAAAATTTTCCATGAACTGACTGGGCAATTCCACCGCATCCCATTCGACCCCAGAAATGCCGGAGGCGGCAATATCGTCCACCTGGGTCAGGAGGTGGTGCAGTCCATGTCCGAACTCGTGGAACAGGGTCTGCACGTCGTCGTGCGTAAGCAAGGCTGGATTGCCACCGACGCCAGCGGCGAAGTTGCATGTCAGCAACGCAACAGGTGACTGAAGTTGCCCGCCAGGGCGTAGCCAGCGGGCCCGGGCATCATCCATCCAAGCACCTGAGCGTTTGCCCGGTCGTGCATGCAGATCCGTGTAGAACTGCCCGACCAAGCCGCCTTGTGGTGTTTCCACGCGCCAGAGTTGAACTTCGGGGTGCCACGTCGTGCCGTGCCCAGTGGTGTCTTCGTGAATGCGCACGCCAAATAGCGTCTGCACCAATTCGAACAGCCCGGTCAGCACCTGCGGTTCCGTGAAGTACTGCTTGACCTCCTGTTCGGAGTAGGCGTAGCGGGCTTCACGCAAGCGCTCGGACGCATATGCGATGTCCCATGGCGCCAACCCGGGCAGGTCCAGATGCTCCGCGGCGAAAGCACGCAAATCCGCCAAGTCTTGCTGTGCATAGGGGCGCGCCCGGCGTGCCAGATCAAGGAGGAAGCCCTCGACTTGGGGAGGGCTGTCCGCCATTTTGGGCTCAAGCGAAAGCTCGGCGTACGTGGTGTAACCCAGCAGCCGCGCCTCCTCGTGCCGCAGTGCGAGCAATTCGGCCATCACCTGAGAGTTATCGAGCAAGGGGTCGCCCAGATCACTCGCCCGGGTTACGTAGGCGCGGTACATGTGCTCACGAAGGCCGCGGTCACGCGCATATTGCATCACCGGAAAGTAGCTTGGCTGGTGTAGCGTGAACACATAGCCATTCTTGCCGGCCTTGGCTGCTTCGTCGCGCGCGGTGTGCAGGACGTCATCTGGAACGCCAGCGATCTCATCTTCGCCCGCTGACAACGTGAACGCGGTGGTGGAATCCAGGAGATGTTCGGAGAAGGTCTGCGCGAGTTCGGCACTACGTTCCTGGATGCGTACGTAGCGCGCACGGGCATCGCCCTGGAGCTCGGCTCCGCCCAAACGGAAATCACGCAATGCGTGCTCGATGATGCGTTGACGCGTCGCGCCAAGTTCGGCAAAAGCCGCGCTAGCGCGCAATCGCTTGTATTGGGCGTAAAGCCGCTCGTCGGCTCCCAGTTCAGTCCAGAACTGGGTGACCTCGGGCAGCATGGCATTGAAGGCGTCGCGCAGCTCGGGCGTGTCGGCAACAGCATTGAGATGGCCCACGACGCTCCAGGCGCGGCTGAGGAGTTCGGTACCCAGGTTCAGCGGGTCGACGACAGCTTCCCATGTGGGGGGCGTCGAAGGGTCAGTGACTTGCTTCAGGGCAGCACGTGCCTGCGCGATGAGTTCAGTGATGGCTGCCTTGACATGCTCGGGACGCACCTCGGCATAGGCAGGCAGCCCGGAGAAGTCGAGGAGAGGATTGTCTCGGGGATGAGGATTCGCCGTCATGGTGCGTATTCAGTACTGTTCACAGGCTTGAACGGTGTTGGCGAGCAGCATGGCGATGGTCATCGGCCCCACGCCACCCGGCACCGGCGTGATCCAATCGGCCACGCCTTCAGCCGAGGCGAAGTCGACGTCTCCACACAGGGTCCCGTCCGGAAGTCGGTTGATGCCGACGTCAATGACGACGGCACCCGGCTTGATCATGCTGCCTGTAATCATCCGCGGCTTGCCCGCGGCCGCCACCAACACGTCGGCTTGCCGGCAGGTGGCGGCCAGATCCGGCGTACCGCTGTGGGCGATCGTGACTGTGGCGTCGGCTCCTAGCAGCATAAGCGCCATGGGTTTGCCGACGATGTTGGAGCGACCCACGACCACAGCATGCTTGCCGCGAAGATTGCTCATTCCGACATGCTCAAGCATGCGCATGCAGCCCAACGGCGTGCAGGGTCGGAAGCCCGGTTGGCCCACCATCAGGGCGCCGGCGTTGGCCACGTGAAAACCATCGACGTCCTTTCGAGGCGAGATCGCCTCGATCACACGTTGCGCATTGATATGCGGGGGCAGGGGAAGTTGCACGAGAATGCCGTGCACTCCATCGTCCTGATTCAGCGCGTGAATGCGCGCCAGAAGTTCGCCTTCGCGCAGTTCGGCGCCGTACGTCTCATGGATGGATCGGATGCCGGCCTGCTTGCAGGCGGCAATCTTGTTGCGAACGTAGACTTGGCTCGCCGGATCGCCGCCCACCAAAATGACCGCCAATGCGGGCTGGCGCCCAGATGCAGTCAGCGCAGCGGCGCGTGCGGCCACTTCGGTGCGAACTTGAGCGGACAGGGTCTTGCCATCAATGCGTCGAGCGGTCATGAAATTCGTATCCTAGGGAACAGGACGCCGCAACGCCAAGCGATGCAGGACGCGGGCGGATCTACTTGCTGGCGCCCAGGGCAATCTTCAGGAGATCGGCCACGGTATTGGCGCCGAGCTTCTCCATGATGTTGGCGCGATGCGCTTCCACGGTCTTGATGCTGATGTTGAGGTCATCGGCGATCTGCTTGTTCAGGCGCCCGGCCACGATACGCTCAAGAACTTGTGATTCCCGGCTGGTCAGCTTCGCCAGCAGGGCTTCGCGGCTTGCGCTCTGGGCATGTTCCTCGAGGTCGACACGCGCCTTTTGGAGCATGCGGTCGACAAGGTCGCGGAGCTGGTTTTCGTTGAACGGCTTTTCGATGAAGTCGATCGCGCCTTTTTTCATCGTCGCCACAGCCATGGGAACGTCTCCATGGCCGGTAATAAAGGCCAGCGGCATGTTTACGCCGCGCTGGATCAGCCGGTCCTGCAACTCCAGGCCGCTCATGCCGGGCATGCGCACGTCGACGATCAGGCAGGCGACCTCGCGCGGGTCAAACCGCGTCAGAAAGGTCTCAGCAGAGTCGAAACAACGCACCCGGTAGTCGTTGCCTTCGAGCAGCCATTGCAATGAGTCGCGCACTGCCTCATCGTCGTCAATGACGTAAACCGTCCCTTTGCTTGCAGGTTTCATGGGCTCGTGTGTTGAAGTGCAGAAGGATCAATGGTGTTAGTGGCTGTCACCCGGTGCATGGTGCCTTGCGTATCGCTTGTCACTTTTCGCCGGCGGGCCCGGTCCAGCTGTTGCCTGACTCAGATCCTTGGCGCCTCATTTCATGCCCCTCACCTGCGGGTATACGCGGCACCGGTTCAAGCGGCAGCGTGAATCCGAATACGCAGCCTGTCAAAACGTCGTGATTGTATTGGTTCTCGGCCCACAATCGGCCTTGGTGGAACTCGATGATGGAACGGCAGATATTGAGCCCAATGCCAAGGCCCTCCGCCTTGGTCGTGTAGAACGCCTCAAACAGGTGACTCATAACGTCTTCAGGCACGCCGGTGCCATTGTCCCGCACGATGAACGTGGCTTGCTGCGCGTCAGCAGAAATGGCAAGTTCGATGCTGCGGGCCACGCCTGTGCGTTCGGCCTTGTCCACCGACTCCGCGGCGTTGCGCAGCAGGTTGAGCAGAACTTGTTCGATCAGAATCGGGTCGGCTTGGAGCGGCGGGATACCCGCGGCAATATGCGTGAAGAGACGGACGTTGCGCCGCCGCAATTCGATCTCGGCCAGTTCCAGCGTGTTGTGCACGATGTCCTGTACGCGGCACAGTACACGGTGCGGCTCGCTTTTTTTCACGAAATCGCGTACGCGCCGGATGACGGCGGCGGCGCGTTGTGCCTGGCGAGCCGTCTTTTCCAGCGTGGCCTTGAGATCTTGCGGCGGAAGCGACTGATTCTTCAGGCGCGCAATCATTCCGCTGCAGTAGTTGTTGATTGCCGTCAGCGGTTGGTTGAGTTCGTGCGCCAGCGACGAGGCCATTTCGCCCATGGCGATCAGTCGGCTGGTGATCTGCGCCTTTTCCTCCTGTGTGCGCGCAACTTCTTCGGCTTGGTGGCGCGCCGTGACGTCGGTGGCGATGAGCATCTGCACGACGCGGCCATCGACCCATTGGATGTAGCGTTGGCGCACGTCGAACCAGCGGTCAAGTGCGGGCACGTGGATTTCGTGAGCCTGCGCTTGTGGATTGATGAACTCGCCGGCTGGCAGGCCAGCGAAGGCGTCGACCTCGTCATGGTT
This sequence comes from Thiomonas sp. FB-Cd, assembly GCF_000733775.1. Taxonomy (NCBI): domain Bacteria; kingdom Pseudomonadati; phylum Pseudomonadota; class Betaproteobacteria; order Burkholderiales; genus Thiomonas; species Thiomonas sp. FB-Cd. Next base: position 367,165 of record NZ_JPOE01000005.1, on the reverse strand, counting down.
GTCTTGCGCGGCGAATGCGGGTGGATCCTGGCCGCTGAGGAGATGGTGTCCATGCGCCGAGGCTCCGAACCACTGGCGGTACAGCTTGTTGGCGAAGAGCTGCTCGACACGGTCGATGGCCAGCACCGACACGGCTGCATCAAGGCCTTCCAATACCGCGACGAATCGCTCGTGCGAGGCGGCCAGCTCCTGGCGGATGCGAGTGGGTTCGGTGATGTCGGTGACAGACGTGATCCAGCCAGTCTGGCGCTCGCGCGCGTCGATCAGCGCAGACACGTAAATGCGAGCGTCGAATTCGCTTCCATCCTTGCGGCGCAGCTTGAGTGCAAAGCCCGAAGGTGGCGCAAGGCCGTCAATGGTCTGCTGCAACGCCAATGCCATCTCGGCCGAGCGCCTCGGCGGCCAGTAAGGGTGGGGCGGAGCTCGGCCGACGAGTTCCCCTTCGGAGAAGCCGGTCATTTTGCAAAATGCAACGTTCACGTAGCTGATGCGCCCTTTCAGGTCGATGGCCTGCATGCCAGTGGAGAGGGAGTTTTCCATCGCTCTTCGAAAGGCTGTCTCACGTGTCAGGCTTTCCTGGGTTTGCAGGCGCTGACGCATTTGGCGCCAAGTTCCCCAAAGCATCCACAGCATCAATGCCGAGAGCATGAACACGGCCCAGTACAGGCTTCGCTGCGCCCAGCCGGGCGCCGTGTGGTAGCTGCTCACGCGCATGAACAGGCCACGTTCAAACGGGTGCAAGGCCACCAGGTACTGCAGTGGCTTGGTGCCGGTATTTGCTGAGGACGTGCTTGCCAGCACGTCCCGCTGGCTGTTGACGAGGGCTACGGCATAGCGCGTACTTAGCTCCTGAGCCACGGCGCCTCGAAGCATTCCATCCACCGAAAAGACCGCGCTGACCGTGCCGGCAAATTGCTGGTTTTGGAGTACGGGCGTGACCGATTCGACCACCCAGCCAACCCGGGGTAACGCGTAAGGCAGTGTGTAGGCGGTATGCAGGCTGCCCTGCGCTTGCGCATAGGCACTCTCGGAAAAAGCCAGCGCAAGAGGTTCGCCAGATCGCAGCAGTTTGAGGTCATGTGGGAGCGAAGGGCTGACGGCGACTTGCCTCACGGTGGCCTTTGCGTCCGTGGCATACACCATCAAGACGCTTGCATGCTGGTGAATGAAGCTGTGAGCCAGGAACTCGAAACGGGTAGGCTGGCGCGGCGACGATTCCAGCGCGTTGACCATGGACTGGAGTTGTTCCTGCATCAGTGCCATTTCCAGCCCCATGCGCTGTTGCGCCCATTCGCTGTCGCGCTGGAGTGTGTCGCGCTCACGCTGCAGTTCGGTTTGCTGGGTGTAGCGCACCAACGCAGCGGCGGCGCCAAGGAAAAGGACAAGCGACAGCAGCGGCCCGAAGAGAAGCAGGCGGTCTGCACCGCGCGTGCGCAGCAACGACTGGCCACGAAGGCGCCACCGCATGAGCGCAGTGTTCAGATGCGACGGAAAGGAAAGAAGGCGACGTGTGTTCACGCCCGCAGTCTATGTAACTTCAACGATTTGCCCGCGCCGGCCTGAAGGCCTACGGGTATGCCCGCAGCGAGCGCACTATCAGGCTGCGGGTAATTGCGCGATCATGGTCACCATGCATTGTTGGCGCGTGCCGATGCAATGGTGACGTCGGATTGATCGAAGCAAAAGCATGATATTTCATAATATAAAAAACGAGTTTGCCATTTGAAAAATTCTCTGTAATACTCGCGCCAAATCAACGAGGAGATAACCCATGTCCGCTGTACCCGAGTACCCCGCGTTCTCCCCTGCCAACGATAGTGACCCCCAGGAAACCCGCGACTGGCTTGACGCGCTGCAGGCGCTGATCGCGGCCGAGGGGCGTGAGCGTGCCCACTTTCTGTTGGAGTCCCTGATCGACCAGGCGCGCCAGGATGGTGTGGATATGCCATTCTCGGCGAATACGGCCTATGTCAATACCATTCCTCCCGACCTCGAAGAGCGCAACCCAGGCAACGTGGAAATCGAGGAAAGGCTTCGCGCCTACATGCGCTGGAACGCCATGGCCATGGTGGTGCGCGCCAACCGTCTGCACCCGGCAGACGGCGGTGACTTGGGCGGCCATATCGCCTCCTTTGCCTCGCTGGCGACCATGCTGGGGGCCGGTTTTAATCACTTCTGGCATGCGCCCACCGCAGACCACGGTGGGGACCTGGTCTATTTCCAGGGACACAGCGCACCTGGCATCTATGCGCGCGCCTTCATGGAAGGGCGGCTGACCGAAGACCAGTTACTCAATTTTCGCCAGGAGGTGGATGGCAGGGGATTGTCGAGCTATCCGCATCCCAAGCTGATGCCCGATTTCTGGCAGCTCTCCACGGTGTCTATGGGCCTGGGGCCCATCATGGCCATCTATCAGGCGCGCTTCCTGAAGTACTTGCACGCGCGCGGCATCGCTGATACATCCAAGCGCAAGGTCTGGGTGTTTTGTGGCGACGGCGAGATGGATGAGCCCGAATCGCTCGGCGCAATCGGTCTGGCAGCGCGGGAAAAACTCGACAACCTCGTATTCGTCGTCAATTGCAACCTCCAGCGCCTGGACGGCCCGGTGCGCGGCAATGGCAAGATCATTCAGGAGCTTGAAGCCGAGTTCCGGGGGTCCGGCTGGAACGTCATCAAGCTCATATGGGGTTCATACTGGGATCCGCTGCTAGCGCGGGATAAGGATGGCATCCTGCGTCAGGTCATGATGGACGTGCTTGACGGCGATTACCAAGCCATGAAGGCCAACGATGGGGCGTTCGTGCGTAAGCATTTCTTTGGCCGCCATCCCAAGCTTCTGGAGATGGTCAAGAACATGAGTGATGAGGACATCTGGCGCCTGAACCGCGGCGGCCACGATCCGCAAAAGGTCTACGCCGCGTTCCACTCCGCCGCCCATCACCAGGGTCAGCCCAGCGTGCTGCTGGTCAAGACCATCAAGGGCTACGGCATGGGCCAGGCGGCCGAAGCGCGCAACGTGGCGCACCAGGTCAAGAAACTCACGGATGAGGACATTCGGGAGTTTCGTGACCGCTTCAACATCCCCATCCCTGATCACGAATTGCCCGGCCTTCCATTCTTCAAGCCTGCCGACGATACCCCGGAGATGCAATACCTGCACGCTCGTCGCAAGGCGCTGGGCGGCTATCTGCCCCAGCGCCGGAGAAAGGCCGACGAGCATTTGCCGATCCCCGATTTGGCCGATATTTTCAAGCCGATCCTTGAACCCACCGCCGAAGGCCGCGAAATCTCGACCACTCAGGCCTATGTGCGCTGCCTGAACCAGCTTCTGCGCGACAAGGTCCTCGGCCCGCGCGTGGTGCCCATTCTCGTCGACGAGACTCGCACCTTCGGTATGGAAGGCCTGTATCGCCAGATTGGCATTTATGCGCCCGAGGGCCAGAAATACACGCCAGTGGATCGCGGCGAGGTGATGTACTACCGCGAGGACAAGGCTGGCCAGATTCTTCAGGAGGGGATTACCGAGGCAGGAGGCATGTGCTCGTGGATTGCCTCGGCCACGTCCTACTCGCACAGCAATCGCATCACGATTCCTTTCTACATCTATTACTCGATGTTTGGTTTTCAGCGCATCGGGGACTTGGCATGGGCGGCGGGCGACATGCTGGCGCGTGGCTTCCTGCTTGGCGGCACATCAGGGCGCACCACGCTCAACGGGGAGGGCCTGCAGCATGAGGATGGCCACAGCCAGATTCTGGCTGCCAACATTCCCAATTGCATCAGCTACGACCCGTCATTTGCCCACGAGGTGGCCGTTATTCTGCATAGCGGGCTAAAGCGCATGGTCGAGAGTCAGGAGGACGTCTATTTCTATATCACCCTGCTCAACGAGAACTATGCGCAACCTGGGCTCAAACCCGGCACGGAGCAGGAAATTCTCAAAGGCATGTATTTGCTCAAGGAGGGGCCCAAACTGACGCCCCGCGTGCAGCTGCTGGGCTCGGGCTCGATTCTGCGCGAAGTCTTGGCCGCCGCAGATTTGCTGGAAAAGGACTGGGGGTTGCCGCCAATGTGTGGAGCTGCCCGAGTTTCAACGAACTGGCGCGCGATGGCCGGGATGCCGAACGCTGGAACCTTCTGCATCCCGCGCAGCCGCAACGTCAAAGCTTCGTGGCGCAACAGCTCGATAAGCATCCGGGCCCGGTGGTGGCTTCGACCGATTACGTACGCCTGTTCGCCGAGCAGATCCGCCCCTACCTGCCGAAGAGTCGCAACTACCGGGTGCTGGGCACGGATGGTTTTGGGCGATCCGACACGCGCAGCAAGTTGCGCCGGCATTTCGAAGTTGACCGCCATTTTGTCGTGCTTGCTGCGCTGCGCAGCTTGGCTGAAGAAGGCGCGCTGCCGCAAGTCAAGGTGGCAGAGGCCATCGCGAAGTACGGCATTGACCCCGATCGCATCAACCCTTTGCTGGCCTGAGCCCGCCGCCCCTCGAAAGAGCCAGACGCGGCATGCGCGGGGCGAACGACAACTGGAGACGAGAACATGGCAGTGATGGAAGTGAAGGTTCCGGACATCGGGGATTTCAAGGATGTGGAGATCATTGAGGTACTGGTCAAGCCGGGGGACCGTATTGCGCTGGAGCAGTCGTTGATCACGGTGGAGAGCGACAAGGCGAGCATGGAGATTCCAAGCGGGGCTGCGGGGGTGGTGAAGAGCCTTCGCGTCAAGATTGGAGACAAGGTCAGCGAAGGTTCGGTGATTTTGGAGCTGGAAGCTGATGCGCCTGCCGCTGTGGCGGCACCCGAAACGCCGGCAACGGCTGCCTCGGCGAGCACCGCGGCTGCAGCCGCTCCAGTTGCCGCGGCATTGGCGCCTGCAAGTGTGGGCGTGGGCTTCGCATCCGAGCCGATCAAGCATGTGCCGCCTACCGTGGCCTTGGAGCCTGTCGTGCCGGGGCCTGCCGCAGCGCATTTGCCGCACGCCTCACCGACGGTGCGACGCTTGGCGCGGGAACTCGGTGTGCCATTGGTTGAGCTCAAGGGCACAGGCCCGAAAGGGCGTATTAGTTCTGAAGACGTTCAGGCCTTCGTGAAGGCCGTGATGGCAGGCAAGGCCATCACCCAGGCTGCTGCTGCAGCAGGCGTGGGTGCGGCGCGTAAAGGGGGGGAGGCGGGCCTTGGCCTAAGTCTGCTGCCTTGGCCAAAGGTGGACTTTGCCAAGTTCGGCCCCGTTCGCACGGAGCCGTTATCGCGCATCAAGAAGATCTCTGGGCCGAATCTAGCCCGCAATTGGGCGATGATCCCTCACGTCACGCAGTTTGATGAGGCCGACATTACCGAACTTGAAGAATTCCGCAAGGTCAGCAATGAGCGCCTCACCAAATCTGGCGTGAAGCTCACCATGCTGGCTTTCGTCATGAAGGCTTGCGTCTCGGCCCTCAAGCAAATGCCGGCGTTCAACGCCTCGTTGGACGAGAGTGGCGAGAACCTCGTCCTGAAGGACTATGTGCACCTGGGTTTTGCCGCTGACACTCCGCAAGGGCTCGTCGTACCCGTCTTGAAGGATGTGGACAAAAAGGGGCTCTCCCAGATTGCGTCCGAAATGGGGCAGTTGGCGGCATCTGCGCGTGAAGGCAAGCTCAAGCCATCAGACATGCAGGGGGCCTCGTTCACGATTTCCAGCCTCGGTGGTGTGGGCGGAACGGCCTTCACCCCGATTATCAACGCCCCGGAGGTGGCCATCCTGGGCATGTCCAAATCGCAAATCAAGCCGATTTGGGATGGCAAGGCCTTTCAGCCACGGCTGATGTTACCCATGTCACTGTCGTACGACCACAGGGTGATCGACGGTGCGATGGCTGCGCGTTTCACCACCCTGTTGGGTGAGCTACTCGCCGACATGCGTCGCGTGTTGCTGTAACGCGCGCAATGCACACGATATGCCGCCACAACTGGAGACGAGAACATGGCAGTGATGGAAGTGAAGGTTCCGGACATCGGGGATTTCAAGGATGTGGAGATCATTGAGGTACTGGTCAAGCCGGGGGACCGTATTGCGCTGGAGCAGTCGTTGATCACGGTGGAGAGCGACAAGGCGAGCATGGAGATTCCAAGCGGGGCTGCGGGGGTGGTGAAGAGCCTTCGCGTCAAGATTGGAGACAAGGTCAGCGAAGGTTCGGTGATTTTGGAGCTGGAGGCTGATGCGCCTGCCGCTGTGGCGGCACCCGAAACGCCGGCAACGGCTGCCTCGGCGAGCGAGCGGCTGGTGACGGCGCCCACGCCCGCGCCCACGTCAATTGATGCTCGCGCCGTGGATCATGAATGTGACCTGTTGGTACTGGGCGCTGGCCCTGGGGGCTATTCCGCTGCGTTCCGCGCGGCGGACCTCGGCCTGAAAGTCGTCTTGGTCGAGCGTTACGCAAATCTGGGCGGAGTGTGCCTGAATGTCGGTTGCATCCCAAGCAAGGCGCTCCTGCACGTGGCCGCAGTCATGGACGAGGCCGCGCATTTTGCCGACTTGGGCGTGACATTTGGCACACCGACTGTGGATCGGACGAAACTTGCCGCGCACAAGACCAAGGTGGTGGGTAAGCTCACCGCAGGTTTGGGCGCAATGGCCAGAATGCGTAAGGTCGCCATTGTGCGCGGCTACGGTAGTTTCGTGGATGAGCATCATGTGGCCGTGGAGATTACGGAAGGTGTTGCGCAGGACAAGACCGGTGTGACCCAGGTTGTTCGCTTCAAGCGCGCGATCATTGCCGTGGGCTCGCAAGCGGTGCGCTTGCCTTTCCTTCCGGACGATCCGCGCATCGTTGACTCCACCGGTGCGCTTGCGCTGGCTCAGATGCCGAAGTCGATGCTCATCATTGGGGGCGGCATCATTGGGCTTGAAATGGGCACTGTGTATTCGACGTTGGGCGCGCGGCTCGACGTCGTGGAAATGCTGGACGGGCTGATGCCGGGGGCTGACCGCGATTTGGTGCGCGTCTGGCAAAAGCTCAATACGCGCCGATTCGACCGCATCATGCTGAAGACGAAGACGGTGGGGGCGGAAGCCAAGCCCGATGGCGTGTGGGTGCGTTTCGAAGGAGAGGGCGCACCGGCCGAGGCGCAGCGTTACGACATGGTGTTGCAAGCCGTGGGGCGGTCACCCAATGGCCGCAAGATTGGCGCAGACAGGGCGGGCGTGGCGGTAAGCGAACGAGGCTTCATTGCGGTCGATCAGCAGCTGAGGACGAACGTGCCGCATATCCATGCCATTGGCGACGTTGTGGGCCAGCCGATGCTGGCGCACAAGGCTGTGCATGAAGGACACGTGGCAGCAGAAGTCTGCGCCGGTGAGCTCAAGGGCGATGGGGCGCTTGCGCGCAGCGCATTCGATGCTCGCGTGATCCCAAGCGTGGCGTACACCGATCCCGAAATTGCCTGGGTCGGTCTCACCGAGGATTCGGCCAAGGCACAGGGCATCGCGGTGACCAAGGGCCTGTTCCCCTGGACGGCATCGGGCCGTGCCATCGCGAACGGACGGGACGAGGGATACACCAAGCTGCTGTTCGACGCCGACACGCACCGAATTGTTGGCGGTGGAATCGTTGGCACGCATGCGGGCGACCTGATCGGCGAAGTCGCACTAGCCATTGAGATGGGCGCGGATGCCGTAGACATCGGGCGCACGATCCACCCCCATCCTACGTTGGGAGAATCGGTCGGCTTAGCAGCCGAGGTGGCAGAGGGTTCTTGTACGGATTTGCCACCTGCCAAGCGCTGAGCGTGGATTGCGACACTGCTCTCTCCGCATGCTGCTGCGGCGAGAGCAGTTGCTTTGCCTTCAGCGCGAGGACTCAGCGACAGCTGTCGAATTGACGGCTTCCGGCCGCGCAGTGGTCGATTGGCTGGAGCGATCCGTGATGGAACGGTGATCGGGTGCGTCCCCTGGGGCTGAATGATCTGTGTGCGCCGCGTCAACTGCCGTCGCCTGAGCTGCAGGCACGGCATCGGTGGCGCGGCTGATCAGCCGGCGCGCACCGTCGAAACGCCGTGCCCAGTAAGGGCTGTCGAGACTGCCAATCTGCACCTCTTGGCCGGGGCGTGGCGCATGAATGAACTCACCATTGCCGATGTAAATGCCTACATGCGAAAACGCGCGGCGCAGAGTGTTAAAAAAGACGAGATCGCCCGGGCGTAATTGATTTTCCGCGATCCTCTCGCCCTCACGACTTTGCTGTGCAGCGTTATGAGGCAGAACGAGGCCGAGAGTCTGCCGGTAGACATGGCGCACGAAACCGGAGCAATCGAAACCGGTGGACGCATGATCGCCACCATATTTGTAGCTGACGCCGAGGAAGCTCAAGGCGTTAATGACAAGATCGGAAGCGCGGCCGGACACTTGCCGAACCAAGCCACTCTGCGTGAGCCACTGCTGCAGCGTGTCGCCATTGCCCGGGTTGGCGTCAGAAACTTGCGCGGCGTTCGCGTCAGGCGTCGTCGGGGAAGGGGGTTGCGCGCGTGCAGCAGCCGAGCACGCCAACATGGCGAGCGAAACAGTCCATAGCAGTGCGTACCTTGGTCTCTTCCCCATAGTCGCGCAAATGTAACTGTCACCCCATGTGCCGTCAACCTCAAGTTGCCCAATCGCTGCGTTCGGATTCGGGTTGAGGCGAGTCTTGGGTCCAGCGCCACTGGGTCGACGTGCCTCGCACCGTGGGCCGCGCAAATGTTCGCGGCGGTGGAACAATAGGGTTCGATCAACGACAACGACGTGGAGACTGACGATGTTCAAGGCCTGGGTATTGAGCAAGGGTGACGATGGGTTTCAGGCACAGCTGCGCGATGTGGATGAGCGTGAGTTGCCCGAGGGCGATGTTCTCGTGCAAGTTCAGCACTCGACCCTCAATTACAAGGACGCCTTAGCACTGACGAACAAGGCGCCAGTCGTCCGCAAGTGGCCGATGGTGCCTGGCATTGATGGCGCCGGGACGGTTCTGGAGAGCCGTCATGCCGCGTGGAAGCCGGGAGACAGTTGGATACTGAATGGCTGGGGGGTTGGCGAGACGCATTGGGGGTGCCTCGCAGAGCGTGCCAGTCTCAAGGGTGATTGGCTCGTGCCCCTGCCGGTGCGGTTTGACACCCGACAGGCGATGATCATAGGCACTGCAGGCTATACCGCCATGCTCTGCGTTCAGGCCATCGCTCGCCACGACGTCAAGCCTGCCGACGGGGACGTGCTTGTCACGGGTGCAACGGGTGGCGTGGGTAGTATGGCAGTGAGCCTTTTGTCGCGCAGAGGATACCGCGTGGTCGCGGCAACGGGTAAGCAGGATGAGGCATCGTATTTGCACGAATTGGGCGCATCCGAGATCATCGATCGTGCCACCTTGAGCGCTCCGGGCAAGCCCCTTCAGAAGGAGCGCTGGGCGGCCGTCGTGGACACGGCGGGAAGTCAAATCCTCGCAAACGCTTGTGCGCAGACTCAATGGGGCGGCGTGGTGTCTGCATGCGGGTTGGCCCAGGGCATGGATTTTCCGAGTTCCGTGGCCCCCTTCATCTTGCGTAACGTGACTCTGGTCGGAGTGGATAGCGTCATGCAGCCGTTGGCCGCACGCCGCGCTGCCTGGGCCGCACTGGCCGACGAGCTCGACGCAAATCAGCTCGAGCGCATGGCCCGTGACGTGCCTCTGGACGGGGTGTTGGAGGCCGCGGCCAGCATCATGGCCGGCCAGTCCCGTGGGCGCATGGTGGTGACCATCTGAGGGGGCTGCGTTCGAGGAGCGCTGGACGCGCCCGCTGATGGAGCGGGCACGCCCGCCCAGGCCCAGGACAAGCTCACCGGCTTCGAAAGGTTTGAGGTCAGCAGGGCGTCAGCTCGCTTGCCTAACGTGAGGGGTTATAACAAAGAGGAGACCAAGCATGAAATACGCCGAATACCACCGTCGTTCGATCGCGCAACCGGAGGCTTTCTGGGCCGAACAGGCAGCGTTGATCGACTGGCACCGTCCTTGGAACCAGGTGCTGGACGGCAGCCAGCGTCCGTTCGCCAGCTGGTTTTCGGGGGGACTGATCAACCTGTGCCACAACGCGGTTGACCGTCACTTGCCTGCGCGTGCCAGCCAGCCAGCCTTGATCTGGGAGTCGACCGAAGTGGGGCAAAGCCGGACCCTCACCTATGCGCAGCTGCACACCGAGGTGCAGCGCATGGCGGCCATCCTGCGCGGGCAGGGCGTGGAGCAGGGCGACCGCGTGCTCATTTACATGCCGATGATCCCGGAGGCCGTGTTTGCGATGCTGGCCTGCGTGCGTCTGGGTGCGATTCATTCCGTGGTTTTTGGAGGGTTCGCGGCGCTGAGCCTGGCGACGCGCATCGATGATGCACGCCCCAAACTGGTGGTCAGCAGCGATGCTGGCTCCCGCGCTGGCCGTGTGGTTCCCTATAAGCCGTTGCTCGATGAAGCCATCGGGCGCGCGGCCCATAAGCCGGAAAAGGTATTGATGGTCGATCGCGGGCTTTATGCCTATCAACCCGTGCCGGGGCGCGATCTCGACTACGCGGCTGCATGCGCGACGGTGGGCGATACGCTTGTGCCTTGCGTGTGGGTCGACGCCGCGCACCCGAGCTATATCCTCTACACGTCAGGCACCACGGGCAAGCCCAAGGGTGTGCAGCGTGATACCGGTGGCCACGCCGTGGCCCTGGCGGCCTCCATGCGCGACATTTTCTGTGGTGATCCGGGTGGTGTCTTTTTCAGCACCAGCGATATCGGCTGGGTGGTGGGCCATAGTTATATCGTGTATGGGCCGCTGCTGCGTGGCATGACGACGCTCATGTATGAGGGCACGCCACTGCGCCCTGACGCGGGGATCTTCTGGAGCCTCGTCGAGACACATCGCGTTAACGTGATGTTTTCCTCGCCCACAGCCCTGCGCGTGCTCAAGAAATACGATCCTGAGTTCATGCGCAAATACGACCTGTCGTCGCTGCAGCGTCTTTTCCTCGCTGGCGAACCCCTCGACGAGCCGACGTCCACTTGGGCGTCGCAAGCATTGGGCAAGCCGGTCGTGGACAACTATTGGCAGACGGAGACTGGTTGGCCGATCCTGGGTATCGCCAATGGCGTCGAGGCCTTGCCCCCGAAGCTCGGCTCGCCTGGCGTGGCCATGCCGGGTTATGACGTCCAGATTTTGCACGAGGCAACAGGTGAGCCCGTTGCGCCCGGCGAGAAGGGTGTCGTGGCCATCCGTTGGCCGCTTCCACCCGGCTGTATGCAAACGGTCTGGGGTGATGACCAGCGATTCGTGAGCACCTACTGGTCCACATTCCCCGGGCAGCAGGCGTACTCCACCTTCGACTGGGGTGTCGCCGACGAGCAAGGCTACATCACAATTTTGGGTCGCACAGACGACGTCATCAATGTTGCGGGCCACCGATTGGGGACGCGGGAAATCGAAGAAAGCATCTCCAGCCATCCGGCGGTGGCTGAAGTTGCAGTCGTCGGTGCTGCCGACCCCGTCAAAGGACAGTCTGCCATGGCTTTCGTGGTGCCCCGCGAGACCTCCAAAATCGCCGATGCGGCGGGTCGCGCTAGTCTCGAAGCCGACATCATGCAGACGGTGCAGACCCAACTCGGCGCGCTAGCGCGGCCGGCTCGTGTGCGTTTCGTCGCGCTCTTACCCAAAACCCGATCGGGCAAGCTGCTGCGGCGTTCCATTCAGGCTTTGTGCGAGCAACGCGATCCGGGCGATCTCACGACATTGGAAGATCCGCTTGCGCTTGAGCAGATCCGTGAAGCAATTGCTCACCAATAACTAGGGAAAATCCTAGGCGGCTGGTCTGGACGGGGTGGCTGAGTCCCCTACAATTCATAAGTTCTTGCTTATACGTAGATTCGATGTCCACGCCAATCTCACCACCATTGCCGCTGCTTGACACGGCAACCGACGACGACGAGAGCGCCGAGCGCGTTTTTGTCTCGGCGGCGGAGTTGTTTGGTGTGTTGGCCACGCCCCTGCGTCTGCGCATCCTGAACGCCATTTGCAACCAGGAAAAAAGCGTCGGCGACATCATGGTGGCCGTCGATTCCACGCAACCCAATGTTTCGCAGCACCTGAAGGTGTTGTATCAGGCAGGGATCGTTGCCAAGCGGAGGGTGGGTAACCAGGTTTATTACCGGGTGCAGAGTGAGAAGGCGGTCCAGCTTTGCCGGACAGTCTGCACCCAAATTGCCATCGAGCTGGACGATCCAGAGTCCGTTTCCCAAACAGAGCGCCTGGCTCGGCGCATTTAGCTTTTCAACAAGCGAGTACGAGGATGAGTGACTACAGCAAAAGGCTAGGCCGGTTGCGTCCAGCACCGGAAAACTTCCTGACAGCCGAGCAGATCGCGCAGGTTCAGGGTGGTCGGCGCGACTTCTTGCGTCGGGCGTTCACTGCAGCGAGCGCGACGTTGGTAGCTGGAGGGGCGGCAAACGCCTACGGCGCCACCGCTGAAGAGCGCAAGGACTGGATTGGCGACAAAGGCAGCAAGTTCATTCTGGACAAGCCCGAGTGGGGAACCACGCTGGGCAAGCCAGTCGACGAGCCGCCCTATGGCACGCCTTCGAAGTACGAAGCCAATCTGGTGCGACGCATAAGCCCTGGCCTTGCGGCCGTCAACCAGGCTAATGTGGCGTTTGCGCCGCTGCAGGGGATGTTCGGCATCATCACGCCGTCGGGCCTGCACTTCAACCGCTCGCACCAAGGCTGGTATGACATCGATCCTGCGCAGCATCGCCTCATGGTGATGGGCGAGAAGGATCTGGTGAAAAACCCCAAGGTCTATACAGTGGGCGACATCATGCGCATGCAGCCCGTGTCGCGCATTCACTTCATCGAATGTGGCGCCAACTCCGCAATGGAGTGGGGCAACGTGGCTGTGCCCACCGTGCAGTACACGCACGGCATGGTGTCGTGCAGCGAATTTACCGGGGTGCCGTTGATCAAGCTGCTGGAGGACTGCGGCGCCAACTTGAACGGTGTTCGCTTCATCATGGCCGAAGGTGCCGATGGATCGCACGAAAATCGCACCATTCCGATGTCGCTCGTGCTCTCTGGCGAGGTGCTGGTGGCTTATGGCCAGAATGGCGAAATGCTGCGCCCGGAGAACGGCTATCCCATGCGACTGGTCGTGCCCGGCGTCGAGGGTGTCTCGCAGATCAAATATCTGCGCCGCATCAAGCTCGGTACCTCGCCCTTTGCGACCAAAGACGAAGTCCTGGGTTACGTTGACCTCATGCCCGACGGCAAGCTGCGTCAGTACACGTCGGTGATGGAGTGCAAATCGGTCATCACGTCGCCATCCGGCGGCCAGGTCCTGATGGACAAGGGTGTCTACAACGTCACCGGCATCGCGTGGTCTGGCCGGGGCAAAATCAAGCGGGTTGATGTGTCTTTCGACGGCGGGTCCAGCTGGCAGCAGGCGCGCATCGAAGGGCCGGTGCAAAACAAGGCGCTTACGCGGTTCAACATCCCCTGGGTGTGGAACGGCAAGGCGGCTTTCCTGCAAAGTCGCGCGGTTGACGAAACCGGCATGGTGCAGCCTACCTACCAAGAGCTTCGCAAAGTCCGCGGTACCCGCTCGGTCTACCACAACAATGCAATCCAAACCTGGCAAGTTGAAGAAACTGGAGATGTTCGCAATGTCCAACTCGCGAATTCGTAAGGCCGCCGTCGCGGCGGCGCTCACTGCGGCATTCTCAGTCGCTTGGGGCGCCAATCTGGGGTCCACCCTTGGCCGTGGGGCCACGTCGGACGAGATCAAGGCATGGAATATCGACGTGCGCCCCGACTTCCAGGGGCTGCCGGCCGGACAGGGCACCGTTGCCGAGGGTACCAAGCTGTGGGAAGCCAAATGCGCCTCCTGTCATGGTGATTTCGCCGATTCGAACTCCGTGTTTCCGCCGATCGTCGGTGCCTATCAGGCTTCCAAGCAGGATATTGCCACGGGCCGAGTGGCCAAGTTGGCCAACGTGACGGAAGGTGGCGGTACGTCGATCGAGAAGCTCTCGACACTCTCGACGCTGTTCGACTACATCCACCGCGCGATGCCATGGAATGCTCCGCTGTCGTTGAGCTGGAACGACACCTATTCCCTGGTTGCGTACCTGCTCAACCTGGCCAACGTCGTTCCCGCCAATTTCACACTCACGCGTGACAACGTGCAGCAGGTCCAGAACATGCTGCCCAACCGGAACGGAATGACCTGGAATCACGGCATGTGGCCAGGCAAGGAACTGGGCAATGGGGGTATCCCGGATACCCATAATGTTGAGTGCATGAAAAACTGCGCACCCAAGCCGGTCGTCCAGACCTTCATCCCCGAATATGCAATGAACACTTGGGGCAATCTGGCTGACGAGAACCGCCCCTGGGGCCCCATCCGCGGGCAGGTCACGTTGTCGAAGGCGGAGTTGAAGAAGGCTGAGGAGAGCAAGAATGCTGCTGCCACTGATCCAAATGCCAAGGTCGTGGCGTTGATCAAGGCCAATGGCTGCATCGCTTGCCATAGCTTCGGTGACAACAAGCTTGTGGGGCCTGGCTACCAGGAAATCGCCAAGAAGTATGCGGGTAAAACCGACATGGTCGGCGAGTTGACCACGCGTATCATGAAAGGTGGTTCTGGGGTTTGGGGGAGTATGCCCATGCCACCGCAGAGTATCAGCGAAGCCGATGCCAAGATGGTCGCGAACTGGGTTGTAGACGGAGCGAAGCAGTAAGCGTTTATGCCCTTGCGGCCAGGCTTTCTGTTTACGCATTTTTCATTTTGAGGAGCAAGTGGTATGAATCAAACTCGTCGTCAGGTCATGCAGCTCAGTGCTGGTGCGACCGTTGTGGGTCTGGCCGCCTCGGCCGGTCTTCTGCCCGTCACCGCGCAAGCGGCCGACGCCCCGGGCTGGGATCCCAAGCTGTTCGAAGCCAAATCGCTGGACGAAGTGGCCAAGATCCTGGGTGCCACCCCGACTGAAAGCACGGACGTGTCCATTGTTGGCCCGGATATCGCTGAAAACGGTGCTGTGGTGCCCGTGGGCGTGAAGTCGTCGGCAGCTGGGACCACCATGGTCGGGATCGTGGTGCAAAAGAATCCGACCGCAATGGTTGCCGCCTTCCACATGAAGGACGGTACCGAGCCGAACGTGGCCACGCGCATCAAGATGGCGCAGACATCCCACGTCTATGCCGTCGCCAAGGCTGGTGACAAGCTTCTGTACAGCAAGAAGGAAATCAAGGTCACCCTCGGCGGTTGCGGCGGCTGAACCCCCGCTTTCCACCACTCGGTTAATCAGACTATTTATTGGAGTTCACAATGCCCAATCCAATGCGCATGCGCGCTAACGTTGAAGGCGACGCGGTGGTTGTCCGCGTCCTGATGTCTCACCCCGAAGAGACCGGCCTGTTGAAGGGCCCAGACGGCAAGATCATTCCTGCCCATTTCATTCAGAAAGTGACTTGCACGAACAATGGCAAGACCGTTCTGGAGTGTGACTGGGGTACTGCAATTTCCAAGAATCCGTTCCTGGAATTCCGCTTCAAGGGCGGCAAGTCGGGTGACAAGGTTGCCGTGACCTGGCTGGATAACAAGGGCGAGACCCAGACTGACAGCACCACCGTATCCTGATCAATCGGTGTTTGAGTTTTCGCAACTTGTTTGACGCAGTACGCACTGTTCGCGAGGAGACTATGAAACTACGACTTAAAAAAATGGCCGCACTGGTCGGGATGACCGTTCCCGCCCTGATGCTGATCGGCGCCGGCGTAAATCAAGCGCAGGCGGCTTCGGAAACCCAAGAAGGCAACGCTTACCTTCAGTTGATGAATGAAATGGGCGGGAATCCTGCCGACTTCAACATCGACGACGGCAAGAAGCTTTGGGGTGAAAAGCGAGGCCCCAAGAACGTTTCTCTCGAACAGTGCAATCTGGGCCTCGGCCCCGGCGTGGTGAAGGGCGCGTATGCCCAGTTGCCGCGTTATTTTGCCGATACCGGCAAGGTCCAGGATCTGGAATCGCGCCTGGTCACGTGCATGGAAACCCTGCAAGGTTTCAGCGCCAAGGACGCCGATAAGGCGCCCTTCGCCAAAGAAGGTGGAAACGCTTCGCCGCTGGAAAACATTGCGATGTATGTGGCGCATGAGTCCGATGGGATGAAGATCGCCATTCCCCAGGACAACGCGCTGGAAAAGCAGTCCTACGAGAACGGCAAGAAGCTGTTTTTCTACCGTGCAGGGCCGTTCAACTTCTCGTGCGCCGCTTGCCATTCCGAGAGTGGAAAGCGCATCAAAATCTCAGCCTTGCCGAATTTGACGAACGCGGAGGCCGCTGTGTCGTATGCAACGTGGCCGGCGTATCCGAATTCCCAAGGTGTCGCCCGCACCCTCGAATGGCGCATGCTGGCGTGTGAGCGCCAGCAGCGGTGGCCGGCTCCCAAATTTACCTCCCGCGCTGTCATCGATCTGATCACTTACATGGGGGTGAATTCGAATGGCGCCACGCTCCACACGCCCACATTCAAGCGCTGATCGAGGAGACGACATGAAAAAATTAATGACCTTTACTCTTGCAGCAGCGGGTGCCGCATTGCTGAGCGGCTGCGCGGGCATGAATACGACGGCCTCCGGTGGCAGCGACAATCCATTTGCGACCGAGTCCTTCCAAAGCGTGCTCAAGAATGACTTCGTCAGCAAAGGGCAGGCGACTGTGGCTCGTCTGAAGCAGACGCCTCATCAATATGAGTGCTCGAAATACGCGTACCTCGGCCAGCCCATGCCAGCGGACCTGCAGAAAAAGCTCGAACAGATGGCCGCCGACAAGGTTGTCTATCCGAAGGATGGCCAATACCTCGGCGACTGGAAGGCGGGTCTGAAGATTGCCGAAAACGGTAAAGGCATGCAGTGGAGCGACAAGCCCGGCTCGCCCAATGGGGGTAACTGTCTGGCTTGCCACAAGATGATTGCGAACGATCCTTCACAAGGCAACATCGGCCCCGAGCTGTATCACTATGCCAAGCTGCGTGGCAACAGCGAAGCCGTTCTGAAGTACACCTGGGCGCGCATTTACGACTCGCAGGCCTTTAATGCCTGCAGTTACATGCCCCCATTTGGCGCTCATCAGATCCTGACCGAACAGGAGATGAAGGATGTGATGGCGCTGCTCATGGACCCGAATTCTCCGGTTAACAAGTAATCTCAAAGCTTCGAGGCTGGTCGACAGCCGATCAGCCGCGTCTGACCTGCCCGCCTCATCGTTGCCGATTGGCGGGCTTTTTCTTTCTCAAGGATCGACAATGAGCATTTCCCGCCGCGAGTTTCTGAGTGTTTTGGCTGCTGCCGGTGTCAGCGGATTTCCGATGATGCGCGAAGCCAGTGCAGCTGAGGTGGACAAGCTGTACAGCCCACCCGTGACGGGAAACGTGCATTTTTTGCACATGACCGACAGTCATGCCCATCTGCAGCCGATCTATTTCCGCGAGCCGAGCGTGAATATCGGTA
Organism: Thiomonas sp. FB-Cd; assembly: GCF_000733775.1. Taxonomy (NCBI): domain Bacteria; kingdom Pseudomonadati; phylum Pseudomonadota; class Betaproteobacteria; order Burkholderiales; genus Thiomonas; species Thiomonas sp. FB-Cd. The sequence goes on along the minus strand of NZ_JPOE01000005.1, from coordinate 349,652 downwards.
TCGGGACCATGGAGGGGCACCTTCCCCACTTGGTGGGGGCGCACTACCTCAAGCGCGTGGGCTTTCAGCCGAACACGCGCGAGTCATACGCGTTGACGTATCTGGATTTTGTACGCGCCAGCAAGCAGTACGGCAAGATGGGCGGGTATGCGCATATCGCCACGCTGGTCAAGAAACTCAAGGCCTCCCGCCCTGGCGCGCTGCTGCTCGATGGGGGCGACACGTGGCAAGGCACGGGCCTGTCGTTGTGGACCAAAGGCCAGGACATGGTTGACGCCCAGTTGCAGTTGGGTGTGGATGTGATGACTGCGCATTGGGAGTTCACCTACGGCCAGGATCGCGTCAAGGAAATCGTCAATAAGGATTTCAAGGGCAAGATCGATTTCGTTGCGCAGAACGTGAAGACGGCGGATTTTGGGGACCCGGTGTTTCCCAATTACGTGATGAAGCAGATGAATGGGGTGCAGGTGGCGATCATCGGCCAGGCATTTCCTTACACGCCAATTGCCAATCCTGGCTACTTGATCCCCGACTGGACCTTCGGCATCGACACCGAGCATATGCAAAAAACGGTGAACGAGGTGAAGAAGAAGGGCGCCCAGCTGGTGGTCGTGATCTCCCATAACGGCATGGATGTGGACCGGAAGATGGCTTCGCTGGTTGAGGGCATCGACTGCATTTTTGGTGGACACACCCACGACGGCGAAGCCGTGGCCGTGGAAATTCGGCGCCCATCGGGTGGCATGACCCTGGTGACCAACGCCGGCTCGCACGGCAAGTTCCTCGCCGTGATGGACTTCGACGTGCGTGGTGGAAAGATGGTCAGCTACAAATATCGCCTGCTGCCGGTATTCTCGGAACTCCTGCCTGCCGACGCCGACATGAACGCGCTGATCAAAAAGCACCGCGCACCTTACGAGAGCAAGATGAATGAGGTGCTTGCCCACACGGAAGGTGTGCTGTACAGGCGTGGCAACTTCAACGGCACCTGGGACCAGCTCGTGGTGGATGCCATGCTGGCCGTGCGCGGTGGTGACCTCGCCTTCTCGCCAGGCTTTCGTTGGGGGGGCAGCCTGCTGCCGGGCGAACCCATCACCCGCGAAGCGATGATGACCCAGTTGGCCATCACCTATCCGTACTGCACCTTGACCGATATGACAGGGGAGACCGTCAAGTCGGTCATGGAAGATGTGGGGGACAACCTGTTTAACCCGGACCCCTACTACCAGCAAGGCGGCGATATGGTCCGGGTTGGGGCGCTGGAGTACACCTGTGCGCCGAATGAAAAGATTGGCAACCGGATCCAGGATATGCGTTTGGGTGGCAAACCCCTCGATCCGAAAAAGACCTACAAGGTCGCAGGCTGGGCGCCAGTGCAGCAGGCATCGGCAAATGCGAGCAATCCGCCAATCTGGGATATCGTGGAGGAATACCTCAAGCACCAGAAGGTCATTAAGCCGCTCAAGCCGAATGAGCCCAAGCTGATCGGTCTCAAGGGAAATCCAGGCTTGGCGGATTACGCCAAGATGTGATTGTTGCGCTTGGCGTTGCTTTTGCCTTGCATCACGGACGAAAAACAGGCTGGAAGTAATTTCCGCCTGTTTTTTGTTATGGGCGCCGCGCAAAGCCCACATTCGGTGCCTGAGGCATTGCGCCGTTGCAAGGCGGTGGGTCCACTTGCGGTGGTGGGCGGAGACGAAAGCATTTTTGCGTTGCATCAAATCGGCTGGTACAGTTGATATAGGTCTTTCGTCATCGGACCGCTGTGCGCCACCATGGGGTACCCACGCTGGCGCATGGTGTTTCACCCACTTTATGCCGGGATACCCGGCGAACCAGTGAGCCCACCATGACTATCCAGCAGCTACGCGCCAACTCCTACCTGTTTGGCGGCAACGCTCCTTACGTCGAGGAGCTGTACGAAACTTATCTCGCAAACCCTGGTGCCGTTCCGGACCATTGGCGCGACTATTTTGACGCTTTGCAGCATGTGCCGGCCGTCGACGGCAGCAATTCACGCGATATTCCCCACGCGCCCGTGGTGTCGGCCTTTGCGCAACGGGCCAAGACCGGTCCGGCGCGACCGATCACGCTTGCGTCCGACGCGGACATGTCGCGCAAACGTGTTGCTGCGCAGCAACTGATCGCCGCTTATCGCAACGTTGGCGTGCGCTGGGCGGACCTGGATCCACTCAAGCGCACCGAGCGGCCTGAAATTCCCGATCTTGACCCTGCTTTCTATGGGTTCACCGATGCGGATCTGGAAACGGTTTTCAATACGAGCAACACCTATTTCGGCAAGGAGAGCATGAGCCTTCGCGAGCTCATCAACAACCTGCATGAAACGTATTGCGGCTCCATCGGCGTGGAGTTCATGTACCTGAGCGATCAGAACCAGAAGCGCTGGTGGCAGCAGCGGTTGGAAAGCATCCGTACCCGGCCGAGTTTCAGCGCCGACAAAAAGCGCGAGATCCTGGACAAGCTCACCGCGGCGGAAGGTTTGGAGCGGTTCTTGGCCACGCGTTATGTGGGGCAAAAGCGGTTTTCGCTCGAAGGTGGCGAGAGCTTTATCGTCGGTATGGATGAAATCATTCAGCGCAGCGGCGAGCGTGGTGCGCAGGAGGTCATCATCGGCATGGCCCATCGCGGGCGCTTGAATGTCCTGGTCAATACCTTGGGCAAGCGTCCCAAGGATCTGTTCGACGAATTCGAAGGAAGGCACGCGCACGACCTGCCATCGGGCGATGTGAAATACCACCAAGGCTTTTCAAGCGATGTCTCCACGCCTTCGGGGCCCGTCCACCTTTCGCTGGCATTCAATCCCTCGCATTTGGAAATTGTGAATCCGGTCGTTGAGGGCTCGGTGCGCGCGCGCCAGGAACGCCGTGGCGACAAGAAGGGCGTTCAGGTTCTGCCCGTGCAGGTCCATGGCGATGCGTCTTTCGCCGGCCAGGGCGTCGTGATGGAAACGCTGGCGTTGGCCCAAACCCGGGGCTATTCCACCGGCGGCACGGTGCATATCGTGATCAATAACCAGATCGGGTTCACGACGTCCGATCCGCGCGACACCCGTTCCACGCTCTATTGCACTGATGTCGTCAAGATGATCGAAGCGCCCGTTCTGCACGTCAATGGCGACGATCCAGAGGCGGTCGCACTTTGCCATCAGCTTGCGGTGGATTTTCGCACCGAGTTCAACCACGACGTCGTGGTCGACATCGTGTGCTTCCGCAAGCTCGGCCACAACGAGCAGGACACACCAGCTGTCACGCAGCCGCTCATGTACAAGAAAATCGCGGCTCATCCGGGCACGCGCAAGCTTTATGCGGACCGGCTGGCCAGCCAGGGCGTCATCGGCGAGGCTGATGGCGACGCCATGGTGCAGGCCTATCGACAAGCCATGGAAGACGGCGAGCGCGCCCTCGAACCCGTGCTTTCGAATTACAAAAGCAAATTCGCAGTCGACTGGACTCCGTTCCTGAACCGCAAGTGGACGGACAACGCCGACACGGCGCTGCCACTTGCCGAGATCAAGCGACTGGCCGATCGCATCACCACGTTGCCGCAGGACCTGAAGCTGCATCCACTGGTGGAGAAAGTCATCGCCGACCGAGCCAAGATGGGGCGGGGGGAGCTGTCGCTGGACTGGGGCATGGGTGAGCATCTCGCGTTTGCTTCGCTGGTGGCAAATGGATTCCCCGTGCGTCTGTCGGGCGAGGATTGCGGGCGAGGTACCTTCAGCCATCGCCATGCAGTGCTGCATGACCAAAACCGGGAGCGCTGGGACGCAGGCAGCTATGTGCCATTGCAGAACGTGTCCGAGGGGCAGGCGCCCTTCGTGGTGATTGACTCCATCCTGTCCGAGGAGGCTGTGCTCGGTTTTGAGTATGGCTATTCGACCGCGGACCCCAACACCTTGGTGATCTGGGAAGCCCAGTTTGGCGACTTCGCCAACGGTGCCCAGGTCCTGATCGACCAGTTCATCTCCGCGGCGGAGGTGAAGTGGGGCCGCGCCTCCGGCCTCACGCTCTTCTTGCCGCATGGCTACGAAGGGCAGGGGCCTGAGCATTCTTCAGCACGGCTCGAGCGCTATCTGCAGCTGTGCGCGGAGACCAACATTCAGGTCTGCCAGCCGACGAACCCGGCGCAGATGTTTCACCTGTTGCGCCGGCAGATGATTCGCCCATTCCGTAAACCCTTGGTGGTGATGACGCCGAAATCCCTGCTGCGGCACCAGCAGGCGCGCTCGACGCTAGCCGACTTGGCGAACGGGCACTTCCACACTGTGCTGGGCGAGCAGAGCGACCTCGATGCCTCGAAAGTCAAGCGCATGATCGTGTGCACGGGCCGGGTGTATTACGACCTGCTGGCCGAACGCACGCAGCGCGATGCGCAGGATGTGGCCATCGTGCGCTTCGAGCAGTTGTACCCCTTCCCCCACAAGGCCTTTGCCGCCGAACTCAAGCGCTATCCGCAGTTGCGCGATCTCGTGTGGTGCCAGGATGAGCCACAAAACCAGGGGGCCTGGTTTTTTATCCAGCACCACATTCACGAGAATCTGCAAGATGGCCAGCGGCTAGGCTATGCCGGGCGGCCAGCCTCGGCATCCACCGCCGTAGGCTATTTCGCCAAACACGCCGAGCAGCAGAAGGAACTCCTTGCAGCTGCCTTCGGCAAGCTCAAGGGCTTCATCCTGACAAAATAGCCCAAGGCTCTCCGCGCCGCGGTCCGGGCAGGCCTGAGGTCGGCCCAACTGGCTGCGCGCGGGGCGACAACCCGTTCACATCCCAAGCGAGATACCACCATGGCACTGATCGATGTCAAGGTTCCCCAATTGTCCGAATCCGTGGCTGAGGCCACTTTGTTGCAGTGGAAGAAAAAACCAGGAGAGGCCGTCAGTCAGGATGAAATCCTGATCGAAATCGAGACGGACAAGGTCGTCCTGGAGGTGCCGGCACCGGCATCCGGTGTCATGGCACACATTGTCAAGCCTGACGGCGCAACCGTCGTGGCCGACGAGGTGATCGCCAAGATCGACACCGACGCCAAGCCGCAAGTCAGCCCGCTGCCGGTTCAGTCCGTCGCTGCAGCGCCGGTCGTGGCAACGCCCGCCGCTGCAGCGACGGTGCCGGTCATGCCCGCTGCTGCCAAGATCATGGCCGAGAAGGGAATCGATGCCGCGAACGTGGACGGCACGGGCCGCGGCGGGCGCATCACCAAGGCCGACGTGCTGGGCTCGGCGAAAGCCCCCGCGCAGGCGGTCGCGCCGCAGGCACGGGTTCCCCAGGCAGGGCCGTTCAATGCACCCCAGGCGTTACCGCCGGTGGACGCCGATATCGACCTCTCGGCGTACGCAGAGCGTCCGGAGCAGCGCGTTCCCATGAGTCGACTGCGCGCGCGCATCGCGCAGCGCCTGGTGCAGTCGCAGGCTGAAAATGCCATCCTCACGACCTTCAATGAAGTGAACATGAAGCCCGTGATGGACTTGCGCAACGCCCACAAGGACCGATTCGAGAAGGAGCATGGCGTCAAGCTTGGGTTCATGAGCTTTTTCGTCAAGGCCGCAGTGCACGCGCTGCGCAAGTACCCAATCATCAATGCCTCGGTGGATGGCAGCGACGTGATCTACCACGGCTACTTTGACATCGGCATTGCGGTTGGCAGCCCGCGCGGACTGGTTGTGCCCATCTTGCGAAATGCCGATCAGATGAGTTTCGCGGACATCGAGAAGCAGATCGCAGAATTCGGGGTGCGGGCACGCGACGGCAAGCTGGCGATCGAGGATCTCACTGGCGGCACCTTCTCCATCAGCAATGGCGGTGTGTTCGGTTCGATGCTGTCCACGCCCATCATCAATCCACCGCAGGCCGCCATTCTCGGTGTGCACGCGACGAAGGATAGACCTGTGGTCGAAAACGGGCAGGTCGTGATCCGTCCGATCAATTACCTCGCGCTCAGTTACGACCACCGCATTATTGACGGGCGCGAAGCCGTGTTGGGTCTGGTCGCCATGAAGGAGGCGCTGGAAGACCCGGCGCGTCTGTTGCTAAACCTGTGAGGGCACGGTCATGACACAAGCAGTGGACCTCATCGTCATCGGCGCCGGCCCCGGCGGGTACATCGCAGCCATTCGCGCGGCGCAGCTCGGTATGTCGGTGGTTTGCATCGACGCCTGGGCGGGCCCCAAGGGGGGGCCGGCTCCGGGTGGTACCTGCACCAACGTGGGCTGTATTCCGTCGAAGGCGCTATTGCAATCGTCCGAACATTACGAGCACGCCGGGCACGCTTTTGCCGACCACGGGATCCAGCTCAAGGGGCTGGGCCTGGACCTTGCCCGCATGATTGCGCGCAAGGACCAGGTGGTGCGCCAGAACAACGAGGGCATCCTCTATCTCTTCAAGAAAAACAAGGTGCAGTTCGTACATGGACGTGCGTCCTTTGTTGGCAAGGTTGAAGGGGGTTTCCAGGTGCAGGTCGATGGCCCCACGCCGCAGACGCATACCGGCAAACAGGTGGTGATCGCCACAGGCTCCAGCCCCCGTGCCCTGCCCGGGGTTGCGTTTGACGAAGAACGGGTCTTGTCCAATACCGGAGCGCTGGCGTTGACGGAAGTGCCCAAGCGTCTTGGCGTGGTCGGCGCCGGTGTGATCGGCCTGGAAATGGGCTCCGTGTGGCGGCGTCTGGGGGCTGAAGTCACGGTGCTTGAAGCGCTTCCCGATTTTCTCGGGGCTGCCGACGCTCAACTGGCCAAGGAGGCCCTCAAGCAGTTCAAGAAGCAGGGTCTTGACATCCAACTCGGCGTCAAGCTCACCGAGGTGAAAGCCCAGGCCCAAGGCGTGAAACTGCAGTATGCCGATGCCCAGGGTGCGGCCCACGAACTCGAGGTGGATCGGCTTATCGTCTCCATCGGGCGCGTTCCACACAGCGATGGTTTGAACTTGGAGGCGGTTGGTCTGCAGCCCGACGCGCGAGGTTTTGTTCCGGTCGACGACGAGTGTCGGACCTCGATTGCGGGGATTTGGGCAGTGGGCGACGTCGTGCGCGGGCCCATGCTGGCACACAAGGCCGAAGAGGAAGGTGTGGCGGTGGCCGAGCGTATCAGTGGGCAAAAGCCACATGTGGACTTCAACACCGTGCCCTGGGTTATCTACACCAGTCCGGAAATCGCGTGGGTCGGGCAGACAGAGCAGGCCCTCAAGGCCGCGGGCCGAGCCTACAAGGCAGGGAGCTTTCCCTTCTTGGCCAACGGTCGGGCACGCGCGCTGGGTGACACAACGGGGTTCGTCAAGGTGCTGAGCGATGCCGAGACGGACACCATTCTTGGCGTGCACATCATTGGGCCGATGGCTTCCGAGCTCATCGCTGAAGCGGCAGTTGCCATGGAATTCAAGGCTGCGGCCGAAGACATTGCCCGGATCTGTCACGCCCATCCCACGCTGTCAGAGGCGCTGAAGGAAGCTGCACTCGCCACGGACGGTCGGAGCCTGAATTTCTAAGCTTGTTCATGGATGTGACGGAATACGCCCTGCAGGCGTTGGGTGAGCGGGGTTTCAAGCCCGACGCTGCGCAACGTGTTTCGATCGCTCGTCTGCAGCGCGCCTTTGACGAGTGGGTCGCCTACAAGTCGCGCCGTTCCACGGCGGTGCGGCGCATGCTGATTCATCCCGAACTTCCACGCGGCGTATACCTCTGGGGTGGCGTGGGGCGAGGCAAGAGTTTTCTGATGGACGCCTTTTATGTGACCGTGCCGGTGGTGCGCAAGACGCGGTTGCACTTTCATGAGTTCATGCGCGAGGTGCAGCGCGAACTGGCCATACTGCAGGGTACGCAAGATCCCTTGCAGGAACTGTCGCGCCGCATCGCGCGGCGTTTTCGCCTGATCTGCTTCGACGAATTTCACATCAGTGACGTGACGGACGCGATGATCCTTCATCGCCTCCTCCAGGGTTTGTTCGACGACGGCGTCATGCTGATGGCGACCAGCAATTTCGAACCGGATGCCCTGTATCCAGACGGCTTGCACCGCGACCGTATCCTGCCAGCCATTGATCTGATCAAGAAGAACATGGACGTGCAGCACATGGACGGTGGCAGGGACTATCGGCACCGCGCCATGCGGGCCATGAGCCTGTACCACATGCCCCTGGGGCCAGCGGCCGACACGGCGATGGAGCAAACCTTTGAATGTCTCGCGGAAGCGGCCGAGGATGATCCCACGCTTCACATTGAATTCCGCGAGCTCATTGCCCTGCGCAGGGCGGGGGGCGTCATCTGGTTCGACTTTGAATCCCTGTGCAATACACCGCGCTCGCAGAACGACTATCTTGAAATCGCCGCGCGCTTCCATACCGTTCTGGTGTCGGACGTGCCGCGCATGACACCCGAGCGTGCCAGTGCCGCGCGCCGCTTTACGTTGTTAGTGGACGTTCTTTACGACCGCAACATCAAGCTCGTGCTCTCGGCCGAAGTCAACCCGGCCGCGCTATACCCGTCGGGCCCTCTCGCGTACGAGTTCGAGCGAACGGTCTCGCGTCTGCTGGAAATGCAGACATCGGCCTATCTCGCCAAGGGACGGCGCGAGGTCCAGACCGCGCTCACCTGATGCGTACCCGCTTGCCCGATTGGCGCCATGCGCTTGCCGCGCCCAAGCGTGCCTGCGGCATCTGCCAGAGCGCTGCGCTGATGGTGGTCTGCTTGGTGATGCTCGCCGCATTGATGGCCGGCGGCCGAAAAGCACAGGCGGCCGCAGACATGCCTGGTTCGTCGCCAGGAGCGGCCTTGCCGGTCGCACAAGTCATCGCACCGACAACGGATGGCGCACCCGAACGCGCCGCTGAGCGCAGGCAGATCCGGCAGCAGCGACGCGATCTTGACGCCGCATACGCGCACCAACAGGCCGCCTGCCAGCGCCGGTTCTTCGTTAACCAGTGCTTGCAGGATGCCTCGCGACGCTATCGCTCGGCGGCCGGGTCGTTGGAGGCGCAGCTCAATGCTCTCGATCTTGCCGCTCGCGAACAGCGCGCTGCAGCCGAGCGAGCACGGGTTGAACGTAATGTGCGCGAGCGCCAGCAGCCCAACGTGAAACCCATCCAAACGCAACCTACAGAACTTGGGCAGGAACAGGCCGACAAGCAACGTCGCCAAGCCGAGCGCCAGGAACGGGAGGCGGCTCATGAAGCGGCTTATGCAGCCAAGCAGGAGCAGGCCACCAAGCGGCTGCAGCGCAGTCCAAAGCCGTATGGCAAGGTTCGCCCCCGCGTACCAACGCCCGCTGCACATACCAGTCAGCCCGAGTCTGCCTATGCGGCCAAACTTGCCGACTACCAGCGCCGCCAACGAGACGCTGCCCGACGCGCCCAGCAAAAGCCACCGGCTCCCCCGCTTCCTTTACCACCCGGGTATTGAACGCGCGCCACTTGCCGCACGGCGGCGGGAAGACCAAGCCGTTGCCGCGAGATGCCTATCGGGATTTGGCGATGCGGGGTGCGGATGTTGATCGGGGATCGCTGCGCAGAAGCTTGAGCACGGCCAGAGAAAGGTTGTCGCCTCCTCCGACGGCCCGCTGCCTGGCCTTTGCGATGAGAAACTCACAGGATTCGCGCGGATCGAGTCGATCGAGTGCCGAGCCCAGTTCGGCATCAACAAAGTAATGCCACAATCCGTCGCTGCACAGCAAAACCACGTCCCCGGGTTTGAGCCGCATGCTTTCGTAGTTGAAGGGTGGCTCCTCGTCAGCCCCCAGGCTGGCCGTGAGCACATTGCTCATCGGGTGGTTGCGTGCCATGGTCTCGCTCAGCGCGCCTGCATCGACCAGTTCTTGCACATAGGAGTGGTCCTTTGTGCGGGTCTCGAGCTTCCCGCCCCGAAAGACGTGTACGCGCGAGTCACCTACATGCGCCCAGTGGCAGCTTCCATTGGGCTCCACAAGCGCGCATGCCACTGTGGAATGGGGCTCCTGCTCGGCAGAAATTGCGCTGAGCTTGATCATCAGATGGCTCTCGCGCACGATGCTCTGCAGCAGGCTGCGCGGATCGTCCTGGCTGGGCACATAGCGGTCAAACAATTGCTGTGCAGTGAGCATGACTTGGTCAGCTGCCATGCGTCCGCCACTGCGCCCGCCCATACCGTCGGCCACCACCGCCAGTACCAAGCCTGGCACGCGTGCGTGGGGGAAGACTTCAATGCGGTCCTGCTGATACTGGCGGTCGCCTCGGTGGATGCCTGTGGCAGCCTGCAACTGAAGACGGGTATGTGTCGGACTCATCAATCAATCACTGTCTGATGCTCTACCTTGCGCGTTGGCCTGGGTTCATACAATGGACTCATGCCCTCCCAAGCACGCATGCGGTAAGACCGATGGAAGAGAACCTGCGTTCTGCCAACCGGCGATTGATCGAACTGCGCATGGAGCATGCGGATCTGGACGACACCATCGACCGGCTCGCGCACCATGCCCCCGATCAGGAACTCCTGTTGCGCAGGCTGAAGAAGAAGCGGCTGCAGCTTCGCGATCACATCGCACTCCTGGAATCGGCCTTGCAGCCGGATGAGCCCGCTTGAATCCTCTCGAACAAGCGCCTGAGCATTTTAGGCAGAACAGCGCTGCCTCCTGCGCGGATGTGGCAGAGGCGAGTCCGAGCTCCCATGATTTTGTGCTCTCCGACGCCTTGTGGGGTGAGCGCGGTCTGTTTGCGGCAGCGCTGCCGGGTTGGCACGAGCGTCCGGGTCAACGCAAGCTTGCCGCGGCGGTGTCCCGCGCCATTGGCGAGCGCGGCATCCTTCTGGCCGAAGCGGGTACCGGCACGGGCAAGACACTGGCCTATCTGGTGCCAGCGCTGATGCATGGCGAGCGCGTGATCGTATCCACGGCCACACGCGCCTTGCAGGATCAACTTTCCCGCAAAGACCTGCCGCTGGCAAGCGAGGTGCTGGGCGTGCAGGTGCGCACAGCCGTTCTCAAGGGTCGGGCAAATTATGTGTGCCACTACCGCCTCAAGCGCGCGCAAAGTGACGGCCTCCTGGACACGCGTCGTGCCGTGCAGGAATTGCGACGCGTGGCCCGCTTTGCGGGCACGTCAGTCGACGGCGACTTGTCCGCGTTATCAGGGCTCGACGAGCACTCGCCCATCATTCCTCTTGTGACGTCCACGCGCGACAACTGCCTCGGCTCGGACTGTCCCGACTATCGACAGTGCTTTGTGATGAGGGCCAGGCGCGAGGCGCTCGCCGCAGACGTCGTGATCATCAACCATCATCTTTTCTTCGCCAACGTGGCCCTGCGCGATGAAGGCGTGGCCGAGCTCTTGCCCAGCGCAACCACTGTGGTGCTGGACGAGGCCCACCAGCTCTCTGATATCGGTGCACAATTTCTCGGCACTGCCATTGGTACTGCACAAGCGCACGATCTGGCGCGCGACATTCTCGCTTGTGGAACGCAGTTGGCGCGGGGCCTTGCCGATTGGCAGAGTTTGTCCAGTCGGCTGCAAAAGGCGGTGCGTGACCAGCGCCTCACCGCGCCGATGGGCCAGCACCGAATGGACTGGGGCCAAGCACAGGCGTTGCCGGGCTGGCGTGATGCGCTGAGGCAGTGGCAGGCGGAGCTGGCCGCACTGGAAGTCGCCCTCGACCCTTTTGACGCGCTGGCCCCCGAGTTTGCGCGTTTGATCGCACGCTGCCGTGAACAGCGCGAGCTTCTCACCAGTTGGCAGCGCGACACCGCAATCGAGCCCGATGTCAGCACCGCGCCGCCCGCGGCGCAGGAGGCGGTGCGCTGGCTTGAGGTGGGCAGCCATCATCTGAGGCTGCTGGCCACACCACTGGGGATAGGAGCGGCGTTCTCGGCGTTGCTGGCGCAGCGCCCCCAGGCCTGGGTACTGGTGTCGGCGACGCTCACGCTTGATGGCGGGTTTCGTTACACGCGCGCGCGGCTGGGACTGGGTGAGGGTAGCCCCGCGCTGGATGCCATGGAGGGGGTCTCAGCACCCCGCCTGCGCGAGTTGCGGGTAGAAAGCCCGTTCGACTACGCACGGCAAACCCGCTTGCTGGTGCCACGCACAGGCTTTCATCCATCCGACGCCGATCATGCCTTGCATGTGGCCGATCTGGCTGCGCGGCTCATCGCGGTCAATCCTGGCGGCAGCTTCGTGTTGACGACCACGCTGCGCGCAATCGGCCGCATTGCCCAGCGCTTGCGTGAATTGCTACCACCAGGGCGGACCGTTTTGGAACAGGCGAGCGAGTCAAAGCAAGTGCTTCTGCAGCGGTTCTCGATCGACTCCAGGGCTGTACTGGTGGGTAGCCACAGTTTCTGGGAGGGGGTTGATTTCCCTGGAGACAAGCTCACTCTGGTGGTGATCGACAAGCTTCCTTTTGCGCCGCCCGACGATCCCATGGTGGCCGCCCGGCTTAAACGTCTGGAGGCGGCGGGGCGCAACGGCTTCATGGACTATTCACTGCCGCAGGCCGCTCTTGCGCTGCAGCAGGGCGCCGGCCGGTTGGTGCGCAGTGAGCGCGACTGGGGCGTGCTGGCCGTCTGCGACCAGCGCTTGGTCACCACGGGTTGGGGAAAGCGCCTGTTGGCGTCGCTGCAGCCTTTTGGGCGGGTGCAGGCGGTTGAGGAGGCGATGGATTTTCTGGTTGCGCACAGTCACAAGCCAGAAGCTGATTAGAAAAGACAGGAGTGAAGGCTGGTGCCCTCGTGTTCGGCTGCCAGCGCTGTGGGGCCACGGACGACGCCCACGCCAATGCATCCCAGGTGATCGCGCAGCGCCGGGCGGATTTTGTCCCCTCGGGCAAGTGCCGGGAGAGAGGGGAACCGCAAGCGCACGATACGCCTGCGGAAGCAACAAGGACCGGAACAGGACGAAGTCACGCCCACGCAGACCACCGTTGGCCGTGGCGGTGGAAATACCCTCAGACCTGGGGCGCTGACGTGGAAAACCCCCGCTACAACACCGCGCGTTGAGCGGCGGGAGCGTTCAAGAATCTGTGCATGAGGTCGCGCATGCATCGCGCCGCAAGAATGGGCGCCGTTCCCGCGCAAGCGGTAGCCGCAGGCGTGCGGTGGCGACGATGTCAGCTAAAGATCACATCAACAAACGCACCCAAGTCTCACCAGAGCCTCCACCATGATTCGTTTCGCGGCGGCAGGCCCTGACTGAGGTAGGGGCTTTGCGGGTAATTGAGTTTGAGTACGCGCTCGGTATCGTCGCGCAGTTGCGTCAGCCCGAGTTTGTCGTAACTGTCCATGAGCACCCCCAGAGCCAACTGCGTGGCGGGCGTGTCTGGATAAGTCTTGATCGCTTCCTGGGCGCGATCGGCGGCTGCCACGTAAGCACCGCGGCGGTAATAGAACAGCGCCACATGCGTATCGTAGTCGGCCAGGGAGTTGCGGATGTACTCCATGCGCTGGAGCGCGTCCGGCGCATATTTGCTCTTGGGAAACCGGGAGACCAGTTCCTTGAATGCCTCGAACGATTCCTTGGCCGCGTGCTGGTCACGTTCGTAGAGCTTCTGGTCGGAAAGACCAGCGAACCAGCTGTCGTTATCGTAGAAGTTGATGCGGCCCTTCAGGTAAAGCACGTAGTCGACATAGGGGTTATTCGGGTAGATCTTGAGAAACCGGTCGCAGGCAGCCAAGGCTTGGGCGCGCTCGCCTTGCTTGTAATAGCCGTAAGCGGTTTCCATCAATGCCTGCTGCGCCAGCACGCCATAGGGATAGCGAGACTCGAGCTTTTCGAAGTACTGGGTGGCCTTATCGTACGCACCACTGCTCATCTCGTCCTTGGCCTCGCTGTACAGCTTGGCCGCTGACCATCCAGCTGTGACGTCTTTCTCCGCAGTGGACGCGCAGGCGCCAAGCAGGGCCGCGACCAGCAGAACGAGGGCGCGCCAAGTCAGGCGCACGCCTGGGGATGATGATGTGGGATTCACAAGGCAACTCGTTGTAGTGGCGGCAAGCTGAGCATTATAGGAAGCGGGATGTCGGCGGCCTTCACCTGGCGCTGGGCGCATCTCTGCAAGTACGGCGGCTGCACTATGCTGGCACCATGCAAGTACCCGCTTCCAACGTTGCCGTTGTGCCAGGCACCCCTTTGAGTAGCGAGTCCGCCGACTTGCCTGATTCGGACGTGGGAGATCAGGACACGACTGCCTCCATCTTGCAGGAGCATGTTCCTGCAAGCGCCGCAGGCATTCGCTTGGACAAGGTGCTGGCTCAGCTGTTCCCGCAGTTCTCCCGCAACCGCCTCAAAGCGTGGTGCGAAGCCGGCATGGTGCACATGGGCGGCAAGCCTGCGGCCCCACGCAGCAAGGCGCGGGCCATGGCCGTGGTCGCCCTCCAGGTGCCCCCTGATCTTGAAGCTGCGGCGTTCTCGCCAGAGCCGGTGCCGCTTGTTGTCGTGTGGGAGGACGAGCAACTGGTCGTGATCGATAAACCCGCGGGGTTGGTGGTGCATCCAGCGGCAGGTAATTGGACCGGTACCCTGCTCAACGGCGTGTTGGCGCGCTATCCCGAAACCGCCGGGGTGCCGCGTGCGGGCATTGTTCACCGATTGGACAAGGACACAAGTGGCCTGCTGGTCGTCGCTCGCACGCTAGAGGCTCAAACGGATCTCGTGCGCCAGTTGCAAGCGCGCAGCATGGGGCGTCAATATCTGGCGCTTGGCTGGGGCGAACTTGCGAGACCCATGACGGTGGACGCCCCCATCGGCCGCCATCCCCGCGACCGTCTGCGCATGGCTGTCGTCGCGAATGGCAAGCCGGCGCGGACTCACCTGATTCCATTGGCCGTACTGCACTCGGCACTTGGACCCATCACCTCGATTCGCTGCCGACTGGAGACAGGCCGCACGCATCAGATTCGCGTTCATGCACAGCATGCTGGGCTGCCGCTTTTGGGTGACGCACTGTATGGTCGTCGTGGCGCGCCCCCACTATCTTTACAGCGCCAAGCTTTGCACGCCGCGGTTCTGCGTTTCACGCATCCGACGAGCAGGATGGCATTGCGCTTTGGGTCACCGGTCGCAGCCGACATCGTCGCGCAGTGGCAGGCACTGGGGGGCGGCACGGAGGTCTTTGACACGCGCGACTGGGGGGAATCCGATGGAGTGGCCTGAATACTGGATTTGCGCATCCTGGCCGGACAATGCACGGGTGCGCGGTGTGTTTACGAGCAGGCACGGAGGCAACAGCGTCGGACCCTACGGAGCGGGCGGTGGCTCCATCGCCGCGCGCACGGGCGGCATGAACCTCGGTAGCCACGTGGGCGACGACCCCGCGGCAGTCGCTGCCAATCGGGCACGTCTTGGCGCGCTGTCCCCGGGGTTGCAGGTGGTTTATCTCGATCAAGTCCACGGCACCGGGGTGGCGGATCTCGATACCTGGGACCGACGTTCTGTTCCCCAGGCCGATGCCGCGGTCACCACGACCCCCGGTCTGGCAGCGTGTGTGCTGGTGGCCGATTGCCTGCCTGTGCTGCTTGCTGCCCCTGGTGGCACGGCGGTGGCTGCAGCGCATGCGGGTTGGCGGGGTCTTGCCGGTGGTGTGCTGGAGAACACGCTGAAGGCCCTTTGCGGCAAGGCGCAATGCGAACCATCAGCAGTTCAAGTATGGCTGGGCCCAGCCATAGGACCGCTGCATTTCGAGGTCGGAGAGGATGTGCGGGAAGCCTTTGTGGATCGGCAGGCTGAGTCGGCGACGGCATTTCGCATGACCCGTCCGGGAAAGTGGATGGCGGACCTCTTCATGCTTGCGCGCCTGCGTCTGCAAGCGGCCGGCGTGTCCGCGGCCCTGGTGCACGGAGGCGGGGTATGCACAGTGTCCGAACGCCAGGGGTATTACACATTTCGCCACGACCGTATCACGGGCCGCCAGGCGGGGCTCGTGTGGATCGCTGCACCAGGGATAACCATGGAGAGGCAGGGCTGACCGCGTTGACACTTTCTTGCGGTTGCTCAAGAATGGCTTGAACGCGTCAACGCTGGTTGCCGCCGGAAAACATCAAGGAACGGCCATCACATCCAGCAGTTTGCATCATTTCCGGGATTGCCGAATGCTTCTTTCCTACGCTGACTGATCTGCGTGCCGGCCTTGCTTTTGCAAGCGCTGGTATCGGCACTTGGCAGATACTGACCCAGACACCCCAACTTGAAAGTACGATCCGATATGGCAGCCAACCCATCTGCACCCACCCGGCCCGCAGAGCAGCCCGGTGGCCAGGCTGCAGCCTTTGCTCAAGGTCTGCAGCAAGCCTTTGTCGCGGCGCTGAAGACGGCCGGGGAGGCGCAGGCTGTCAAGCTGGACCCCGCGCGCGTCGCTGCGATTCAGGCGCGGTTTGCCAAGGAGTATGTCGATCTGTGGTCCGGGCTTCTCAGCGGGAGCGTGCAGTCGCCCGAAGTGAGGGACCGCCGCTTTTCCAGCGAGAGCTGGCGCGAAAACCGGTTTTCGACCTACACCGCGGCGCTGTACTTGCTCAACGCGCGCGCCTTGCTGGAGTTGGTCGAAGCCGTGCAGGCTGATGCCAAGACGCAGCAGAAGATCCGGTTCGCCGTGCAGCAATGGGTTGATGCGGCCGCGCCCAGCAATATTTGGGCTCTCAATCCTGAGGCGATGCAAACCGCGATGAAGACCCACGGTGAAAGCCTGCGCCGTGGCATGGACAATTTGCTGGCAGACTTGCGTCGCGGCAAGCTCACGCAGACGGATGAAAGCGAGTTTGAGGTCGGTCGCAACGTGGCAACGAGCGAAGGCGCGGTCGTTTTTGAAAACCCGTGGTTTCAGCTCATCGACTACAAGCCGCTGGTTGCGCAGGTTCATGCGCGCCCGCTGCTGGTGGTGCCGCCGTGCATCAACAAGTTTTACATTCTGGACCTGCAGCCGACGAATTCGCTGGTGCGCTACGCGCTGGAACAGGGCCAGCGCGTGCTGTTGATGTCGTGGCGCAACCCGGATGCGAGCTGCGCGCATTGGACGTGGGACGATTACATTGAACACGGTGTGCTGCGTGCCATCGAGGTTGCAAGCGATATTGCCGTCGCCACTCGGCCAAAGCCCAACAAGGCATCGAAGCCGGCATCGCAAAGTTCGGGCAAGACCCCCTTGCGGGAGGATGGCGCCATCAATGCGCTTGGTTTTTGCGTAGGCGGAACCCTTCTGGGTACAGCCCTTGCGGTGCTCGCGCAACGAGGCAACAAGCCTGTGCACAGCGCGACGTTCCTGACCACGCTGCTGGATTTTTCGGACACAGGCATCCTTGATGTGTTCGTCGACGAGGCGCAAGTGCAAATGCGCGAGGCCACTATCGGCAAGGGCGGCCTGCTCACAGGAGCCGAGCTGGCTGCTGCATTCTCGAGCCTTCGCCCCAACGATCTCACCTGGAATTACGTGGTGGGAAACTATCTCAAGGGCGAGACGCCACCGCCGTTCGATCTGTTGTACTGGAACGCAGACAGCACCAACCTTCCAGGGCCCATGCTGGCCTGGTATCTGCGCAACACCTATTTGGAGAACAAGCTGGCAAAGCCAGATGCAGTGACGGTGGCTGGTAAGGCGGTGAATTTTCGGCGCATCGCCATCCCGGCGTACGTCTATGCCTCGCGCGAGGACCATATCGTGCCTTGGCATTCCGCCTACGCTTCGGCACTCCTGCTCGGTGGGCCTACGCGGTTCGTGCTGGGAGCCAGTGGTCATATTGCTGGCGTGATCAACCCGGCATCCAAAGGCAAGCGTAGCCATTGGCGGTTGGATGCGGCAGCTCGAGGCAGCCGTGTGGCGGGCGCGGCGTCGCTGCCGGCAAGCGCGGACGCATGGCTCGAGTCGGCCACTGAACATCCGGGCAGCTGGTGGCCCGACTGGGCCGCATGGCTGGCCCGGCAGGCGGGCCCCCTGCAGGCGGCGCCCAAGGCCTATGGCGGTGCAGGATACAAGCCGATCGAGCCAGCTCCCGGCCGTTATGTCAAAGTACGGGCATGATCTCTGTGCTGATTCGCGTTCAGTGCCCCTGATTTTTCCCTTTTTTCCTCATCGTCAACCAAGGACATCCATTCATGAGCGAAGATATCGTGATCGTTTCGGCCGTGCGCACGGGCGTCGGTAAATTTGGAGGGTCGCTCGTCAAGACCTCCGCAGTCGATCTGGGTGCACTGGTCGTGAAAGCGGCCGTGGCGCGCGCTGGCATCGAGCCGGGGCAGGTCTCCGAGGTCATCATGGGCCAGGTGTTGCAGGCGGGTTGCGGTCAGAACCCGGCCCGCCAAGCCAGTATCAAGGCGGGTTTGCCCGACATGGTGCCCGCCATGACCATTAACAAGGTGTGTGGTTCAGGGCTGAAAGCGGTGATGCTGGCGGCGCAGGCAGTGCGCGATGGCGACGCCGAGATCGTGGTGGCGGGCGGCCAGGAGAACATGAGCGCTGCCCCCCACGTCCTCCCGGGCTCGCGCGAAGGCATGCGCATGGGCAACTGGAATCTGATTGACACGATGATCACCGACGGCCTGTGGGATGCGTTCAACCACTATCACATGGGAACCACGGCCGAGAATGTCGCGAAGAAATACGGCATCACCCGTGAGATGCAGGACGCGTTCGCGGCAGCCAGCCAGAACAAGGCCGAGGCGGCACAAAAGGCTGGGCGTTTCGGCGACGAGATTGTGCCGGTGCTGTTGCCGCAGAGGAAGGGTGATCCGATTGCCTTTGCCGTCGACGAATTCGTGCGTCATGGCGCAACGGCCGAGAGCTTGGCGGGTCTGAAGCCCGCTTTCGACAAAGCGGGCTCGGTCACTGCGGGGAATGCCTCCGGATTGAACGACGGCGCGGCTGCGGTGGTGGTGATGTCGGCGAAGCGCGCGGCGAGCCTTGGCCTGAAACCGCTCGGGACCATCCGCGCCTATTCGAACGCTGGAGTCGACCCAGCCTACATGGGAATGGGGCCGGTACCGGCGTCCACGCGCTGTCTGTCGCGCGCAGGCTGGAAGGCTCAGGATCTGGATTTGATGGAGATCAACGAGGCCTTCGCCGCCCAAGCAATTGCGGTAAACCAGCAAATGGGATGGGATACAAGCAAGGTCAACGTCAATGGAGGGGCGATTGCGATTGGACATCCAATCGGCGCCAGCGGCTGCCGCATCCTGGTCACGCTGCTTCATGAAATGGGCAAGCGCGACGCGAAAAAGGGCCTGGCCTCGCTGTGTATCGGCGGTGGCATGGGTGTGGCCCTGGCCATCGAGCGCTGATCGCGTGGTCGGCACCATTACATCACAACAACTTTGGAGGAACGAGCGATGAGTAAGAAAGTGGCTTACGTCACGGGCGGGATGGGGGGCATTGGCACGGCGATCTGCCGGCGTTTGTGCGAAGCCGGGCACAAGGTCATTGCCGGCTGTGGTCCAAATTCGACGCGGAAGGACACATGGCTCGAGTCCATGCGTGGGCAGGGCCTTGACGTGTACGCCTCGGAGGGTAACGTCGCCGAGTGGGAATCGACTTGCGCCGCGTTCCAGAAGGTCTTTGCCGAGCATGGCCAGGTTGACATCCTGGTGAACAATGCCGGTATCACGCGTGACGCCGTATTTCGCAAGATGAGCTATGACGACTGGGATCGCGTGATGAAGACCAACCTGTATTCGATGTTCAACGTGACCAAACAGGTGATCGACGGCATGGTCGAGCGTGGTTGGGGCCGCATCGTCAATATCTCCTCGGTCAATGGCGAGAAGGGACAGTTCGGACAGAGCAACTATTCTGCGGCGAAGGCTGGCATGCATGGCTTCACCATGGCTTTGGCGCAGGAAGTGGCGTCGAAGGGCGTGACGGTCAACACCGTGGCGCCAGGCTACATTGCGACCGATATGGTCAAGTCCATTCGCCAGGACGTGCTCGACAAGATCGTGGCGACCATTCCGGTCAAGCGCTTGGGCAAACCCGAAGAGGTGGCATCTCTCGTCACGTGGCTGGCGAGCGAGGATGGAGCCTTCACGACCGGGGCGGAATTGTCCATCAATGGGGGTCTGCACATGAGCTGATCGACGCCCGATCGGCAAACCCCGTGCACGTGCTTGCGGGTTTGTCTGCACGAAAAAGCGGCAGCGTGCCGCTTTTTTTGTGCTCCAATCCAACGCAATCCCGCCATTTTTGCCTCACCCCACCATGCCCCATTCCGAAACTCCCGCTCGCGTCATCAAGAAGTACCCGAATCGGCGTCTTTACGACACGGAAACCAGCGCCTACATCACCTTGGTCGACGTGAAGGCATTGGTGATGGAAGGCGAGCGTTTTGTCGTGCAGGACGCCAAGACGGGCACAGACCTGACGCGCAGTATTCTTCTTCAGATCATCCTCGAAGAGGAGGCTGGAGGCGTGCCGATGCTGAGCACGGCCATGCTGGAACAACTCATACGGTTCTACGGCAATGCCATGCAGGGCATGATGGGCACCTATCTCGAAAAAACGGTGCAAGCGTTCATCGACATTCAGGGAAAACTGGCTGAACAGTCGCGCGGGCTTTATGACAGCAGCAGTTTTAGCCCGGAAATGTGGTCGCAATTTCTGAGTGGCCAGGCACCGATGCTGCAGGGGATGATGGGTAACTATCTGGAACAAAGCAAGAATCTGTACATGCAGATGCAAGAGCAGATGCAGCAGCAAACCAAACAGATGCTGGGGGCGTTTCAGCCACCAGCCAAGAAGTAGCCTTGCCGGCGACTGCCCCCGGCCTTGTGTGCCGCGCCGGGTCCTGGGCGACAATAGGGGCTATGACTGAAACATCCACCCTCGCGGCCGTTGCGGCCGTTTCCGCGCCAAAGATCGGGTTTGTCTCGCTTGGCTGTCCCAAGGCCCTGGTTGATTCCGAGCGCATCATCTCGCAACTCCGGGCCGAAGGCTACGAGACAAGCAAGAGCTATGACGGAGCCGATCTTGTCATCGTCAACACCTGCGGCTTCATTGACGCGGCCGTCCAGGAGAGCCTGGATGCCATTGGCGAGGCCTTGCACGCCAACGGCAAGGTTGTGGTCACCGGTTGCCTTGGCGCGCGCAGTGATGATGGCGGGGAAAATCTGGTGCGCAAGATCCACCCCAAAGTGCTGGCGGTGACTGGCCCACACGCCACCAAAGAGGTTCTGGAGCATGTGCATGCGCAACTGCCGCGCCCGCATGATCCCTTTGTCGACCTGCTCCCGCCTGGCGGGCTCAAGCTCACACCGCGCCATTACGCCTACCTGAAGATTTCCGAAGGCTGCAACCACCGCTGCACCTTCTGCATCATTCCGAGCATGCGAGGCGATCTGGTTTCGCGGCCCATTGGTGACGTGCTCGGCGAGGCGCGCGCTCTGTTTGAGGCGGGTGTGAAGGAGTTGCTCGTCGTAAGCCAGGACACATCAGCCTATGGCGTCGATATGAAATATCGCACCGGATTCTGGGACGGGCGTCCAATCCGTACGCGCTTTGCCGAACTCACGCAGGCCTTGGCACAATTGGCCGAGCAGCACGATGCCTGGGTGCGCCTGCACTACGTTTACCCCTATCCCCATGTCGACGAGGTGCTTGCGCTGATGGCGCAGGGCCGCGTACTGCCCTACCTTGACGTGCCGTTTCAGCACGCCCACCCCGATGTTCTCAGGCGCATGAAGCGACCAGCTAGCGGCGAGCGGACTCTGGAGCGGATCGCACGCTGGCGCGAGGCCTGTCCGGACATCGTCATCCGTTCCACCTTTATTGCGGGTTTTCCTGGCGAGACCGAGGCTGAGTTCGACTCCCTGCTCGACTTTATCCGCGAAGCCGAACTTGATCGCGTCGGATGCTTTGCTTACTCTCCCGTGCAAGGCGCCACGGCGAACGATCTGCCAGGGGCGCTACCGGAGGCCGTACGCATGGAGCGCCAAGCACGTTTCATGGCAGTGGCGGAGGAAGTGTCCATCCGAAAGCTCAAGCGCAGGATCGGCCAGGAACTGCGCGTCATCGTGGATGCAGCCAGCCGTAGCGGGGCGGTGGCGCGCTCGTACGCCGATGCGCCTGAAATCGACGGCAAGGTGCTCATCCGGGAGCCCGCCAAGCCTTCCGCCCGCATGCGATTGGCGCAGGCTTCCGGGGCGTTCGTACGTGTACGCGTGGCCGGTACACAAGGCCACGATCTGGTGGCGGACATGTTGTGACGCCTTTCGACTCGGCAGCCGGGTTTTAGCGCCGCTTGCCCAAACAAGCGAGACCGCAGAGTTCGCGCTCAGAGGTGGATCCCGAAGGCTGAGAGATTTCTGTACAGCATGTAAAGGGCGACCACGGCCACGAGGACGGCAAAGATCAGGTTGAGCGCACCTTTGCTGCTGCGGCCCAGATGCGTGGCAACGCGCGTGCCAATCCAGCCGCCCAGGATGCCACCGCCGATGTAGAGTCCGGCAACAGTCCAGTCCAGGAGCCCCGAACGGGCATAGTTCAGGGCCGTCGTCAGACCGAAGGTGCCGACCGACACGAGCGAGGTGCCAATGGCCGAGATCATGGACATGCCGGTCGACAAAACGAGCCCAGGCACGATCAGGAAGCCACCGCCGATGCCGAAGAAACCGGACAATGTGCCAACGATGGCGGCGGCGATCACGAGCTTGAGTGTCTTGGCGTGGGACGGATGATCGGTGATGGCGTCCTCCGCCGATGTCGGTTTGCGCGGGCGCAGCATCAAGCCCGCAATGACCAACATCAGAATGGCAAACAGAAACAGGAGCTTCTTGCCGTCCACGGCCTTGCCCAAACTGGAGCCGATGAACGCGGCTGCCGCGCCGACAATGGCGAAAAGCACCGCTTCCTTCCAGCGGACATTGCCGGCCCGGGCATGCGGAATCAGGTTGATGTAGGCGTTGGCGGATACTGCCAGAGCTGTGGTGCCGATCACCACGTGGGGGTTGGGATACCCGACGAAGTACAGCAGAAGTGGGACCGCGAGAATGGAGCCGCCCCCGCCGATCAGTCCAAGCGAGAAACCCACAGCGAAGCCTGAGATCACAGCCAGGGCGTGTTGTGTTGCGCTAAGCACCACGGCGGCTGCAGGAAGAATATGTTCGATTGCCATAGTCCCCACAGCATACGGGACGAGACCGTCGTCAGCTGTGATGAATTGTGCCAGTCTCGTGAGCAGTTGTTCGAGAAATGCGACCTGTCAAAGGCGCGCGTCTTTCCATAGGAAACGAAACGTAAAAAGGATGACGAAAGCTGTCTACGTAGGCAGGCCGTAAGCCGGCGCAACGACATTGCTTGCCGTGCACGAATGCGATGTTCGATGCATGAAAACCCCATGCTGATCGTTCCGTGACGCAAGGGGCATTCCAATCGACCGTAGGAGACAACGATGGATAAAAAGTGGATCAACCCCGCCCCGCTGGGGCTCTCGGGCTTCGCCCTCACCACCTGGCTTCTCAGCATGGTCAACGCTGGATGGTTTGGCGGTGCAGACGTTCCCATGGTGCTGGCCTGTGCCTTTGCCTTTGGTGGTACAGCCCAGTTCTTTGCCGGCCTGTTCGAGGCTGGGGCAGGCAACAGCTTCGGCTTCCTGGCTTTCTGCGGTTACGGCGCATTCTGGTGGACCTTTGCGCTCTTTGTGGAATTTTTTGCCAAGGGTGTCGAAGGCCCATTCGTGGGCTGGTATCTGCTGCTGTGGGGTGTGTTCACGACCTACATGTGGATCGCGACTTGGAAGAAGGGCAAGGTCCTGATGCTCGTGTTCACGGCGCTTGTGCCGACTTTCTTCTTGCTCGCTGCGGGGGCTTTGACGGGCAACGGTGGGCTCACCGTGTTCGGTGGCTATCTGGGTCTGGTGACAGCCGTTCTGGCGTTCTATCTGGCTGGAGCCGAGGTGATCAACGAGTCATGGGGCCGCGTGGTGCTTCCCGTTTGATCGTTTGACGCGAAAAAAAACCGCGGCCCGAGGCCGCGGTTTTTTTGCTGCAACAGTATCAATCAAAACTTCCAGCCAACCGATACCCCCAACACGTTTTGGCTCATGCTGAGTGTCTCGGTGGACCCCGCCGCGAAATAAGGAGCGGGCAGCGGGCCCGTCACCGAGTTCGCAAATGCATGCACGTAGTCGAAGGAAAGCTCGGTCGATTTGTTGATCGCGTAGGTTGCGCCAAGCGTCAGGTGATCCTTGACGACGCCGGGGGCGAGCGTGTTGAAGAACACATTGTTCGTGCCGATCGGATTGTCGCCATGATTCCAGCCTGCGCGCAGCGTCAGGTCCTGGTTGTATTCATACGCAACGCCAAGCTTGAAGACGCTGATGCTGTTCCATGAGAATCCCGGCCCGTTCGGGCTGCCGCCCAGTGGTCCACCAGGATTGGGGCCGTTGGAAATTGCCGGGATGCTGCCATAATCGATGCGCACGACGTCGCCGGCAACGGTGAGCGCAGGCGTAGCTTTCCACGCGAAGCCAATGCCGTAGTTCGCCGGAATGTTGAACTCCCCGGCATTGGCAAAAAGTCCGCTGTACTTGTTGAAGCCGCCCATATGGGTCTCGGACTGGTAGGTCACGCCCAGGGAAAAGGTCGGGGTGAGTTGTCCAATCCAGCCGATGCGCACGCCAACGCCGTTGGAATCGTCGTGTCCATTGTCGGTGCAGTTGTTCGGATCCCCCGACAACTGCTGGCATAGAGCGCCCAACCCATTTGCGCGGAAGGACTGGTGAACAATGTTCAAGGTGACCCCGATCGAATTCGATGGGTTGACCTTCATTGCAAAGGTGGGCGCAATGAACAGCTGCTGCATATCAACGCCCATGCCAGGAGCGAACGGGGGGAAGATGGTCGAGTAGCCCGTGTTCAGCCCGCCATTGCCATAAACGCTGACGCCGACCGACATGTTCGGGTTGATCATGCGGTTGTAGCCAAATTCGGGAATGAGGAAGTTTTTGGTGTCGTTACCGGAATAGCTGCCCGTAATCGGATAAGGGCCCGAGCCACCCGGACCATACACTGCGCCTGTTGCGCTGACACTGCGATCCGGCTGAAACAGGCTCAAGCCAAAATCGAGCCGGCTGCCGATGTCGACCATGCCGGCCGGATTGACGGCGGCGGCCAGCGCGTCTTGCGGAAAGGCGATTCCCGCACCGCCCATGCCGACGGACTTCACACTCAGGCCGGGCTGAAAATAGCCATTGGTGGCATAGGCGGCGCCTGGCGCGACGACGCCGGCGATGAATAAAGCGGCGGCAAGTTTTTTCAATTCCATAGGTGTATGTCTCCCCTGGTGGGGCCGTCCTCGGTTGATTGGTGGCAAAGAACGACGCTCGCGGGAGCGGCGGCGAACCTCATCAAAATACTGCATCTCAGTAGCAGTATTTCGACCCACGAATCCTAGAGATCCCTGTCGAAACGTTACATCCTGTTTTGCCGCACTTGACGACAGCGCATAGATGTAGTAGCGGATGAAAAGTGCGATCCGTGCTGAGGCCTGTCTGGGTCGACGGACGACCGCGCCCCGCGGCGGCCCAGGAGATGCAGGACCATCGCCCGCTGCGCGGTGCGCGAGCGGGCCGCGGCTCGGCGCCGACGTTTAACTTGCTGATGGTGGCACGTACCCCGCCGGCGCGTCGGCGCCTTCACCGAAAAAATAGCGCTCCATCTGCCGTGCCAAGTACTGCCGGGCCCGCGCATCGGCGAGGTTCAGGCGGTTCTCGTTGACGAGCATCGTTTGGTGCTTGAGCCAAGCTTGCCAGGCCTCCTTGGAAACCTGCTCAAAAATGCGTTTACCCAATTCGCCCGGATACGGGGCAAAGTCGAGTCCTTCGGCTTCGCGGCCAAGTTTGATGCACTTCACCATGCGGCTCATAAGACATTCCTCTTGTGAATTGAAAAAATGACGGTCAGGCTCGTGCGCTCAGGTCAGGCGCTTGATCAGGACGCGGGAGCGGCGCTGGTCGTCATAGCGCAGACGGCGGGACTGCGGCAGCCAGTCGCGCTCCACGGGCACGAAGCCGCGTTTGATGAACCAGTGCATGGTGCGTGTGGTAAGCACGAAAATGCTCTGCAGCCCGGCGGCGCGTGCCTGCTGTTCAATGCGCTTCAAGATGCGCTCGCCATCACCCTGACCTTGAGTTTCGGGCGCCACGGTGAGCGCGGCCATCTCACCGGTCTTGTGATCCCAATACGGATACAGTGCTGCGCAGCCGAAGATCACTCCATCATGCTCCAGCACCGTGTAATTGGCGATGTCGCGCTCAATCTCGGTGCGGCTGCGCTTGACCAGCACACCTTGCTCCTCAAGAGGCTCAATCAGGCGCAGGATGCCGCCCACGTCATCAGCCGTTGCCTCACGCAGGTGTTCCAGATGCTCGTCAGCGATCATCGTGCCCACCCCGTCATGCGTGAATAGCTCCAGCAGTAACGAGCCGTCGAGCTTGAACGGAATGATGTGGGCGCGCCCGACGCCTCCGCGCACGGCTTTGACGGCGTGGCGCAGATAAAAGGCCGTATCAGTCGGCTGCTGTGGGTCGGGCAGGCGAGCGAGCAGGCTTTCGGCCTGGGCTGCAGTGAGTTCGGGCACGAGATGCTGATCTTCGCCGATCACGCCGTCCACCTCGGTCACCAGCACGAGCTTGTGCGCCTTGATGGCTGCCGCCACCGAGCTTGCCACGTCTTCCATGCTCAGATTGAAAGCCTCGCCGGTTGGCGAAAAGCCAAAGGGCGACATCAGCACCACGGCGCCATATTCCAGCGCGCGTTGGATCGTGGCGGCGTCGACCTTGCGCACCAGCCCGGTGTGCTGGAAATCCAACCCGTCAATCACGCCGACCGGACGGGCGGTAATGAGATTGCCGGACACCACGCGCAGCGTGGCCCCGGCCATCGGGGTGTTCGGCAGGCCCTGCGAGAAGGTGGCTTCAATCTCGAAGCGCAGCTGGCCGGCGGCTTCCTGGGCGGCGTCCAGTGCCACTTCGTCAGTCACGCGCATGCCGTGCGAGTAGCGTGAGCCCACGCCCTTTTCCTTGAGCTGGGCCTCCACCTGCGGGCGAAATCCATGCACCAGGACGATCCGCACACCCATGGCCACCAGGAGGGCGACGTCTTGGACCAAGGCATTGAGCCGACCTGCCGCAATGAGTTCGCCGGCGATCGCCACGACAAAGGTCTTGCCGCGGTGAGCGTGGATGTAGGGCGCAACGGAACGAAGCCATTGCACAAATTGCGATTGATCCATGGACATATCGGAATTATCAGGGAATGTCCGAGAATGCACGTTTTGCCCGATGCCCATGCCGTATTTTCCGAAGCTTGCCAACAAGGTTCCGCCGATTCGTTTTCCCGCCGAGTTGCCCGTGTGCGCACGGCGCATGGACATCGCGCGCGCCATCGCCGAGCACCCAGTGGTGATCGTCTGCGGCGAAACAGGCTCGGGCAAGACCACCCAGCTACCCAAGATCGCGCTTGAGCTTGGGCGCGGCCTCGGAGCCGGCGGCCTTGGGCTCATCGGGCATACCCAGCCCCGTCGATTGGCAGCAGTGACGGTGGCGCGACGCATCGCGCAAGAACTCGGCTCACCGTTGGGCGAGCACGTCGGCTACAAGGTGCGCTTCGCCGACCGCTTCCAGCCGGGCGCGTCGGTCAAGCTGATGACGGACGGAATCTTGCTCGCGGAAACCCAGGGGGACCCGCTGCTGAGGGCCTACGACACATTGATCATCGATGAGGCTCATGAGCGCAGCCTCAATATCGATTTCCTGCTGGGCTACATTCGCAATATCCTGCCGCGCAGGCCTGACCTGAAGGTTGTGATCACGTCGGCGACGATTGATGCCGGCCGCTTCGCACAGCATTTTGCGAGCGCGCGTGGGCCTGCCCCGGTTATCGAGGTTTCGGGGCGGCTGTATCCGGTGGAGGTGCGCTGGCGACCCGTGGGGCTCGATTCCTCCAGCAAAACTGAACTCGACAAAACGGCCATCAGCACTGCACAGCCCCGCTTGCAGGCCCAGCGCGAGGAGCGTGATCTGTTCGCTGCCATCTGCGATGCGGTGGACGAGCTTTGGCGAGAGGGCAGCGGTGGCATCCTTGTGTTCCTGCCGGGTGAGCGGGAAATTCGCGAAGCCACCGAAGCTTTACGCAAGCACCACATGGAAACCTCAAGGCGTGGCGTAGACATCCTGCCTCTGTACGCGCGGCTATCTCAGGCTGAGCAGGACCGCGTATTCGAAAGCGGCGGCGCCCGCCGTGTCGTTCTGGCCACCAATGTGGCGGAGACGTCGCTCACGGTGCCTGGCATCCGTTACGTCATCGATGCCGGAACCGCGCGTGTGAAGCGTTACAGCTACCGGCAAAAGGTCGAGCAGTTGCAGGTCGAGCCAATCAGCCAGGCTGCGGCCAACCAGCGCGCCGGGCGTTGCGGGCGCGTGGCCAATGGCATTTGCATCCGTCTGTACGATGAGGCAGACTTTCATGCGCGGCCGCGCTTCACGGACCCCGAGATTCTGCGCTCGTCGCTTGCGGCGGTGATCCTGCGCATGCAGGCGCTTGGCTTGGAAGGTATCGAGGAGTTTCCCTTTATCGATCAGCCACCGCGGAAAGCCATCGCCGACGGCTACCTGTTGCTCACCGAGCTGGGCGCGGTCGACGCACAGCGCCAACTCACGCCACTCGGCCATGAACTGGCCCGGCTGCCGCTGGACCCGCGCCTCGGTCGCATGACTCTGGAGGCGCGCCAGCAGGGGGCGCTGGCAGAAGTGTTGATCATCGCCGCGGCCCTGGCCGTGCAGGACCCGCGCGAGCGTCCGGCCGATAAGCAGGAAGCCGCCGACATGGCGCACAGGCGTTTCGTGGAGGGTTCATCGGAGCTCGCAGGCTGGTTGAAGCTGTGGGGCCACTATCACGCGCTGGTCGAGCACAAGAAATCGAATCGCAAGCTGCACGAGCAATTGCGCGCAGAATTCCTCTCGCCCCTGCGCATGCGCGAATGGCACGACGTGCACAGCCAGCTTTTGACTGTGGTGGCCGAGCAGGGCTGGAAAATGAACGCGGGGCCCGCTGGCGACGAGCAGATTCACTTGAGCCTGCTTGCTGGCCTGCTGGGGAACGTTGGCTGCAAGGCTGACGACGGACCCCACTATTTGGGCGCGCGAGGCATCAAGTTTCTGATTCATCCGGCATCGCCGATCGGGCGCAAGGCAGGCCGCTGGATCATGGCTGCCGAACTGGTGGAAACCACGCGCCTGTATGCGCGTGGCGTGGCTCGCATCGAGCCGCAGTGGATCGAGCGCGTTGGCAGCCACCTGTTGCAGAAGACCTTACTGGAGCCGCATTGGGAGAAGAAGCCCGCCCAGGTCAGCGCCTTTGAGCGCGCCACGCTTTACGGGCTCGTCGTCTACAACCGGCGTCGGGTGGACTATGGGCGCGTGAATCCCGTCGAGGCGCGCGAGTTGTTCATCCGTCACGCGCTGGTGGAAGGCGAGTGGGATTGCCGCTGGCCGTTTTTCGCGCACAACCGCAGGCTCATCGCGGAGGTGGAGGCGCTGGAAGACAAGGCGCGGCGGCGTGACGTACTGGTTGACGCAGCGCTGATCGAAGCCTTCTATGAGCGGTTTATCCCCTCGGAAGTCGTGAGCGGCGCAAGCTTTGATGCCTGGTATCGACGCGCGAGCAAGGAACAGCCGCGTTTGCTCTTTCTCGAGCGCGATGCCCTGATGCGTCACGAAGCCTCTGGTGTGACCACCGAAGCTTTTCCCTCCAACCTTCGCGTGGCCAGCCTCGAATTGCCGCTGTCCTACAGTTTCGACCCCGGTGGTACGCGCGACGGCGTCACAGCCACCGTGCCGCTGGCGGCGCTGAATCAAATTCCGGAAGCGCGGCTGCAATGGTTGGTGCCTGGAATGCTGAGCACCAAGCTTGCGGCCCTGCTCAAGAGCCTTCCGCAAAAGCTACGCTCGCGTTTGGTGCCCCTGCCCGAGACGGCTCGTGAGTTCGCTGGCACATTGAGCGCGCCGGAACGCTACGCGCAGGGTGAGTTGCTTGACGCCCTGCGGGCGCTGGTGCGCGAGCACACCGGGCTGATTCCGCGCCCGGAAGACTTCAAAATGGACGCGCTGGACCCTCACGTGCTGTTCAACCTGAGGGTTGTCGACGAGCAGGGTCGTCAGCTGGCAATGGGGCGCAGCCTGGCGCGCTTGCGTAGCGAGTTGGCTGACGCGGCGCGCGCCGCGTTCCAGAGTGCGGTGCGCGCGCCGACGGGACAGGGCGCCTTGCAGGCGGCGCTTGCACAGACCATGGCCGATGCGCACACGCGCCTCAAGCCTGCGCGGGCGCCGGCCATTCCGCAAGTGGGCACACGTGATGGGCCCGAGATTGCGCGAGCGGGGCTGCCGCAGCCGAGCACGGCACCGTCGGAAGCGCGTTATACAGACTGGGGATTCGACAGCATCCCGGAGCTGCTTGAAATCCGGCGCGGCGACCAGACCCTCGTGGGATTTCCTGCGCTGATTGACCGGGGTGAGCATGTGCAGCTCGACGTGTTTGACACGCCCGAGGCTGCAGCATCCGTCCATCGCCAAGGTTTGCGCCGCCTCTTCGCCCTGCAACTGCGTGAACCGCTCAGGGCGGCGGAAAAGAATCTGCCTGGGTTCCAGCAGGCAGCAATGCTCTATATGCCGCTGGGCACGGCCGAGGACTTGCGCCGACAGATTCTCGAGGCGGCCTTGGATCTGGCGTTTCTCGCGGAGCCACTGCCCGATGACGCGCAAGCGTTCGCGACGAGGCTCGCGGCGGGCCGTCCGCGCCTGCAATTGTTGGCGCAGGAAATGGGGCGCCTGGCCGCAACCATCCTCGCCGAATGGAGTGCGGCGAACAAAAAGCTCGCGGCCTTCAAGGGGCAGGCAGCCTTGTATGCGGACATTACGGCGCAACTTCAGGCGTTGGTGCCCAAGCGCTTTCTGCTTGATACGCCGCCGGAAAAGCGGTCGCACCTGCCGCGTTACCTCAAAGCGGTGCAACTGCGTCTGGACAAGTTCCGTGTCGATCCTGCGCGAGACGCAGCCCGCCAAGCCGAGATGGATCCGCTGCTGGCACGCCTGAGGCGCGAGTGGCAGCGGGCGCAACAGGGAGGTACGCCTGTCGACGCCCAGCTCGTGGAGTTGCGCTGGATGCTGGAGGAGTTGCGCGTGGCACTGTTTGCGCAGGAGTTGCGCACTCCCGCACCCGTTTCGGTCAAGCGCGTCGAAAGAGCCTGGAGCCAGCGCGCCGCTTAGGAAGACAAGCTTGGGGTGCATGCGGGTGCTATGGCGCGAGGCTCAAGCCTCGGGCCTCGGGCCTCGAGCCTCGAGCCTCGGGCATTGACCATTCACCACTCGGCTCCAACGGGCACCAGCCAATCCCCACAATGTGGCGTCGAGGCTGCAAGCTCATACGGTTAAACCCTTATTCAGTAACTGATAGTTACATACCACACGTTGTGTCACTTCGTTTTGTCGGTTTCGCCGGTAATCTTTGACGAACTTGCACGGCTGCGGCATCGCTGCGCCAAACACGTTGGTTGTGCGGAAGATCCCGCAACCTTTTCACTTCGGAGACAGCTTCCATGTCCAATCCAAGCCCAGTGCGCAAGCTGGGGTTGCTGCAGGTCATTCTGCTGGCAATCCCATGCATTGCTGTACTCGTCGTGCCGTTCTACAACACGCTCGAGCCGAGCCTCTTCGGCATTCCGTTCTTCTACTGGTGGCAACTCATCTGGGTGCCAGTGTCGGGAGTCTTCATCGCCATTGTTTACAAGATGGTTGTGCCCCCCGGAAGCGGAGACTGAAGCCATGAACATTGTCGCAACCGTCGTTTTCGTGGCGCTGTTCGTCTTCATCACCGTCATTGGCTTCATCTCGGCGCACTGGCGCAAGGGTGACATGAGCCATTTGCACGAGTGGGGCCTGGGTGGGCGCCGCTTCGGCACCTGGATCACCTGGTTCCTGATTGGCGGCGATCTGTACACCGCCTACACCTTCATCGCCGTGCCGGCCCTCGTGTTTGGCGCAGGAGCCCTCGGCTTTTTCGCGCTGCCCTACACGGTTGTGGTGTACCCCCTTGTGTTTGCCATTCTGCCGCGCCTGTGGGTCGTGGCACGCAAGCACAACTACATCACGGCGTCGGACTTCGTGGCTGGCCGCTATGGCAGCCAAGGGCTGGCTCTGGCCGTCGCCCTCACGGGCATCGTTGCCACGATGCCGTACATTGCGCTGCAGCTCGTGGGCATCCAGGTGGTGATCGGCGGTCTGGGTTTTCCAACGGCGCATGGCCTGCTTGGCGACGTGCCACTCGTCATCGCCTTCGTCATCCTGGCGGCGTTCACCTACACAAGCGGTTTGCGCGCCCCGGCATCGATCGCGGTGGTGAAGGATTTGCTCGTGTATGTCACGGTCATCGCGCTCATCATCGTCGTCCCGATCAAGTTGGGCGGCTTTGGCAACATTTTCGCCGCCATTCCAAAGGCGCATCTGCTGCTGCCGCCGATCAAGGACGGAAACACCGGGTTGGTCTCCTTCTATGGCACCCTGGCTTTTGGATCGGCGCTGGCGCTGATGCTGTACCCGCACTCGACGACCGCGGTGCTGGCTGCCAAAGGACCCAACACGCTGCGGCGCAACTGGGTGTTCCTGCCAGCGTATTCCTTCATGCTCGGCCTCATTGCCATGCTGGGCTATGTGGCTTATGCATCGGGCATCGCGAAGCTGCCTGAATTGGCGCCGTACTTCAAACAGTATGGCCCGCAGTTTGCCATGCCGGGCCTGCTGCTGCACTTCTTTCCGAGCTGGTTTGTCGGCGTGGGTTTCGCGGCAGTGGCCATCGGCGCGCTGGTGCCTGCAGCCATCATGTCGATTGCAGCTGCCAACCTGTTCACACGCAATATCTACAAGCCGTACATCAATCCGAAGTGCTCGGTTCAAAAGGAAACCGACATGGCCAAACTGGTGTCGCTGATCGTCAAGTTCGGGGCGCTTCTGTTTATCGTCTTTCTGCCCCTGACTTACGCCATCCAGCTTCAACTGCTGGGCGGGATACTGATCCTGCAGACCCTGCCGGCGATTGTCTCGGGCATCTATACGCGCTGGTTCGACCCGAAGGCGCTGTTGCTGGGTTGGGCGAGCGGCTTGGCTTGGGGCATTTGGGCTGCTTCGCTCACCGGATTCCAGAAATCGGGTTATGCGCTGCACATTGCCGGCATGGTCATTCCGGCCTATATCGGCCTGTATGCGCTGATCCTCAACTTTGCCGTGGCGATCGTGGCCACCATTGCGCTTCGCGTCGTGGGCATGGCAAATGATCGGGATGCCACTGTTGCAGCCGACTATGTCGGCTAAGTAGTCGTAGTTGCGGACGTGTGCATGCACACGCCACGGACCAGGATCGCCGGTCCGTGGCGTGCGGAACCCTAACGCGAAGTCGCCACCGCCCGAGACACGCACATGCTGCTGACCGCTGCTTTGCTGCTCATTGCTTCGCAATTGCCGATCCTGGCAGCGGGGATCGCCAAGTCTGGCGCATTCCGGGCCCGCGATCATCGCTATGACAATCGCGAGCCACGCGTCTGGCTCGAACAAAACCCGGACCCGCGACGAAGGCGCGCGAACGCGGCGCAGTCCAATTCGTTCGAAGCGCTGCCGTTTCTCTTCGCGGCTGCGCTGTTCGCGCTATTTGCCCACGCAAATCTCACCGCGATCAATGGCCTGCTGGTGGCGTGGATCATCCTGCGCTGCTTCTACATCTGGCTTTACGTGAACGATCACGCAAGTTTGCGTTCGTTGGTGTGGTCAATCGCGCTGGCCGTCAACATCGCGCTGTTGTTTTCCCCGTTCTATGCTTGAGTCCGCAGCTGTTGCAGGCACCACACAAGGGCCGCTTGCCGGTGTGCGCGTGGTTGAGCTTGGCAGCCTTATCGCCGGGCCTTTTGCCACGCGAATCTTGGCAGAATTTGGCGCGGACGTGATCAAGGTCGAGCCCCCGCCACGCGGTTCGAACCCCGGCGGCGATCCGCTGCGCACTTGGCGCCAACTCCACCAGGGGACATCGCTCTGGTGGAGTGCGCAGGCGCGGAACAAGCGGTGCATCAGCGTTGACCTCAAAGATCAACGAGGGCGAGACATCGTACGGCGTCTTGTGGAGCGGGCCGACGTGGTGGTTGAGAACATGCGCCCCGGGGCGCTGGAAAAGCTGGGCCTGGGCTGGGATGACTTGCGGGCCGTCAACCCCAGCCTCGTGATGGTGCGCATCTCAGGCTTCGGACAGACTGGGCCGATGTGCAACCAGCCGGGGTTCGGCGCCATAGCCGAAGCCATGGGCGGCATGCGTTACGTCACGGGCGACCTGGACCGGCCGCCGATGCGCGCCAATCTATCGCTTGGCGATTCGATCGCCGCCTTGCATGCGGTCATTGGCGCGCTCATGGGGCTGCGCCACCGCGATGCCACCGGCGGTCGCCACACGGGCAGGGCGGGCGGAATTGGCCAAGTGGTGGATGTGGCATTGACCGAGAGCGTGTTCAACATGATGGAAAGCACGCTCATGGAGTACAGTGCCGCGGGCATTGTGCGCGAGCGCACCGGAACGAGCATTCCGGGCATCGTGCCGTCGAATGTGTACCGAAGCAAAGGCGGTGAGTGGGTGCAGATCTCAGGCAATGGGGATGCCATATTCAAGCGTTTGATGCGAGCCATCGGCCGGCTGGACATGGCCGAGGACCCGGCGTTGGCCAACAACCCGGGGCGAATGCAACAGGCGGCGGCGATTGATGCAGCCATCCAAAGCTGGGCGGGCTTGCAAGACGCCGAGGCAATCGTGCAGGCCATGCGCAGCGCGGACGTGCCGAGCAGCCGCATTTACAGCATTGCCGATATTGCCGCCGACCCGCAATTTCAGTCGCGTGGCATGTTCGAGCACCACCGGCTGGCGGACGGCCAGCCGGTGGACATTCCGGCTCCTGCCCCGCGCCTGTCGGTGACACCCGGCGGCACCCGTTGGCTCGGTCCCGAGCTCGGAGCGCACAACGATGAAGTGCTGCGCGAGTTGGGGTTGGACGGCGCACAAATTGCGGCGCTGCGTGAAGACGGCGTTATCTGAGCGCATGCCCGCTGGATGCGTGTTAGGCGATTGCGCCAGCCCATCCTCGCGCTAACCGTGTTTGCCCGAGACGGGCGCCATGGCCTGTCTGGGCGAGCCCTGGCACGGCGCCGCCTAGCGTTTCACGGCGCGATAGCCGATGTCTTGCCGGAATTGCATTCCGTCGAACGCGATCTGCCTGACCCCAGCATAGGCGCGGGCTTGCGCCATGCGCACCGAGTCCCCGAGCGCCGTGACCGTCAATACGCGTCCGCCGCTTGTGCGCAGGACGTCGTGGTCGAGCACGGTCCCTGCGTGGAAGACACGGAGGTCGTCTTCCGGCTTGGGAATACTGGTGATGGGGTCTCCCAACCTTGGGGCTTCAGGGTAGCCGCTGGCGGCCATGACAACGGCCAGCGCCGTGCGCCTGTCCCATTGCAACTCCAGCTTGTCGAGCCGGCCGTCAATGGCGGCATCCAGCACGGAGACGAGGTCGCTTTTCAGGCGCATCAGGATCGGTTGCGTTTCAGGATCACCCAGTCGGCAGTTGAATTCCAAGGTCTTGGCTCGGCCCTGCGCGTCAATCATCAGTCCTGCATAGAGAAAGCCCGTATAGGGGTGGCCTTCAGCGGCCATCGCCTGTACTGTGGGCAGGATGATCTCGCGCATCACACGCGCGTGCACCTCGGGCGTGACCACCGGCGCCGGGGAGTACGCGCCCATGCCGCCCGTGTTGGGACCGAAGTCGCCGTCTTTCAGTCGCTTGTGATCCTGGCTTGAAGCAAGAGGGACGACATTGCACCCATCCACCAGCACGATGAAGCTGGCTTCCTCGCCTTGGAGGAAGTCTTCAATCACGACACGTGCGCCGCCCTCGCCGTGCCGCACGCCATAGGTGTTGCGCTCAAGCATGTCAGTGACAGCAGCGTGAGCCTCGTCCGGCGTTTGCGCAACGACGACCCCCTTGCCTGCGGCGAGGCCATCTGCCTTGACCACGAGTGGCCCGCCTCGCTCGTCAATATAGGCATGAGCCTGGAGCGCGTCGCTGAAGGTGCGGTGGTCTGCGGTTGGAATGGCGTGGCGCTGCATAAAGGCCTTGGCGAAGGCTTTGGAGCTCTCGAGTTGGGCCGCGCCCTGCGTGGGTCCGAAAATGCGCAGGCGGCGCATGCGGAAATGGTCCACGATTCCAGCTGCCAGCGGCGATTCGGGGCCGACCACCGTCAAATGAATGTCCTCGGCAACACAGAAATCCGCCAGCTGGGCAATGTCGGTGAGAGGCAGGTTTTCCACTCTCGTTTCCCGCGCCGTGCCACCATTTCCAGGTGCGACAAACACTTTTTTGACGCGCGGGGACTGTGCGAGTTTCCAGGCCAGGGCATGCTCGCGCCCGCCGGACCCGATGACCAGGATTTTCATGGTTGTTCTGGGGTGCAAGGTGGAGTCAAGGAAGGATGGCGTTGTGATCCACGCGCTGGACGTCGTCCAGGTCCTCCAGCGCGTCCACGAGCTTTTGCATGCGCTCGGCGTCATCGCCCGTGAGTTCCACCTCCACGCTTGGCTTCATGCCGAGCTCGGCCAGCTCCGGCTTTAGCGCGGCCGCCTCGAAGGCCTTGCGCACGGCCTCGAAATCGCCCGGCTCGCAAATGACTTCCACGGACCCGTCGTCAAGTGCGTTGACGTCCTCGGCGCCTGCATCCAGAGCAGCCTCCATCACCGCGTCCTCGCTGGTACCCGGCGCGAAAAGGAACTGACCACAGTGCTTGAACTGGAATGCGACCGAACCTTCCGTGCCCAGATTGCCGCCGAGCTTCGATAGTGCATGGCGCACCTCAGCCACAGTGCGCACGCGGTTGTCCGTCATGCAGTCGATGATGAGAGCGGCTCCCCCAGGACCATACCCCTCGTAGCGGATCTCTTCATAGTGTGCGCCGTCGAGGTTGCCGGTGCCCCGGTCAATCGCCCGTTTGAGGTTGTCGGCCGGCATATTGGCTTCGCGCGCCTTGTCCAATGCCATGCGCAGGCGTGGATTGGCCGCCGGATCACCCCCGCCAAGCTTGGCGGCGACGGTCACTTCGCGGATGATCTTCGTCCACACC
This sequence comes from Thiomonas sp. FB-Cd, assembly GCF_000733775.1. NCBI lineage: Bacteria > Pseudomonadati > Pseudomonadota > Betaproteobacteria > Burkholderiales > Thiomonas > Thiomonas sp. FB-Cd. The sequence continues at coordinate 312,526 of NZ_JPOE01000005.1, read as the reverse complement.
TTGCCGCGCTTTTCGTCCTGGCGGCCTTTGCGGTGTTGGATATTGGCCCATTTGGAATGGCCAGCCATAGATGATCTCTCCCGGCGCTGAAGCGCCTTAACGATTTTGTGGAATCCCCAGAAGACAGACTGCAATCGACACACACTCCCGAAAGAGGGCGCGCCGAACCCGGGGCGGCTCTACAGGTAATTTTTGCGTTGTTAGACTGGCCGTCCAGGGAATTTAAGTCTTAAGGGCCATTTTACGGCCCTCACCGGGAGACATCGCGCATGGCCGAGCCCATACTCATTGCACAGCATGGCACGGTGCAATGCCAATTGCTCCCGAGCATGGCTAACCGGCATGGCCTCATCACCGGTGCCACCGGCAGTGGCAAGACGGTGAGCCTGCAGGTTCTGGCTGAGGCGTTTTCTCGCATTGGGACCCCTGTGTTCATGGCCGACGTGAAGGGCGATCTCGCGGGAATCAGTCAAGCAGGGCTGCCGACCCCCAAGCTGGAGGCGCGATTGAAAAGCCTGGGTTTGCCCGAGCCACAATGGCGCGCTTTCCCCGTGACACTCTGGGACGTATTCGGCGAGCTGGGTCACCCGGTGCGCGCGACGATCTCGGATATGGGCCCGCTGTTGCTCGCGCGACTGCTTCAGCTCAATGAGACGCAGGCCGGAGTGCTCAATCTTGTCTTCAAGATTGCCGACGACGGCGGCTTGTTGCTGCTCGACCTCAAAGACCTGCGCGCCATGCTCAAGCATGTGGGCGACGAGGCACCACGGTTCACGACGGAGTATGGGAACATCAGCGCCGCGAGCATCGGCGCCATCCAGCGTGGCCTGTTGCAACTGCAGTCGCAGAACGCCGAACAGTTTTTCGGTGAGCCCATGCTCGACATCGACGACTTGATGCAGAGGGACGGCAGCGGTCGTGGAATGATCAACATCTTGGCTGCTGAAAGGCTTTACCAGTCGCCCCGCCTGTATGCCACATTTCTGCTTTGGCTGCTGTCCGAACTGTTTGAGCGTTTGCCCGAGGTGGGCGATGTGAATCAGCCCAAGCTCGTGTTTTTTTTC